>JBEBJB010000022.1:0-85450 GCA_040080065.1 Pyrinomonadaceae bacterium
CTTAGTTTTTTGCGGCTATGCCGCCGCCGTCCCGTCCCCGAAGAGCGGCGGCATAGCCGCAACGGAATTAAAAGTTCTCGGAGAAGCATAGCTTCTCCGCAAATAGACGGGCGCAGCCCGGGGGCGGAAATCACTCAATGCTCGACATTGCTCGCCAGATCAGAATTGACTTCACCGCCCTTGACCGCCCCCCGGTCTTTGCTCTTGTGTACGCAGCGGTCGGCCTGACCTGCATTACCTATCTCAAAAGCCCCGATTACCTGAGAGCTATTGTCGTAAAAACCCCGCTAGCCATCATCGGCGAAGAAGCCGCAAACTCGCCAAACAATAACCTTTACGCCCTGATCTGGTGGGTCTTTGTGTCGGTCTTGTTCTATTTCGTGATCCCGGCTTTGTTTGTGAAGTTCGTACAAAAACAAAAGCTGAGCGAGATCGGCCTTGCTCTCAAAGTCGAAAAAGGCTTTCTCAAGCTGCTCGCCGTCTGCATCACGATTATGCTACCGATCGTCTACGCGATGTCTCTGACCGGCAGCTTTTCGGCTAAGTATCCTTTTCTCAAGGTTTACAATGGCGACCCGTATTGGTCATCGATGCTGCTGATCTGGGAAATGGTCTATTTCCTGCAATTTTTCGGCCTCGAATTCTTCTTCCGCGGATTCCTCGTCCACAGCCTAAAACCGTCGCTCGGCATCTATTCGATTTTCATAATGACCGTGCCGTACACCATGATCCACTTCCAAAAACCAATGGCAGAGACTTTCGCCGCGGTTTTCGCGGGGCTTTTTCTCGGCTGGGTCAGCTACAAAAACGGCACGATCTGGCTCGGGCTTGTACTGCATTGCACTGTGGCGTTCTCGATGGATATTTTGGCGCTATATCAAAAAGGATTACTTTGAGGCCCGTAAAACGCCCCTTTTCTTTTTGCGTTTTTGTTTTGCGTTCTTTGCGACCTTTGCGTTTCGCACACAACCTGAAGTAAATTCAACAAGCTATGCACGAAAACGAGATCGCGAAAATCATCGTCGATTGTGCCTACAAGGTGCACAAAAGGCTCGGCCCGGGCTTGCTCGAAAACGTTTATCAAGCGGCTCTCGCGTATGAGTTAGGCCAGCGTGGGCTTAAGGTCGCGGTAGAACGTGGAATTCCAGTTGAGTATGACAATGTTCGCCTAAACGTCGGATTTCGAGCCGATATAATCGTTGAGAATAAAGTGATAATCGAATGCAAAGCGATCGACGCTCTTTCACCCATACATAGCCGAATCCTGCTCACCTATCTTCGCCTAACTGACATGCATCTCGGGCTCCTGATAAACTTCAATGTAGAATATTTTAAGGAAGGTGTGAGACGTGTCGTGAACAATCTCTTGGAACAAGATCGAAGAGAGGAGCAGTATTAACGCAAAAGACGCAAAGAACGCTAAAAAGATCGCCAAAAAAAGCTATTTTGAGTACAAGCCCGATAAGTATTAGAGACGAAGAGCTTTCGACTGACGACAGCCGGTTTGAGGCGGTGCTGCGTCCGGCGCAGTTGTCGGAGTATATTGGCCAGACGAAGGTCAAGGAAAACCTGCGGATCTTTATGAAGGCGGCGTTGAAACGTCGTGAGGCTTTAGATCATATTCTGCTGACGGGCCCGCCGGGATTGGGGAAAACTACGCTTTCGAACATCGTTGCGAACGAGATGGGAGCTTCGCTCAAATCGACTTCGGGGCCGGTGATCGAGAAGGCCGGCGATCTGGCGGCGATATTGACGGGGCTTGAGGAAGGCGATGTTTTGTTTATCGACGAGATCCACCGGCTCAACCCTGCGATCGAGGAAATTCTCTACCCCGCGATGGAAGATTACAGCCTCGACCTGATGATTGGCCAGGGAACGGCGGCGAGGTCGATAAAGCTTGAGCTGCCGAAGTTTACACTCGTCGGGGCAACCACGCGGCCCGGAATGCTGACGGCTCCGCTGCGGGCGAGGTTCAACATTGTCTTTAATCTCGATTTTTACAACGTCACCGATCTGCAAACGATCGTCACGCGTTCGGCCAATATTTTGAAGGTCGGGATCGACGAAACGGGCTCGCACGAGATCGCCCGCCGGGGCCGCGGAACACCGCGCATAGTCAACCGTCTGCTTCGCCGTGTGCGTGATTTTGCCGAGGTCGATCACGAAGGCCACATCAACGAGCACGTCGCCAACGATGCTCTAAACCGAATGGAAGTAGATAGTTACGGCCTCGACGAGACCGACGCCAAGATGCTCAAATGCATCATCGAAAAATTCGACGGCGGACCGGTCGGGCTCAGTACGATCTCGGCGGCGATCCATGAGGAAAAAGAATCTATCGAGGAAATGATCGAGCCATACCTGCTCCAGATCGGCTTCCTCAACCGCACACCACGCGGCCGCATGGCAACGCGGCTGGCGTATCAGCACTTCGGGCTTGAGGAAATGATGCGAAGCAACGACATCCAGCCATCATTCCTGTCAGAACCGCCTGCGTGAGCGGTGCGAGCGACAGTCAGATTTCAACTCAATTGGCCAAGTACCTTTAGCGATCTGGTAGAGTTTTCCTCCGAGATTGGTAGAGGTAAATGCGAGATTGGTCAAAGGTCGCTTTTCGGCTATTTTTAGCCAATTTTCGCATTTTCTAGCGGCGCCATGGTGCTATTTTCATAACAGCGGCGGATTCGGCTTATCTGCGACAATTTCCTTTGCCGCACCGCTTCGGAAGGCTCTGACAACGTCATATAGATCAAGCCATTCCTTTCGAATCTATTGCGTCAAAACCCATGACTGCGGCACGCGGAATTTTCCGTTTTACGATCGACGATCCCGCCAATCAATTCTCAGACTTCGTTTGCTCCCGCAATGTAGCAAAAGCCCGCGCGTCAGCAAGGGCGAATCTCGCAGTTTTGGTTTATCATCCTTGGCTTGTCGGAATCGCCCTTGCTTACGCACGGGCTTGTGCCACGGGGCTTGTCGGAATCGCCCTTGCTTACGCGCGGGCTTTTGCAGCGGGGCGGGGCGACTTTCCCCTTGACACCGCCAATTCTCGTTGCTATGATTACTTGTCGTTTTATGTATGCAACACATTTCCACTTGAATTCAGGAGACACGAAAATGTATAGAAGATGGACAGAGTTTGTCGGATCGCCTAACAAATACCGTAAAGACTCGCCGCACGTAACGCTCAGCCCGAAAGGCGTCATCCTCATGAACCACGTTGCCCACGCCTCGTTTGGCAGCCCGGAATGGGTAAAGCTGTTTTATGACCGGCAGAATTGTGCGATCGGCCTGAAGCCGACGGGACCGGATGCGGATAATGCCTTTCCGGTCAAAAATAAGGGGAAAAATGCCAACCTGCTTATTCACGCAAAACCGTTTATAGTAGACCTGTCGCTAGAGACGCCGAAGACCATCGTCTTTCACGGTGTCGAGGTGGACGATGATATGCTGGTCCTGGATCTAACGCGGACGACCGCTGCTGTCAGCCGGGCGAAAAAACCGGCCGCGAAGGAATAAACCCCGGCGTTCGCGGCATTGTCGATAAAAGGAGAATCGATGAACAAACGAAAATTTTTCACACTGTCGACGGTGTTGGGAATAGTATTGACCGCAGCCATTGCGGCCTCTGCTCAGATGGCGAACTTTGTTTCGTCTGAGGATGCGGCCAAGAAGGCCTTGAATGTTGGAGCGAAAGCCCCCGAATTTGAGCTGAAAGACAGCACCGGCAAGCTCGTTTCGAGCAAAACGCTGCTCAAGCAGGGCAGCATAGTGCTCACGTTCTATCGCGGCTCGTGGTGCCCGTTTTGCAACACCTATCTGCGAAAACTCGGTCAGAGAATGCCCGATATCAAAGCCGCCGGCGGCAATCTGGTCGCGATCTCGGTCGAAAACCCGGACGCCTCGATGGCCGTTGCGAAGAAGAACGAGGTTCTCTTTCCTGTCCTCAGCGATCCAAATCTCGACGTTGCCCGTAAATTCGGCATCGTCTATCAAATGCCGCCCGACCTCGACGCAACGTACATAAAGAACGGCCTGGACGTCGCCAAACACAATGCGATGCCCAAACCGGAACTGCCGCTCGCCGTCACCTACATCATCAACAAAAAAGGAGTGATCACCTACGCCTTCATCGAAACCGATTACAAAAAACGAGCCGAGCCGGATGTGATAATTGAGAATTTGAAGAGAATTCTGTAACCGATGAGGTTTTTAAGAAGCAAAATTCCGCGGCTTGCCGCTCTATTTGCGGAGAAGCTTGCTTCTCCGGTGATTCTTAAAAAACGCTTAGCGGCTGTGCCGCCGCTGAACCGCGGAGCATTGAAACCGTAAAGTCTAACCGGCTTGCAGCGAACAGCGGCGGCAAGCCGCAGAACCTACTCAATCGGCACCCGGAGAAGTAAACTTCTCCGCAAATAGACGGGCAAGCCCGAGGGATAGTTGAGCCACACTCCGCCCTTGACCTTACCTCACTTCCCTCGTATCATTATAGATTGCGCTAATTACGCAAGTTTTCACATCGCTTATATACGGCGAAGGAAGTGAACACCTATGAAAAACGAAATACATCCAAACTACAACGAGATCTCGGTCGTCTGTGCCTGCGGCAGCGTGTTTCAGACGCGTTCGACGCTGAAGGACGATCTTCACATAGAAATTTGCTCGGCTTGCCATCCGTTCTTTACCGGTAAGCAGAAACTGGTCGACACGGCCGGACGCGTTGACCGCTTTAACAAGCGCTACGCTCGCGGTGCCGCGGCGGCTGAAACGAACTAATAACGTGGCAAGCCCGCGCGTAAGCAAGGGCAAAACACGAAAGCTGTGACAAACGCTAAGAGAAACTATTAGCAATCAAAACCTGACGCCGACTCTTTGGCCGATCGATAAAGGTGTATTCAAATACGCTGTCGAAAGGCAAACAAAAAGTCGGCGTCATTCTTTTCGGTTCAGCATTCGGTGCAAAAGCCCGCGCGTTAGCAAGGGCGATTCACTCAACTTGAATATTTCGCCCTTGCTTACGCGCGGGCCCCGTGCACCGCGGCACTCACATTATCCAGAATCGTGACGATATTGAACATCTATTTCTAACAGATCGCTATCTAAGGAATTGATATGAAAAAGAGAACTTCGCCCAGATTACTTCGGTTTATTCACACGGGTTTTGCAATGGAACGCGACCTGATCGTCGGCGGCCAGGCCGTTATGGAAGGCGTTATGATGCGCACTCCGTCGGCGTACGCCATCGCGTGCCGCCGTCAGGATGGCTCGATCGTCACGACCGCGGAAACGCTGCCGAAATGGAGCGATAAATACAAATGGCTCAACACGCCCGTCCTGCGCGGCGGTGCGACGCTGATCCAGTCGATGGCGTTGGGTGTGAAAGCTCTGAATTTCTCAGCCAAGATCTACGAAGAAGACATTCACGCTCAGGAAGAGCTTGCAAAATCAAAGGCCGGCGAAACGCAGGCCGCGTACGTCGACGGCACCGACGACCCGAATTTCACCAAAGCTCCGGTCAAGGTCATAATGCCCGAAAAAGCTGAGAGCAAAACGAAAAAAGCCGGTCAGTCGGCCGGCGCGGTCGGCTCGATCATTTTTGCGCTTGGGTTTAATGTGCTTTTGTTTATCGTCGCACCGCTCGTTTTGACGAACGTGTTGTTCATCTCGCTCGGCTGGGCCGGTGCTCCGACAGTTGCGGCGGACGCGAGTTGGTGGCAGACAGCGATGGCTTACGCATGGCGGATCAAGCTCGATTCGTTCGGTTCGTGGATCTCGTTCAACCTCATCGACGGCCTGATCAGGATGGTATTTTTTATCATCATGATCTTCTCGATGTCGTTCCTGCGTGACATCCGCCGCGTTTTCGAATACCACGGAGCCGAGCACAAAACAGTTTTCACCTGGGAAAAAGGCCTCGATCTCACGCCGGCAAATGCGACGCTGCAAAAACGTCAGCACCCGCGATGCGGAACTTCGTTCCTGATGGTGGTGATGCTGGTCGCGATCGTTTTGTTCTCGGTGATCAATTTCGAAGCGACGTGGATGAATTTGGTTGTTCGCATCGCCCTGATGCCGCTGGTCGCGGGGCTTTCGTATGAGGTTATCCGTTACGCGGCAAAGAAGGAATCTGGAGCGATCTTCAAATTCATGACGCTCCCGGGCCTCTGGCTCCAAAACATCACAACCCAGGAACCCGACGACGAACAGCTCGAAGTCGCGATCAAGGCTCTCGACGAATCGTTAAAACTAGAACCGCAAACTGCGTAAGTGAGAATTAACCGCCGAGGCTCAGAGACGCAGAGATTTTTCATTCTCTCTTTCCTCTACGTCTCCGCGTCTCTACGGTGAATAAAATCTTATGTTGGAAAAACTAGCTCAAATCGAAAAATCCTACGAGGAACTGACCGAGCAGATCTCGCAGCCGGAATTTATGTCCGACATGTCGGTCTATGCGAAGCTGATGAAACAGCACCGCAGCCTCGGCGAGATCGTCACAAAGTACCGCGAAGTCCGCAAAATGACTGAGGATCTGCAGGGTGCAAGAGACCTGCTCGCGCTCGCCGATGACGACGACATGCGGGAAATGGCGAATCTGGAGATCGCCGAGATTGAAGAAAAACTGCCCGCCGCCGAAGAGCAGTTAAAAACGCTCCTGCTGCCAAAAGATCCGAATGACGAGAAGAACGTAATTCTCGAGATCCGCGCTGGAACCGGCGGCGACGAAGCTACTTTGTTCGCGGCCGAAGTCCTCAGAATGTACACCCGATACGCCGAACGTCAGGGCTGGAAGATGGACATTCTGGAGATGACCGACACTGGCGTCGGAGGTATCAAAGACGCGACCGCCGTCATCGAGGGCGACAACGTTTACTCGAAAATGCGTTTCGAGTCCGGCGTTCACCGCGTCCAACGCGTACCGCAAACCGAGACCCAAGGCCGCATTCACACCTCGGCGATCACCGTCGCCGTTCTGCCCGAGGCTGAGGAAGTGGACGTTCAGATCAACAATAATGACCTGCGGATCGATACATTCTGTTCAAGCGGCCCCGGCGGCCAGTCGGTGAACACGACGTACTCCGCAGTTCGCATCACGCACATGCCGACCGGCGTGGTCGTTTCGATGCAGGACGAAAAATCGCAGATCAAGAATCGCGAAAAAGCGATGCGAGTTCTGCGTGCCCGGCTGCAGGAACTCGAAGAGCAAAAGCAGCATGAACTCGAAGCCAGTGAACGCAAATCCATGGTTGGCAGCGGCGACCGCTCGGAAAAGATCCGCACCTACAATTTCAAAGAAAATCGCGTCACCGACCACCGCATCCACCTAACGGTTCACCAGCTAGAACTCGTAATGGAAGGCCAGATCGACGAATTCGTCGAAACACTGCGAACGCATTACCAGACCGAGAAATTGAAAGCTGAAGCGGTCGGGGCGTAAGAGTTTTACCACATAGGAACATAGGACACATAGAGTTTTAGTATCAAAAACTATGTGTTCGATGTTCCTATGTGGTTCAAATATATGTCCCACTTTTATGTTTGAGACTATCCGAAATAAACTCACGGAGATCGAAGAGCAGGAGAATGTTCACATCTTCTACGCCTGCGAATCCGGGAGCCGCGCTTGGGGATTTCCTTCGGCGAATAGTGATTACGATGTTCGATTTCTATACGTTCGCGAGAAAGATTGGTATCTCTCGATCGATGTTGAAACGAAACGCGACGTGATCGAATGCCCGATAAGCGATGAGCTCGACGTCAGCGGTTGGGACTTACGAAAAGCCCTAGGCCTGCTTCGTAAATCGAATCCTCCGCTTCTCGAATGGTTGAGTTCTCCGATCATTTATATGATCGACGAGGAGATAACGCAAAAGTTCAAGGCATTAATGCCGATATGTTATTCGCCGTCCGCATGCATTTTTCATTACCTGAATATGGCGCGGAATAATTTTCGCGAGTATCTCAAGGGTGATATCGTTTCGGTCAAAAAGTACTTTTACGTGATGAGGCCGATCCTTGCGATCAAATGGATCGAAAAATACCAGTCGATAATCCCGATGGAATTCGGCGACCTTGTCGACACTTTAATAACAGATAATGAACTTCGAGATGAGATCGATTCTCTTATCGAACGAAAACGCGCCGGCGACGAACTAAAACGCGAGCCGCGCATCGAAGTAATGAGTTCATTTATCGAAACGGAGCTAAAGAGGTTAGAATCAACCGTATTTTCCAAACGCGACGACAAGCCTCAAATTGATGCCTTGAATGCCGCATTCCGAGAGATACTGGAAATGCCGCAGATCGCAAAACTCGGCAAAGCCTAATAACAATGCCTCCACCAACACGCCTATATTTAATTCGCCATGGTCAATCGGCAGGTAATGCTGAGGGGCGGTTTGGCGGGCATGGGCCGACGCCGTTGTCCGACCTGGGGCGTGAGCAGGCTGAGAAGACGGCGAATTTACTGGCAAAAGAAGGTATTGAGGCGATCTATTCGAGCGATCTGACCCGGGCGGTGCAGACGGCTCAACCGTTGGCAAAGCTGCTTGATCTGCCGATCCATCAGTCGCCCGCCTTTCGCGAACGCCACGTCGGCGTGCTACAGGGGCTGACCTTTGACGAATCTAAACAGCGGTATCCAAACGATTACTACGCTCTCATCAACCGCAACGTCAACCACATCATCACCGACGGCGAAAGCTATCGCCATCTGCTCCGCCGCATCACAGGCGAGCTGCGAAGCATTCTGCGCAACCACAATCATCAGCGGATCGCCATCTTTTCGCATACGGGCGCGATCTGCTATCTCACGCTCCACCTGATGGGAGCGATCCATCGCGGAACGAAAACCACGCCCTGGCTGATCACCTCAAACTGCGGCATCAACCGCTTCGAATTCCGCGGCCCGCGAAACATCCGCATCCTCGCTCTTAACGACACGCGGCATCTGGTCCAAACCACAGGTGAGGACGCGTTCGCCGCCAGATAGACTTCTTTCGGTATTAAAAATCGGCGGCATGGTCACGCTTGATCGGCTTCCCGCTCCAGGCCTTTCGCTGGGTCCAGTCGGCAGGCGGTGCGGACCAGAAGTCGTCCGTCGCGGGCAAACCGAGTGGCAGAAAAGCGAACGAGGTCAGATACATGCTGCCGATATTTGAATAAGAATCCGCGATTGCCTGCTGCTTGTCGCCGACAAAACCGATCGTCAGCCAGCCGTCTTTGGTGAATGTACTGGGAACGAAAACATTTTTAAAGACCGCCGTCAATGCGCACCGAACCTGAGCGGGAGTGACATCAGCAGGCAGAGTTTTATCGAGTGCGAGCTTAGCGAGAGGCAGAAATGCACCAACGCGGTAGGTCGCCGAACGCCCGACGACCGGAAACGTGCCTTCCGGCGAAATCAGCCGCTCCTGTATCTCGCCGTATCGCTGCATCCGTTTGTACGCTAGGTCATGTTCTTTCTTATTACGGCGGCCATTCGCAACATTGGCCTTCAGTACATCGACGAGCATCGGCTGGATGACGAACCCGTTGTAATGATCGAAATGAAACGTCTCGCCATCCTTATACCAGCCATCGCCGACGTACCATTTGACGATGCGTTCAATGGCCGGATCGATCCGTGAAGCGTCGATCTCTTCGCCGACGCTCAGCAGGAAACTCTCGATGATTGCTGCAAACAGCACCCAATTATTATCATGCGGTTTGATCTGTCTGATCGTCTTAAACTCCTTAATGACGCGGCCTTTTGTTTTTTCATCGAGCGGCTTCCACAGTGTTTCGGGAGCCATCAACAATGCCTGAGCGATAAAGGCGGCATCAACCAACGGCTGCCGAGATGTCGGCGAACCCCAATAAAAATAGTCGGCGCTCTGCGGGTCGAACCCGTGAACAAAACTCTGCAAAGTTTGTTCCCTTAAACGTTTACGAACCTTGCCCTCAGCCGAATTATCATCCGGCAAAGCCAGAAATGGAGCGAGCCCCACTATCAGCCTGCCGAATGCCTCCATGTACGCCACGCGACGATCACGATTGTCATAGATCGGGCTCACGAGCATGGGCATGTTTTTCACGAGTTGCCCGTTGCTCATATTCCCCACGACAGGCGAAGCGATCTTGTCCAACAGCTTCACCCAATATTCCCGGTCCCCAATCGCCATTCCCCTCTCGCCTCCCGCAGCCAAAACCTCTTTTCCGCTCACAAAACCCGCCAATCCGAACAAAGATGCGCCTTTCAAAAAGTTTCTTCTGAACATAGTTTGAAACAAGTTTAATGTAGCGAAGGAGATTATTAAAACCAGTGTCTCAAGAACTTAGATCGCGTGTTGCTTTCCCTTGACACAGCGCACCATCAGGAATATGCTCGGCAATGGATGGACTTTTACTTCCTGCTATTCTCGCTTTTCGCACCGCGTATCGTGATGCTGGTCTATCTGCTGATGTTCCCGAATCTCTTTCCCGTAAACGCAGTTCCGCAATGGGCAGACATCCTGCTTGGCGTATTCTTCCCGCGCATCCTGATCCTGATATACATTTATCAGAACATGGGCTACGACAATATCTGGTTCGCCGCCCACCTCGTGGTCGCGATCGTCGCCTACATGGGCGGCACGCACCAAACCAATCGCCGTCGCCGACGCCGCTCGGATCCGGACTAAAAATATTTCATCTATGCATCACTTGCCTTTTCACAGGGCCAAAACCGCAACTACCGGGCCAAAGCCCTCGCCCTATTAACCGGCGACGGAAAAAACCGCCCCGATCGTCCGCCCGATCTCCACCACTCAAGCCCTAACCGAAGGCATCATCGACGGCTCGTATCAAAATACCTAAAAGGGGGCTAAACTATTTCCCGTTCCAGTTAACTATTAACTTTCAACAAACGATGAACATCCGAATGAACCAAACCCGACGCGGCACCACCTTCGAAGCCCTCTGCGACCTCTGCGGCGAGCCCGTCACGCTCAACGAAACGATCCACTACCTCACGCCCCAAGCCCCAAAAAAGGCCGAAGACCTCATCGCCCACAACAGGTGCTACCACGCCCGCCCAACGCCCGGCTACTGGTCCCAACTCCACCGCGTCCGCTGGCTCCTCGAACAACTCCTAAAACAAGACCGCGAACGCCACCCAACCCTAACCGCATTCCTCGCGACCCTGCCAAATCAAGAAAAGGAAAAGTGATCTTCCCTTAAAACTCCCCTCCTTAAACGGTTGCGCGCCTACCGCAACACTGGCACGTTCCTTGTACCAGAACGAGCGGTGGCAGCCGCTTCGTCCGACCGGGTGGTTCTTTGCCGGGTAACGCTTGCCCAAACGAGATATATTCAAGACGGGTGAATTCAAAGCCCTCGAAGAGGGCAACAGCATAAAGCCCCCGCGTGCAAACCCGGGGAAAAGGTCCGCAAATAATTCAAAACCCGTAAAACGGCGGCAGAGAAACGCTCCTTCCCAACCCGAAGCCGTTCCAACATCTCCCGAGGCAAAACAACCCCCACCGAATTCCCCACCGTCGTGATCTTCAGTTTATTTACCATAGTTTCGGCGACCGCTCTGAACCCTATCACGCATTATTGTTTTTTTAGCAGCGATATTTCCGTTTAGCAGGAGATCGATAAAATATCCGCTTTCTGGACCAACAGCGAAGCTTTCATTATCGACACAAACCATTTGTCGCTGGGTCGCTTTCATAAACGCATCAGTACAAATCAAGGTCAACCTATCATATACTTCGGCTAATAAAGAAACGTAAGAAGTGCCTCCCCGAATCACGAGTGCCAGATCCCGATCCAACTCGTTGGTCAAGTCAATAAGCCGTTCCACATACCATCTCTTGCGATCCGCAGTAACCGTTGCAAATTCAAATGAAATCGCCTTTATTTCCGGCCTATTCCTAATGAAGTCAAGCCATCGCTTCCAATCATGCAAGGTGCGAGCATTCATGTGCAAAGCAACGGGAACCCCTTCAGCAGCGAATTCCTGCCAACAAATTGCGATTCTCTTCAGGTTCGCGAGATTGTCCCAACGCGTACAATTTACGAAGGAACTGAAATTGGGGCTAGTAACCATTGCTGGTTCCAAATCAGCTACGGACTTAATAAACTGATGTCTTGATATATTCCAATACCGCTCCAAGGGTTCATCTAACATAACTCCGGTTATGATTAAGGCTACGTCATTTGGGAAACCGAAATGATCCGACAGCGACTGCCGTGAGGCAAACTTCGCAATTCCGGTTTCCAGATCAACCAACATTTCAAGTTGAATCGCCACAGAATCACTTTGGACCTTTTCGCGCCGATTGGCGGAATTACTCCAAATTAGTGGAACGTATTCTGGAATGTTCGGATAATCGATTACCGGAGCACGAAGAACATTATCGAATTCAAAACCGCCGATCTGATTTTTAAAATTTACGAAGTCCTCAAGATTTCTCGGGCAGATGTAGTCGCAAGTGGCAGGATCGTTACAGCATAGGTCCCAGCAGCTAAATAGTCCGGGAGTCTGCAAACCACCACATATATTAATGTCGCGGCAGTTTGCACACCCTAGGCCGAGTGCGTAGTTCTCGTCGAACAGGAATTCAGTGAAGTTCTCGAGCATGGGTTCTGGAAACTGGTAATTTGACTTTCAAACACAACTTACCGCTAAGACGCAAATATCGATCAAACTCGCCAACGACGCTTCCGCCAGCCGCGACGATCTCCTGAAAGATCTGGGTTTTTCCGTCAAGAACCCAACCTACAGGATTACGATTTTGAAGGGCTAACAAACGATTCTCTTCGACACAGACTTCAAATTTTTGGTCGGCATTATATGTTCGGCCTGTCCATACATCGAAGTTGATGACATTCGATTCGTTGACTGACGGTAGAAGTTCCTGCTCGATTTTGGCTTTCTGTTTGTCACGAGTCTTCTTTATAGATCCTTTATTTCTATTGAAAAATTCTGTTCCCACACTAATTCTCCTTGATAACCGGCTTGTATATCTTGCTTCGCCCCGACTTGTTCTCTATAAGAAGGCCTTTGTCGGAAAGGGCAGACAAACGATTGTTCCAGGCTGTAATGCCAATGTGATCTTCTTTAAACTTCTTCGAGAGGGTCGTAGCATCCGCTCCCCCAAGTGCGCTAATTGCAGAAAGGATGCCACACTGCCGCTCATCCAACCCGCCTATCCAAGCAATATTTGAAACGTTGTCGTGAGAGTCTGTCTCGCAAACTAGGAAAGTATCTGGGTTAACCTCCAGGAGCCATGCCAGTTCTAGGCGGGTTTCTGGGTTAAGGTTACTGAGCACCAAGTATTGGTTAAGCCGACGGGCGTAATCCCTTATCGGAAAGACTACTTGGCTGAAAAAACTTCCCGTTGCCGAAGCCTCCTGAAAATCCAGTAGAATTGGCTGCGGCACCTGCACGGCTCCGAGTTGTTCCAATATTCGGGAATATATCTTTAACCCAGTCAACCCCGTAAGCAACCCAGATGGCGGCACCATCTCTTTTAGAAATATTCTGTTCATAATTCATTATACTCACTGACGACAGTGAGTATAATGAGAGTATTACAGATGGCGAATTTGTTTGTCAAGACTGCCCGACTAGATAGGTAAAGCTTATTGTAAATCCAGGGATCCAAGGGCATGTACGAATCACCGGGTCGGGCGGGGCGGATTCCCGAAATGAACGAATCCCTTCAAAGGTAAGACTTACGTCGCCACTTCTAAACCTAATATCGCAGCCGCGTTTAGAAAGATTAAGAACGAGAGAGTTGAATCCGGTTCCTCGTCTGGAATTAGAAAAACGAGAGACACCATTCTTCAGCGCAAGTTTCAGGGCCTCGGTAGAGTCAGGAATCGACAGGAATTGATCGGACTTGCTTAAACTCGCGAGAATGCCTATTCCCGTATCCGACACCACGTAGTCAAAACGTCCTTTAGAGTATTGATACCCCACGATACCAGATTCAATTTTGTCAGAATGCCAAATGATGTTTTCCGACATTTCCGCTATGGTCGAGGCAATAGCCTTTGCCAGACTTGTGTCCCCTTGCGCAGCGTGAGCTGCTTGCTGAGACCTAAGTAGGAATGATTGCCACTCGTTTTCTTCAATTGCTTCAACCGATACGGGCACGTTAACAACCTCAATAGATTTGAAAAACGAATGAACGCCTAATTGCAGTTTGCCAGTTTTGGCAGTTGAAAAGGCATTTACAATCGGACTATCGGGATCTAGGCCATTTGGCAACGAGTCCAAATATGCTCCAAGTTCAATTAGCGGGCCGATCTCTGAAACTTGTGCATCTGATATGGCATCCGTGCCTTCAGACAATCCTAGAAACATTGCATCGTCCAACAGGTCGAAAGTGAGTTGCTTGGGATTCTCGGAATTTGTGGGCATCATAGATTAGGCGCGATATATACTAACGTAAATTCATGAAAAAGATTGATTTTTTTTGATGTTCAACTGCGGAAGAGATTAAATTTCAATAGGTATGACGGAGCGGATCTTGTAATAAGGCGGCCTTGCGTTGAGATTAGTACTTGGCGTGTGAGCGAATGATTTCCCGCGCCGCAGGGCGGTTATAAATACTAAAATCGTTTCAGAAAGCACGGATCGTTTATGATGCGACGATTTTCTTTTGCGACAAGTATATAAATATCCGTTCGCGGATGCATGATCAACTCCCACCACCCGTTCGGGGAAGCCCCGGCCCCCCCTCTCCACGCAGGAGGGGAGTCGCAGGCCGTGATGAGAATGAGTCGTATGAGTCCTATAGGCCCTATTTCGAAACCGGGCCACCCGAGACTGTCGCCTGAAGCGACAAACGAGTTAACGCAAGTCATTGAGGATGATCACGTCTATATCGGATAATCGCTTGAAGCCGTTATCGTTTGCGATGAGATACTCGCAACCTGACGAGATGGCGCTTGCGGCGTGGATGGCATCGGGCGTTTTCAGATTGTGGTTGGCTCGCAATTCCGCTGCAGTTCGAAGAACTTCGGTCGAAATAGGGATGAGGTAGAAGTCGTCGCCGGACAGAAATTCTTTGTAGGCTGCAGCTAAATCAGTGTTGCCATTTCTTATAGGCTGGACCAAAGTTTCGAGAATCGTGAGTTCGCTGGTAACTAGGTGAAATTTCTCGGCATTGGAAATTGCCCACAGCGTTTCCAGTAGGGGCCAATAAACGGGATGTTTTTCGACACTATAAATGATCGGAGCGGTATCGAAGTAGAGCCTAGAGCCGTATGGGAAGTCTAGTCGTCCCACGAATCGCGCTCCGTTTTGATATACTCGTCGATTTCCGCGGCGGTGCGACCGGGCGTCTTCGCATGAATAGACTCTAAAATCTCGAGGACGGATCGCCGGTCGTGATCTTGACGCGGATTAGCGGTTCTCTCCATGATCATCTCCGCTAGCCGCACTTGATCGCCGATCGGCAGTGGCCGGATCGATTCTTGGTAGATTGTTTCAACGCTTGGCATTATTCTGAAATATTATCATTAACCTCGAAAATGTTAAATAAAAAGCGTCGCCGATCGTTCGATGAGGCTTTTTTGCTTGAGCGAGACGACCTTCATTTCTTCTGATCCCACGGATCGAAGATCTTGACGCCTGTGGATGCAAAATCCTGAGTATTTCGGGTGACAAGGGTCAGGTCGCGGGCGAGGGCTGTGGCGGCCATTAGCGAATCGACGACCGGCATCGGTCGGCCTTTTGATTCGAGATCGGCTTTGAGATTACCCCAGCGATTTGCCATGATAATGTCGAACGGTAAGATCCTGGTGTCGAAACGCATAACGACCAAATCCAACCACGAATTGAGTTCGCCAGCTCGCTTTGACGCTCCGAGTTTTGCAATTCCTTTTTGGATCTCGCCGATCGCCAAGACGCTGATATATAGCGTTTCATCGTCTTGTTTGTCGAACCATTCGATAACCCCGCGGTTCTCTCGCGGCTTCATGAATTCCGACAACAAACACGTATCGAGTAGGTAGTTCACTTGCCCGCCTTCCCTGCAAACTCCTCGCTTTCAAAATCGATCGTCGGTCGCCCCATATCCTTATCTCGTTCGAGGTCGAGCTCGATCCCATATTTGCGAGCCGGATTGTCTAAGAGGAATTCGCTCAACGATTGTTTCTTTGCCGTCAGCCGTTTGTACTCAGTAAACGAAATAACAACGGCCGTCGCAGTGCCATTTTTGGTTATCAACTGCGGTTCGCCCTTCGCCGCGTTTGCGACAAGTTCGCTAAATTTATTCTTACCCTCGAAAATCGATACCTGTTTCATCTAAAACACCTCTAAACTAGCTTAGCCAGCCTGGCCATAATATAGAGGATGTAAAATTAAAAATCAAGATCGGATATTGTCCACCACAAAATCCCTGGGACTGATTACTAAAGACCTTCATCGATCTGCGAAAGCAGCTCCCTTACAGCACTTAAACAATTGCATATCTGATACAATGTTGCATTTACGTATCATTTTGAAACGTCTCAGTGGAAGTGGGTCAAAATTTTCGGCGATATTTGGACAATCTGACACACGTTTGACCAATCTCCCAAATACCTCTACCAAACTCTGGTTTCGACTCTATCAATTGTGCGATCCGACTCTACATATCGCGGGTCTTTTTTAATTGGTAAAGTAGACTCGTTTGGAGCGATCTGTAGCGGGCGAGAATCTTGCTCGCGGAGCCAAAAAAAGCCTCGCCGATCGCTCGACGAGGCTTTCATGAAATATTGGCAAGCAGGGATGCTTGCCCTCCAGTCGCTATTCAGCCACTGCCATTTCTTTGTCTTTCGACTTTTTCTCGCGTTTGATGCCGCCGATCTGGACGAGGGATTCGCCTTTGATGCCGGCTTTTTCCATGACCATTTCGTTGTAGAGCTTACGCATCATCTGCATTTCTTCGGCAGCGGTCTTAGGTCCTTCCATTTCTGGTTTGTTTGGACGGGCCAGATCGACTTCGTTGAGGATGAGGTTGTGGCTCTTGTCGCCGAGTTCGACGTTTTTGCCGCGGGCGAAAACTTCGTGACGGCCCTGGTCTTTGTACCACTGAGCGACGGTTGCATTTTGGTGCATGTGCTCGATGATGTTACGCCAGCCGATGCCGGTGTTATATGCACAGAAGCTGATCTCGCCTTCCTGTGTGCCGTACGGGATGATGCACATTTCTGTGCGGCGGAAATCGTAGTTGAAGAGATCCTGGAACCACATTCCCGCGATGAAGAGGAAGTTCCACGGGTCCTGACGGCGTTTCTCGATGTCCTCGATCGTGCGATCGGGGCCGACTTTGCCGTAATCTTTGCCTGAGAGGCCGAAGGATTTGTCGAACTTCTTAAGGATACCGCCGAGCGTCAGTGACTTCGGTGCACCGTATGGGTTGTAATTCTTGAGCAGTGCGATGCCCATCATGATGTTTGAGAACCACTTGCCGCGGTTCGTATCGGTGATGTGCTGCATGTCGGTGACGAGGCCCTGGATGTTCAGGAACTGCGGAACCGGTGCCATTTCCTTTGTCTCTTTGTTGACCATGACGGCCGTGCCGACACCGCAATTCGGGTGGCAGCCGCATGAAACCTGGCCCCAGTCATTCTCGGGACCGTGGACTACGTCAGCAAAGTCGGCGAACGCTCCCATTAAGCTGAGCGGGAACCAATCGCGTGTCGGCTCGGTGATCCCGACCTGATCCTGCACGTCGTGTGCGAGGTGAGCCAGCGTGTAACGCTGCTGTAGACGGCGATTTTCGGTGATCAGCTCGTCACGGCCCGTGAATGACACTGGCTGGAAAGCGATGAACGAAATTTTCTTTGGATTCTCAAGAGCGAAGCGGATGATCGTTCCGACCTGGTCATTGTTAACGCCATTTACGAGCGTTGTGACGAGGATGATGTCGACGCCTGCTTCGTGCAGGTTGTTGATCGCACGGAGCTTGACGTCAAACAGGTTGCCGATCTGACGGTGCGAGTTAGCATCGTTGCCGATACCGTCGAACTGGAGATATACGAAACGAAGGCCGGCTTCGGCTGCTTCGCGGCAAAATTCTTTCGATTTGGCGAACTCGATGCCGTTGGTCGCGGCCTGGACCGAGTTGTAACCGACTTTGCGTGCGTAACGCACTGCGTCGAGGAAGTACGGGCTGAGCGTCGGCTCACCACCCGAATATTGCACCGACATCTGACGACGCGGTTTGATCTGAATGGCGTTGTCGAGGATCTCCTGAACGTCTTCCATGCTTAATTCATGGACAAAACCAACCTGGTTAGCATCCATGAAGCACGGATCGCACATCATGTTGCAGCGGTTGGTCAGATCGACGGTCAGAACGGCTCCACGGCCGAATTTGACCGACGAGGTGCCGTGATTGTGCAGCTTTTCGTCATTGTGCGACTCAATATCGCGGCCCGGGAAGAGCGATTCGATATGCTGGAGAAACTTGGCGTCGATCGCCATCATGTCTTCGAAATGCCCGTGCGTCGGACAGTCCTTGATCATCCAAACCTGATTATCACGCTCGATGATCTGCGCCTTGATCTCACCGACCTTCTCATTGATCAACATCGAAACGTCGTTATCACCCGACAGGATCGATTCACGCGCCTCGATCACACAGTTCGGACAGAGCGAATCCGTCGTACGCGGAAAGCCAAGCGTAGGCTTGGATTTCTGCCACGATTTGAGCAGCGGTTTGTCCGACCACTTCGGCGTAAACGACGGGTTTGGCTTAAACTGGTTGACCGAGCGAATCGCCGCAAAAGCTCCCTTAGCAACGTAAGTCAGTCCTTTTTCAAAATGTTTGATGGGTCTCATTATCTATTTTCTCCAATGATCTCAGGGCTTTGTCCGAGCTGTTCTAAATGGAAATCGATTCTCAGACGTACCAATAACTACGCATTAGTTTGCAACGACTGTGCCAATGTTACGAATTCGATCGCCTGGTCGTAACCTATTCCTTTGTAATAACTTACCTAGTATCCGCAGCAATTCCGAAGCTTGCTCATGTGCGCCATTTCGACACGTCCAAATGGTCGAGTATTTGCATTGACACAAATTGACACACTTTTCACTTCAGTTGATGACTTCGCCACGTTTTGCGATCCGCCCCCCCCCCTATTCGGGCCGGCGGTGAGATGAATCTTTTGAGGCAGAGTGAATCAAAAAGTTTGTTCTTAAGATTTTTGTTCATCTTTTGTTCGTTTTTGGATAATATAATCACATATTACATTAGCTTTGATACTGCATGTATTGAAACTATTAGACTTATATGATCTTTAGCATTCGCTTTACATGTGATTAAAGCTATGGTAAATTTCTTTCACTTCAAGGGAATTGGGTTAAATCAGCTTATCTAAAACAGTCTTTTCAATATGTCCATACGTTTTGGAACATCCGGATGGCGGGCGATTATTGCAGAAGATTTCACTTTCGAAAGCGTAAAGCTGGTAACCGAAGCGATCTGTAGTTATTTGACAACGAATGAACTAGATACCGATAAGAGCCTGATAATCGGACATGATTCGCGGTTCATGGGAGAGAGGTTTGCCGCGGTAGCCGCTGAGATCGCGGCTAGGAAAGGCTTTCGAGTTCTGCTATGTACGGGACCGACGCCGACGCCTACTATATCGCACGCGATCCGCAGCAATAATGCGGCGGGCGGGATCAATTTTACGGCATCGCATAATCCGCCGGAATATCAAGGCATCAAGTTTTCGACTGCTGACGGAGCCCCGGCTTTGCCCGATATTACGAAGCAGATCGAACGAGGGATCATTGAAAAGGTCTCTACTCCGAACGCTGAAGGTGGCTCGATAGTCGAATTTGACGCGAATCCGGCATATCTCGCGGATCTCGGAACGAAGATCAGGTTCGATATTCTTGCCGCCGCAAAAGGTCGATACGCATACGACGCCTTGTGGGGAACGGGCCGGGGATATCTGGATAAGTGCCTGCGGGATCATGGTTTAGAGGTTGAAACGATCCACGATTGGCGGGACGTAACCTTTGGTGGCAAGTCGCCTGAACCCGGGGAAGACCACCTCGATGAATTGAAATCAGCGGTTACGAGCAAGAGTTTGACGCTCGGGATTGCGACCGACGGTGATGGCGACAGATTTGGGGTCATAGATTCGAACGGAACGTTTATTACGCCGAACCAGTTGGTTGCTTTATTGACAGATTACCTGGCCGAAAGCCGTGGATGGACGAACGGCGTAGCCCGAAGCGTGGCGACATCGCATTTGGTCGACCGGGTTGCGAAAGAGCGGAACCTGAAACTTTACGAAACGCCGGTTGGCTTCAAATTCATCGGCGAATTGATAAATAAAGACGAGATCATCCTCGGCGGCGAGGAATCTGCGGGTCTTTCGATACGAGGTCATTATCCGGAAAAGGACGGCATTCTGGCATGTTTACTGGCTGCCGAAGCCGTAGCGGCACGGCAGGCGAGCCTGACCGATCAGCTGAACGAGTTGTACAAAAGAGTCGGAAAACTCGAATCCGGACGAATAGGGCTTAAGTTAACACCCGAAGTTGCCGATAAGCTTAAAGCAAAGCTTGAACAAGAGCCGACTGAGATCGGCGGACAAAAAGTTGAAAGTATTAACCGTATGGACGGCGTTAAATTCCTCTTCGAGAACAACGCCTGGATGCTGATGAGGCCGTCCGGCACAGAACCGATGGTGAGGATTTACGCAGAGAGCGAAAGCTCAGACGATTTGGAGAACTTACTTGAGCAAGGCCGCAGATATTTATTGGGATAGCCCCCGCCGAACGGCGGCAAAAAGGCCCGCACCCGCGAGAAATCGACGCGTGACCGCTGTAGCGGATCGTCGAACGGCTCCATGGTGGCTTTCGTTCCTGATCGTAATTTCGATTTTTGTCATGATATGCGTTTCGATCAATTTCCGGGCGGTTTCCGACGTTCGGGCCGAAGCTGATCAAAACGTAGTGCTTAACAGCAAGATCCAGAATCTCATGGACGAGAATCTGGCCCTGCAAGAAGAGATTCATTCGTTGAAAACTGATCCACAGGTCATCCAGCGTGAGGCCAAACGAATTGGGATCAATATTCAGTCTGAAAAAGTTCCCGTGCCGGCGAACTAACTTACGCGGAGGAGTTGTTCATTCGGCACATTGCCCTGCCTTTGAAAAATCCGCCTTTTGCCTACAGCTCCGCGAGGCCTACAGTAAATGCCTATCCGTAATTAGCGGCTTGTGTTTCCCGAAACCAAGCCGCACTTCTCTTTTTAAACCCTTTATCATGTAAAACTAAACGCCTGGCCTTGCTCCGTGCGAATATTTTTCGTTTTTTGTATCATTACGTGTATAGTTTTGGAACGCGTTGAGGAACTAAAGACTGAGTTTATGAAAGAGATCGTCCGTAACATCGCCCTTTTTGTATCATTTTGCCTCGTGTTTTCGATGTTGACGTCATGTACCGGAACCGGGGCAAACGTTACCAACACTAATACCGGAAAACCTGCACCGAATGCCGGAACAAAAGAATCAAAATCTGGTGAGTATCCACCTCTAGCCTCCGGCCTCGCCGAGGCTGATTTTGAGCTGCTAGATGGTTCTAAATTTAAAATATCGGAAAAGAAAGGAAAAGTTTTGCTGCTGAATATCTGGGGCACATGGTGCGGACCGTGCCGCGAGGAAATGCCGCATCTTGTCGAAATGCAGAACAAATATGCTGCTCAGGGCCTGGAGGTCATCGGCCTCAATATTGGCGACGGCAGCGGAACGCCGGAATCCGTTGAACAGATCAAAGCATTCGTTGAAAAAATGAAGCTAAATTACACGATCGCTCGCAGCCCAAATTCCTCCACGATCCAGTTCTACCAGATCAGCAAACAACAGGTCGTGCCACAGACGCTGCTGGTTGACCGCGAGGGCCATCTGCGGGGCGTTTTCGTCGGCGGCGGCCAGCGTGTCGTCGATTCGATGAAGAATACTCTCGATAAAACGATGGCCGAGTCGTAGATCTACGCCTTCCCGACTGCCTCGGGAAATCCCGGTTCCACCAAAATAGTTTTGAAGCTTGATAGACTAGCGAGCCCCGGAGCGGCTCGCTTTGGTTTGTTTACGAACTTTTTCAGTGTGTAATTTACCGCCGCCTTCGGCTTCTCGCGGGCGTCGCTATAGAAGGCTGCGAGCTGAGCCGCTTCGAGAAGGGTTCGGACTGGGATCTCTTTGCGATTCGGATTTCGGATTATGACATGCGAGCCCGGATAATCTGCGGCATGGAGCCAAGTGTCGTACGCTTTCGCTATGCGAAAGGTCAGATGATCGTTATCTTTTGCCTTTTTTCCGACCAATATCTCAAAACCGTCCGACGAGATGAATTTTCTAGCTCCAGTAAACTTATCCGCCTTTTTTTTCTCTTTTGAGATCTGGGGCTCAACTATTTTCACGGTGACGAATGAGCTTAACTTTTCCTCATCCTGCGTCGCGATGGCTGATTCGATCGCTTCTTTGCGTCGTTCGAGGCGCTCGATCTCCGCATTGACGATCTTTTTACGCTCACCGATCGCCGCCACGGCGTTCCGGGCCTTGGTGTATTTGCGAAAATATCCTTCGGCCACCTCAGTTGGCGGTTGGTTGTGATCAGCGGTGATCGCGATCTCTGGCATTTCTGGATCAAAGTAGTTAGTGACGTAGATCGTGTCGGATTCCCGGCGAAGATTTGATATGTTGGCGAGGATCAAGTCGCCGAACTTCTTCCATTTCTCGGCGTTTCCATGCTGGGCGAGGTCGCTATCGAGATTGGAGAGCAGTTTCTGCCGCTTTGTCAGGTCGCTCTTAATCTTCTTGCGAGCTTCCTTAGCTAGCAGAGCAAAACGCGTTTCTGCGTCACGCTGACGCCTCTCAGTGTCGATAGCACACGAAAGAGTCCCGCCTCGCGGATCGATCCGTTTGGCTTTGGCGTCCTGGTCAATTTGAGGGCCAGCGTAAACATCGCCGACCTTCTGGCCATCTCTGTCAGAGTTCCGCGCAGCCTCTGATATTACGCCCTTTATATCAACGACGAAGGCATTCGGTGTACCGCCGCGAAGCTGTATCACGAGAGTAAGGGTATCGCTTTCCGCCGCGGAAAGTTCGAGGCGAATCGAACTAGCATCTACGGAAACATTCGTGAATTCTCTTCCCGTCAGAGTCCTTCTCAGTTGGATGATAAATGGCGACGAGTGAGTCGCGGATCGTTCGAGTTCTTTTAGTTTTCGAACGATCAGGAATGCGGCTCCGGTCTGGGGGCCAAGATCGACAAACAGATAGCTTCCTGCGTGCGGATGAAAATCGAACGCAAATGATGTAGCCGATAAAGGAAATATCTTTCCGAATCGCCGACCACGCATCGCTTCGCCGATCTCGCGAGCTATTTGTTTGATCTCAATTTCGTTCACAGATCCAGTTTATATACACAGAAAAGAAAAGCCCAAAGCATTTACTTTGGGCCCGTCAATAAAAAGCTTTGACAAGAAAACTTAGAACTCTCTAACCAGGATCGTCCCCGAGAGCAGATCGTGTGCCGCACGCTTTTCTGCATTGAAGAAAACCGTTAGAAACCCGGCACCTCCGAGAATCAACGAAATGATAAAAACCGATGAATTAACTGCGGCCTGATGCAGCGTCGGATATTCATTTTCGACCGCATCAACGAGTTCGAGCGAGAAAAGTCGCATGCCCATCGTTTTGCCATAGAAGCCGAGGCAGATGGTCATATACAGAAACATCACTATCGCTGAAACACCCGCAAACGTAAGCACGCCGACGGCGGTAAACCAGTCACCACGGGTGAATGCGACCGGTGACAAGATCAACAGACTCGCAAAAGATGCGATGATAAGATCAAACAGCCCGGCCCCAAATCTCGTTGAGAATAAGGCGAGATCCTCGATATCGTCTCCCTCGACCTCTGGGAGTTCATAACTGTCGATTTCCTGATGCTCAGCCCGGATCCTGATCCGCTTTATCTCAGCAAACTCGACCGGCATCACGGCTGCAACCGGCTGTTCGACCCCAATTTCCATGGGTAGTTCTGCAACTTCTCGTGCCAGCGGACGCATTGCGATGGGCGGTAATTTGTTTGTATTGCGCTCAAGCGGCAACGGTGTACTCACGAGTCGTGGTCTCTGAGCAAGGTTCGGCTTTGCGGCCATTGGAATCGACGGGGCTGAATTCGTTGGCACAACGTCAAATTTATAGGGTTTCGGAGCCGCCGACATCGGCGCCGGCACGACCTTTTTCCTTTCCGGTTCAAAGAACGCGTTCCTCGACTCGTTTATCCGGCGAAGTGCGTTTGCAACTCGCGGATCAGAGATCTTTGGTTCTGGGGTTTGGAGCTCGACTCGAGGCGCGGGCTGTGCGCTCAGTATCGGGGCCGGATTCGTCGCCGCCTCGGCGATGGCGGGAGCATGCCCGCTTGACGGAGTCGCAACGCGGCCGCCCCTTCTCTGTTGCACGGCATTCTGTAATTGAATACGCCAGTCAGGCAGCGTCGCGTTCTTACTTTGGAAGCCTACTAACGTTGGGTTCGTCTTAGGAGCCGTTAGATCCGCCGTTTCGACGCGGCGTACGGGTTGTGGAACAACCGCAACAGCCGCCACAGTTTGCGGTCGAGCAACCGCGACAGCCGCGCCTGAACGCGAAACTATGTGGCTGTGCATCAACGGTGCTGCCGGAGGCGGTAGTATCGGCCTCGCGACCATCGGGGGCGAAGCCATTTCAACCAGCATTTCCTGCTTAACTTCGGGTCGCGGGGCGAGACGGCCAGACGTGACCTTCGATTGCAACTCCTCTCGGACAGAGTCGAACATCATTGCACCACAACTCGGGCATATTGACAGCGTCGGGGCTAAACTCCGGTCACACACGGGGCAGTTCATAAGCTTGTTTGTGTCCTGGTCTGGATATTGCGCAGTTCGTTTCCTGAAAAACTGGTTGATAATATCAAGAATTACTTTAAGTAGTCAACAATAAAGCGCACAAATGCTTAAGATTTTTTAAGTTTTTACGTAAATGTTAATTTTATTGTGGAAAATCTGTGGAAAACCTACAATCGCTGTCTTCCAGCGAACCCCGCGTCCGTCTCGTGCCACCATTCGAGATCATCGCCATCACCGATTTGCCAGCACAGCAAGATCACACGATCGCCACGCATACTGGGAAAATCGATCAGCCCTCGGGACGGATCTTTGATCTCAATGCCAAGTTCGTGGATCTCGGTCGTATACTTCCCTATGTGGTACAGAGTGTTGACGTAAGCGGTTCCGCCTTCCATACCGCCGCCCAGATTCGATGCTCCGGCGGCGGCTCGAGCCTCCGCCCTCAAGCTGTCGATCACAACATAAAGATCGCGGATCGCCGTCAGCTTCGGGATTATGTCCGGGAGTAGCTCGTTCGCTTCTCTTACAGTGAAAAGTTTCATCGCTCGTCACCTCGAACGTCATCCGTTTCCGGTTCAGAAAAATCGTTATCAAATGGCACTGGCCGTGCCACGCGCTTAAAATCGTCCCGTGGGCTGTTCGGAGCTTCGGATGATTCACCCGGCGGGATAAACGACGGAATGTCGTAATCGCCGGCCTGGCCGATATCTTTCTTAATTAAATGGGCAATGTCACCAAGATCGATAAAGAAATCACCGACGTCGATCAGACGCGGGGCTGTATTGGAACGAAAACCGGCTACCTCGACACGGCAGCCTTTGTACGCTACCGCATTCACCGCGTAGACAAAATCTTCGTCGCCCGAAACAAGCACAGCTGTATCATAACGACCCGCGAGACTCAGCATGTCGACGGCAATCTCGACATCGAGATTTGCCTTCCGGGTTCCGTCGTAAAAGGTCTTTAGCTCCTTCTGCACCACGCGAAAGCCATTTCGCCGCATCCACAGCAGAAAGCCCTGCTGCCTTTCCGCCCCTACATCTACGCCGGTGTAGAAGAAAGCACGCAAAAGCCGGCCGTCACCGAGCAGAACGCGAAGCAGCTTGTTGTAATCGATGTCTATGTTGTGAAATCGTGCTGCGTGAAACAGATTGTTTCCGTCAATAAAGACGGCTACGCGACCACGATGCCCAAACTGCCAGGACGAGCTTGTAGCCGTATCGAACTGCATTTTGATGTACCTCAAACCACGAGAATCTTTGAGGCTATTTTCCGATCACGCAGGCGATCCAGATTGCGAATAAGAACAATAAACTAATGCGAATAAGCGGCTTATGTTAAATGCTAAAGGTATCTTTGCTGAAAATCAGTTTGAAAAAATATTATCTAACTCCACAAATAGCCGTTACTGCTGGCTGAGATCAACTGCTTCGTCGGAAAAGAGCTTAGTTACAGTTTGCCCTCTACGCTTAAAACGGTCAAGCATTTTCAAAGGTAAAATGCTAAAATCGGAGATTCCGGTTCGTTCCTTATGTCCATAAACACCGATTCAAAAGCGATTTCACCGCCGGGTTTCGATCCGTCGGTCCAGACCGAGAATATCGCTTTCGATCGTGCGGAAATGATCAATTGCAGTCGTTGCACGAGGGCAAATCCGCCAAACAGATTCAAATGCATCTACTGTGGCGATAATCTTGAAAGGCCGAGCCAAAATGCCGCCGCGATAGATACCGCTCCCAGAAAGCTCGAACCCTGGGAACGTGGCGTAAATATCATCCTTCACAGAGCCTCCGACGCGGCGGACACAGCGCAGGCTGCCATATTGCTTTCGCTGGAACGAGAGGACATCGTCAGGATCGTGCGCGTCGCAAAACCCCTGCCAATCGCAAGGGTCGAAAGTCGGACGGAAGCTGATTCAGCGATAAGCCGCCTTCGGAGCTTGGGCTTTGAGTCTTTTTCAGTCAGCGACGACATTCTCGCGCTCGAAACGCCAAACATTCGCATAAGCGGGATCGAATTTGTTCCCGGCGAGTTCGGCGTGAAAAACTTTAATAGCGGAGAATACAAACGTTTTCCAACGTATAAGATCTCTTTGATTGTAGAAGGCGTGATCAGCAAAACCAAGGTCGAGTCGGTCGAGAAACGGCGGATTCGGGGCGAATCTAAAGTTATCGATCAAACATCTATCGCCATGGACGATCGCGTGTTAGACATTTACCCGTCTGACCAAACTGTTGGTTTCAGATTGTCTCCAACTGGATTTGATTTTTCGTGTTTGGGCGATCAAAAAAGCCTGCTCGCACGCGAAAACTGGGGACGTCTGATCGATCTGTTAAAAGCAAGATTACCGAGCGTCGAGTTTGTCTCCGACTACACCAAAATAAGAGAAGCCCTCGAATCGGCATGGCCTATCGAAACCCGATCCGAGACGAAGGGAATGATACAAACGGGTTTTGGGAAACGCGAGTTCGGAATTGTGGCGACTACGAGTAATCTCGAACAATTCAACAAATATTCGCGACTGCAAAGATATCTATATGAAACCAAAAGGTAGGGATTTCGGGGAAAAGGATCGCTGGCGAAAAGCTCCAGAACGAAATCAGCGCGAGCGACCGGCACAGGCCCCGGTTAAAACAAATGCGTCGCTGATTTACGGGCTGCTTCCGGTTCTCGAAGCCCTGAGGGCCGAAAATCGCCGCATCGATAAGGTCGTGATCGCGGACGGAGCGAAGGAACATCGCTTATCTGAGATCATAGATCTATGCCGCGAACGCTCGATCGCCTGGAACCGCGTGCCGCGAGAGACTTTTGCGAAACATCTGGAATCCGGCGTAAATCACCAGGGCGTGATCGCGTTTGTGGCGTCGGCGGATTACGTCTCGACCGATGAGATTCTGGAAAACACAGCCGAAGTTCCGCTAATCGTGGTTCTCGATGGTGTGGAGGATCCAAGAAATCTCGGAGCGATCCTTCGCACGGCGGAAGGTGCGGGCGTTGACGGCGTGATAATTCCCGAACGCCGCGCCGTCGGCCTCAACGATACGGTCGCAAAGTCATCCGCCGGAGCGATCGAATACGTCAAGGTTGCCAAGACCGCTAATCTCAACCGATTCATCGAAAAGCTGAAAGAAAAAGACATCTGGGTCGTCGGCACGAGCATGGACACCGGGATGTCCTACACCGAATGGGACTGGACGCGTCCGAGTGCTCTTGTGCTCGGCGGCGAAGGCGGCGGGCTGCATCGACTGGTTGCCGAAAACTGCGACGTGTTGGTAAAAATTCCGATGTATGGAAAAATAGATTCTCTGAACGTTTCGGTGGCCGCTGGCGTTATACTTTTCGAAGCTCGGCGACAACGAACCAAGGACAAGTAAATATATGTTTTGCCCAAAATGCGGCGGCCAAAACCCGGAAGAAGGTAAATTTTGCAGAAGCTGCGGAGCCGATCTGGGCAATGTTTCAGCGGCATTAAGCGGGACGCTGCCGGTGCAGAAACCTGCTTTTTATATGGACCGCAAAGGGCGCATGCGTTCAAATGACCCGGACGAAATATACAGCAGTGCGATCAGAAGCATCATCGGCGGCTGCGGATTCCTTATCGTAGCCATCGTTTTGTTTACAACCGGGGTCGCAAACGGCCATACATGGTGGTGGGCAATGCTGTTCCCGGCGTTCTCGATGCTCGGACATGGCGTTTCGCAAATGGCAAAGGTAAAGAGAATGGAGAAAAGAGGCGGTGTCGCAAACATCACCCAACCGACCCAGATAACGTCGCCCCCCAACGCCGCCTTACCGCCGCAGCAAACCAACTGGGCCGCACCGGAATCGCGTTACAAAACCGGCGATCTCGTGCCGTCAAGCGTTACCGATAACACAACACGTCATCTGGAAATGGATACCGAAGGCAAGACGATGACTCTGCCAAAACAGTAGTTATTATTTCTTGCGCAAACTCATCTTGTGGCCATTCAGCCGCTCTAAAACGCTTAAATATCCTATCGGGAAAAGCCGGGAAATGATGCTGATCGCTTTGGCGTCTTTGCCGATGAGAATTCGCGGATTTTTGGATTTGATCCCGTCGATTATGACTTGTGCGGCGGTTTCCGGGGTGGTTTTGGCGATGCGGTCAAACAGCTTGCTTCCCTGCTGTTTCCACTCGTCCGGGGTACCTTCGCCAACTCTTGAATTACGTACAATATTCGTTAGGATGCCGCCCGGATGAACGCTTGAGACCGCGACATTTGTGTCTGCAAGTTCATGCCGCAGGCTTTCCGTAAATCCGCGGACACCGAATTTCGACGAGCAATACGCAGTTTGCTCCTCAGGGCCGATAAGTCCGAAGACGCTCGAAACATTGACAATATGAGCTGAATCCTGTTGCTTTAGCAATGGCAAAAAGACCTTGCAGCCGTAGATCACACCCCAGAAATTAATTCCCATCAACCATTCGAAATCATCGAGCGATATCTGTTCGAATGTGCCGATCAAGCCAACTCCGGCGTTGTTGATAAGGTGCGTGACGCGGCCATGTTTAATGACAGCTTCGTCCGCGAGCTGCTGAACCTGGTCGAGTTTCGACACATCGGTTACGTGAGATGAAACAGGAACGCCAATCTTTTCGATGGCTGTCTGCGTCACAGCCAGACCGTCGGCGTTGACATCGGAAATGGCGACTCCGGCGATGCCTTCCGAGGCGAACCTGATCGCGAGGGCCTGCCCTATGCCCGACGCGGCACCAGTCACAACCGCGACCGAATCTTTGCTAAGCGTCATACGATCACCTTTTGATTACCTGTCGGGCGTTGCCGGAATTGCGGTTCACATCAAATACGCGGAGCGTAACGACATATTCCCCTGACGCAGTTGGCACTTCAACTGTGTACGTTTCGCTAGGCGAATCCGAAATTCCATCGTCCGCATAGGCTGTTTTCCAGTCTCCGCCGTTGACGCTGTATTCGGCACGGATCAGATAGCTCGCTTTATCGCTTGCCGTAAATACGACCTTTCCGCCCAAAGCGGGTCCCGCCGTCACGATTGGTGGAGTGTTGTCGATATCGATCGGCTCGGTGATCTTTTCGCCTGATAACGCCGTCGCTGCCGGATTCGAAGAATTATCGCGGGCAACAACCTTGAAAATATAACGCCCGTCAGCCAGCGATTGCCCATCGATCGCGAAGAAATTGTCCGTCATTTCGCCGCGAAGCAATTTGAAATCCGCATCGCCGATCTCTTTGTAATAGATATCGTACGTCAACTTGTCGCCGTTGCGGTCCTCGGCCGTCCATTGCAGCGAGGTCGCTCCGCGCTGATAGACCTTTCGCGGTGGCACTGCAACAACGGGAATTCCGAACAATGCCGGTTCCATCCCGTTCAGTTCAATATTTGGATCTATTTGAATCGGCGGATTTGCAGCTAGGCCGACGTTGGTCGGTAGTGCTTGAACAGAAAGGACCTCGGGAGCGATGTTGCGGGCAATAAATGCGAGGTTAACTTCGCTCACGCTTGCATTGCCGCCTTTAAGCACCGTGCGCCACTGGATGTACCGTGCCTTTGGGCTCGCGATCTGAGCACCTTTTTGGTCCGTCAGGGCGGTGCTCCATCCGCTCCATGTTTCGTCCGGTTTTTCCGTATTTCCCGAGCGCGTCTGAATCGTCACATTGCCGCTCGAACGCCACCAGATTCGGCCCCAGGTTGCCGTTCCTTTCGCATCCAGAACAGCCGAATCATAAGCTCCCTCAGCAACCATTTCCGGCCCGAATTTGAAAAGCGAGCCTTGATTACTCGACGTTGCAAACAAGCCTTTACCGCCCGTTCGAATCGTTGAGATCTGATTTGCGTCGGTTTGTAGGGCAAGTGTTTCGCTGCCGTTGTTTGAGACGTTATAGATTCGGCCTTTGTCCGAGGTTCCGACTAGAACGCCGTTTCCGTTAGTATGGGCATAGAGTGAAAAGCCCGCAACCGTCGGGGAAGCCCAGATAACGTCGACGCTGCCATCCGGAAGAACTCTGTACACCGCGCTTTTTGCGGTGGCCAGATCGTAACGGCTCTTTGCCGGTGTTTCAGGGGTCGCAGGATTCGGTTTCTCGACTGAAACGGTTTTATTTTCAGGTGTCGCCGCCGGCGTTGCTGCAGCGTCTGTTTTCGGCGCTGAAGCCGATTCGCCAAGGGCGAGCACGTAGACTGAACCGTCCGGCCCGATGGCGAGTTCGTGAATTTCCCGCAAACTCGAGTCGAGCAGTCCAAAAGGTTTCCCATCCGGCCCGAATCTCATCACGATCCCGCTCGAATCAGTTCCCGCGTAAAGATTTCCCTGTTTGTCTGCGGCTAGAGAAATGATATGCGTCTCGCTCGTGTCGCATAAAAGTGAAGACTCAGGCGAAGCATTTGGAGATTTAACCTTATATAACTTTCCGCCGTCGCCCGTCCCAACCGCGAGACTGCCGTCCGCGAGAACCGCGAGCGACCAGATATATTTGTCTTTGGGCGAAAAATAGACATCAGCCTTTCCGGTTCCGTCGAGTTTGTAAACCTTTCCATCCGGCGAGGTCGCGGCAAATATCTCGCCGCCTTTTCCGATTGCTATCGCAGAAACGTTCATTTCGCTCAGATCAGCGAACAAAGCACCTTTTCCCGCCGCATCAACCTTAAAAACATTGCCGTCTCCGCCGGTTCCGAGATAGACATTGCCTGCTGCATCAACAGCAGACGACCAGATGTATGACTGCTCGGTTTTGAATGTCTCAGTCAGTTTTGGTGCCAGCGAGATGGTGCCATTTTGGTCGATCGATACGCCGCGAGCGTCGCCTTTGAGCACGTCGGCGCGCGAATTAACGGACCAGATCAGCGGTTCGCTGGCCAAGGCGTTAACGGAAAATAATGCTGCAACGAGAAAGGCGAAAAGGAAATTCTTCATTAGACAATCGAAAAAGGTACGCTAATTTAGGACGTTGATAATGATAACAAATCCGCGTCCCATCAGACGTTTCTTACGCGATCGTTTTGCGTTTTGTTTTCGGCTTTTCAACGGGAATGGCGGTGCCGCCCTCGATGAATTTAAGCGCGTCCCGCAGATCTTCGGCATCGCCGGTGATCAGTCTCGCACTTCGTTCACGTGTCATATATGCCCAAAACCATTCGAACACGACCGCAAAACGATTGCGAAAACCGATCAAAAAGAACACGTGCAGAAACAGCCACATCATCCACGCGATAAAGCCTTTGAACTTTAATCCCGCGAACTGAGCGATCGCTTTTCGACGCCCAATGGTTGCCATCGTGCCCTTGTCCCAGTAGACGAAGTTCTCACGCGGTTTTCCCCTGAGATCCCGCAGAATATTGGCCGCCGCCCTATCGCCCATCTGCATCGCCGCCGGGCTGACGCCGGGAACAGGTTCGCCATTCTCCTGTAAAAGCGATGCCATATCGCCGATCACAAAAAGATTCGGAAACCCTTTTAACGAAAGGTCTTTCTCAACAAAAACACGTCCGGCCTTATCGATCTCAACACCAAGGGCCTTGCCTAACGGCGAAGCGGCAACGCCCGTCGCCCAAAGCACAACGTCGCAATCGATCCAGCTTTCACCGACCTTCACTCTGCCGGCATCGATCTCGGTCACAAAGCTGTTGAGATGGACCTCGACACCGAGCGATTCGAGCTGTGATTTTGCACTTTCAGACAGATCTTTGCCAAACGAACCCAGTATCTTGTCCGAGCCCTCATAGAGCATGACGTGGGCATCGCGAGTGTCAATGGCTTTGAAATCCTTTGCGAGAGTTTTTCTCGCGATATCGGCAATCGCACCGGCTAGCTCAACACCCGTCGGCCCGCCGCCAACAACCACAAAATTGAGCTGTTTTTGAACACCCGTCAGATATGCCTGACTTTCGGCAAGTTCGAAGGCAAGCAGCACGCGGCGTCGTATCTCGACGGCATCTTCGAGTGTCTTCAATCCGGGAGCCGCTGTTTCCCATTCGTCATGGCCGAAATACGAGTGCCTGGCTCCCGCTGCGACGATCAGATAGTCATATTCGATCTCGGCTCCGTCGAGCAGCGTGACCTTGTTATTTTCCTTATCAAATCCAACGACCTCGCCCAGAATGACCTCGACATTCCCCGCCCAATGCAATATCCGCCGAATCGGCTGCGCGATCTCGCCCGGACTCAGTACCGCAGTCGCAACCTGATACAGCAGCGGCTGGAAAACATGATGATTCTTTCGGTCGACCAGCGTCACCTGAACCGGCTTATTCGCCAAAGCCTTCGCCGCCCAAAGCCCGCCGAATCCGCCGCCGATAATCACTACTTTTGGTTTACTAGTCATAACGTCGCCCCGATCTGTAAGGCGTCAGAAGTCTAGTTGCTAATTCTGAGTCAGTCTCTTCCGAATCCAAGCCGGATTGCGACGCGTGTCAGCAACAGCATGGATTCGAACAGTATCGTTTTCTACGGTGTAGTAGATCGCGTACGGGAATCTGTTAGCGATCCTTCGGTAGTAGCTATCGAAATGTATCTCATGGACACCTGCATAGACCACGAGGGAACGGATATCAGCCATAATCGAAGTCTCAAAATATTCGCCTAAACCTAAATATTGCTTTTCGTAGAAGAGATAACCCTCAGCAATATCGTCGGAGGCAGATTCTGTGATGACGATGATCATTTTCGCCCAGTTTTTTCACGAATTCTCTTTTCGGCTTCGTCGAGCGAAATGAACCGGTCAGTTCCATTCTTGAGATTCTCGGCCCGCTGTCTAAGCATATCGCCGTGCCATTCTATAGCAGGAACCTCAGCAGAACTATGTGAGAGATCATCCATTATGCGGTCAATGACGTCCATTTTTTCGGCCACGGTCATTCTTTCAAGCGGCAATACTAATTCGGTGTTCATATGCAAATTTTACCACAATCTACGTGACGATAAATCGGGAATCCAGCGACGGTGTGGCCGATGTCTCGTCGGTTTCCCTTCACGATCACGATAATCTTACAATGTAGCCTTCATCAATGATATAATTTGGTTATGAAAGTTGTTGACAGAAGCCAAATGGTTACGCGGCTTACAACGCTGGATGAGAGTGATGATGCAGGTGATCTTCGCGACTCGACCACGCCGCTTGAGCGGATGGAAATGACATGGGAACTTTCGCGCAGCCTCTACGAATTCAAGGAGAAACGTGTTGCTCAACCGGGACTTCATAGACATATTATCCGCGTTTTCAGAAGAGAAAGTTGAGTATATGGTGGTCGGCGGTTACGCCATCGCTTCTCATTAACAAACGCGCGATGAACAGGCCAAAAGATCTAGCCGACATTATCTGGCTTGAAAAAAATTAACCGGCTCCATTCTTTTTCTATGTGCCGATATACCGGGAATAAAGCGAGCGAGCGACGGAAATATCGTCCGTTCCCTTGACGATAGCTCGACCATCAGCGAATACGGTTATTTCATTCTCACCAGACTTGAACCTTACGAGATATTTATTTTGATGAATCTCGGTAATATTCGCCAATTTTCCGGCAAGTTGAACCAAGTCTATTTCGGCGTGTTTCGGAGGAGCTATTTGAACCGCCCCACGGCCGCAGAGAACCGCTGAAAATTCCTGTGTTTCAGCATCGAGAAACTCAAATATTCGCCGTCCGCACGTCTTGCAATCCGGATCGGGCTCGCCGAGCTTTATCCGCTGTCGGTCGTTCGCCCACACGTCGAACTGCATTAGCGAGCCGTGCAAAGAATCCAGATCGCCGATCAAGATCTTCAGGGCCTCGGCAACCTGCGTAGCCGAAACCGTCGCGATGATCGGCATTATCACGCCCGCTGTGTCACAAGTCGGCGACGAACCTGCGTCCGGCATTTCGTCAAAAATACAACGCAAACACGGCGTTTCCCCCGGAATGATCGTCATCGTCGTGCCGTAGCTTGAAACGGCGGCACCGTATATCCACGTCACGCCATTTTTAACACATGCATCGTTGAGGAGATATCTGACTTGAAAATTATCGGTCCCATCGATCACCAAATCGCAGCCGTTGAGCAGCGACTCGATATTCGAATAATTAATGTCGGCAATTATCGCCTCAACGTCGATCCCGGAATTGATCTCAGCTATGCGGTTTTTCGCGGCGACGGCTTTAGGAAGACGCTCGAGGGCATCGCTTTCTATGAACAATGTCTGCCGTTGAAGATTAGTGAATTCGACATAATCCCGGTCAACGATCCGCAATTTACCAATTCCGGCCCGAGCCAGCATCTCCGCGTGAGCAGCTCCGAGAGCACCGCAGCCGACCAGCAAGACGCGCGAATTCAAAAGCCGTTCCTGTCCGGCTTTGCCTATTTCGCGAAATAAAATTTGTCGGCTATAACGTTCGTTCATCACGGCAGATCGCTGAAATTCAGTTCCTGATCCTTCTCGAAGACACCCATTCATCCCAGTTTTCGCCGTAACCTAAAGACGATCGTCACTATCTGCTCCTAACCATGGCTTGAGACGGTTGCTAAAGATCGAACAACCCTCTGACGAATATTCTGGTTCCAGAGTTGGCCGGATCTTCGATAAAGCTGCTAAGGCCCGTTCGATTTGCCTGCATCGCAAGTTGCCGCTGTTGGTCGCGGAGTTTGTCACGTTCCTGCTCGATCTCGTTCCGTTCACGCTGGCGCGCGATCTCCATTCCGCCTTTTTGGACGAATTCGATGATCGCCGGTAATTCGTCCGCATCGAACCAAACACCATGCTTTTTGCAGATATCCACAATAACGCCTGACGCTTTGGCAAAATTGTTGCGGTTCATCAGCGTACCGCAATCGGGGCAGGGTACGTAATTCACTTTTGTCAGCGGCTGGCTGATAGTTCTCCTTTCGCTTAGAAACCCGAGAACCGCTGACTGACGTTCACGATCCGCACAAATGCCTTCAAAGGTCGTCGCGTCGAGCCATAAACCATCGCATTTCGTACACCCGCGAAGATTTGTATCGCCGATTTTAAGCGGTTCGAGATCCCGGCGGCAACGCGGACAGTCACCAACCGCCTCGTCAAATCCGACCTCGATCGGAGCCGCGACCGCACCGCAATGCCCGCAAAATTTACTGCCCAGAAACATCAGGCCAAAGCAAGACGGGCAGCCAATTGTCTTGAGCCGCGTCTTGCAAAACTCACACTGCGTCCGGTCGCTCGCCACTCCAGCGCCGCAATTTGGACAATTGAGTGCTTCGACATTCATATGTTTAGCTCGCCAAATCTCGCGAGGACTGACGCTCTCATCAGTTCGACCGGGGCTGGTCTTCCGGTCCAAATCTCGAATTGCCGAACGCCCTGTGCGACCAGCATTTCCACTCCGCCGATCGCCGGAACTCCGGCTTTCTTAGCCTCGCGGATGATCGGTGTATCGTTCGTTTTGGTCACAAGATCGTAAACGAATTTTACATCTTTTAGGTCGTCCGCTGTCAACAAACTTTCGTTCTCGTAAGCTCCTAGCATTCCTGTTGGGGTTGTATCGACGAGGATGTCGAATTGATGATCCTGGGCATCGGGTCCTTGACCTTCGTTTTCTTGTTTAGAAATTTTAGATCTGAGGTCTGATATTCGAGATAATGGAACATTAAATTCATTCGCCAACGCTCGGGCTTTTTCGATTTCGCGGACAAAAAGCTCGACTTCTGCACCTTCTAGTCTTAGAGAGTAAATACAAGCCCTCGCTGCTCCGCCGCCGCCTAAAACGGCAACTCTCGCTCCTTTCAGGTCACCATATTCTGCTCTGAGCGGCGTGATAAATCCGTAGGCATCGGTGTTATAACCGGTCAATTTTCCGTTTCCGTCAATGTTGACGGTATTTACGGCTCCGATTATCTCCGCGGTCGGCTCGATAGCGTCAAGGTGTTTCATTATCGACTGCTTATGAGGCATGGTGACCGCAAACCCACCAAAATTCAATTCGACTTCACGTGTTTCCGGCCGCACCATTCGTCGAATGAATTCGTCGATATCTTTTGCTAGAAACGGAATAAATACCGCGTTAATTCGCTCCGAAACGAATGCCGGATTATGTAAGTAAGTCGAAAGCGACTGTGAAACAGGATCACCGAGAATGCCGTAAACCTTGGTCTCACGGTCGAGCTGCTTAACACGGTATAGATCTGCCAATTTCCGTGCGTTCACTTGACCCGGAGCCGTTTCGCCGCCGGCATCAAGCGAGGCATAAGTCAAAAATGCTCCGTGAGCGGGCCCAAGAATGCGTGTCCATTTTCCTACTTCCCCCATTGCTATCGGTATCATCTGCCTGCCGGTAGCAGAAGCACGCTCCATCAACTTCCAGATGCCGATTGTGTCGGTGATATCGTCTGCCGTCACGGCTATTTTGACAACATCGCAACCTGACCCAGCGAGCCGCTCAAAAATATCAACCAGGTCATCAGGCACGCCGGAAAAATCGTGATGCGAAGCGATCCGCACCTTGCCGCCATTGACACGTTCTGAAATATCCTCTTCGAGATCCCTCGCCCAAAATTTCTGGACGTTCACGTTCCAAAACGCGATCCGCTCCTCCGGCGTAGCCGCTCCGTTCCCACCTTGCTCCGGCGAACGAAAGGTCGCGAGGATAGGCTTCTCAAATCTCAAATCCGAAATTTGAGATCTAAAAATATCGAGTTGATCCGCGTCGAGGCAATCAAAACGCACCTCGACCACGTCCGCAAATTGCTCCGCAGATCTGATCTTCGCGATCATCTCTTCTGCCGTTTTGGCACACACCGAAACGCAGATCTTGCCGTCGTTCATGTAGTTGTACTTTTCTGATTCATTACAAAACTAGCCGCGAGTACGAGGCATACGATCACGCAGATCGATGCCGCTATGACAATTACGGTATTCCCGCTTTGCTTGACCGCTATAGCCGTGGCCGCCCAGGCTACGGCAAACGCATAAAGATAGTTCCTCAACTGAAATCGCATAAACACGGCCATCGCTACCGCGAGCATTAATGCTGCGGCTCCGAGTAGACTCGAGACCGTCGGCGAAAGTTCGACGCCGTAATATTTGAGCATCACGGCAAAATTGACGAGCATAGCGGCTGTCACCCAACCTGAATACAAACCAAAAACACCTTTCGTAAAGATCGTCCCGCTCGCATCCGCCGACCTAGCAAACTGTACTAGGATCACTATCAGCGTGACTAAAAGCGCAAAGATGAGCCCAAAACAAACGCCGATTTGCTCACGATGCCAGAAATAGATCCATGAACAATTCAGCACACAGCTGATCACATACAGCGACCTGACGCTGCGAAACCTCACGAGATTTCGCGGCAGCATTTGGTAAATAGAGAAGGCGAGCAAGCCAAGATAAATGAGCGACCAGATCGTGAACGCATATCCGGCGGGCGTTAAGACAGTTGGGTATTTACCGTAAATTACCTCGGGCGTAACGCCATTGACGCGGCCCATTGCCGCCAGCCCGTTAAAAATGATCGTACCGATCGTCGCAACGAGCAAAAGAATTGTCCGCATTCGGTCTTGAGAATTTGCCGGAATTTCCATAACCAATTGTCTCACTAATAAGCTAAAATATTAGCGCCTGCCGTTGCCGAATTCACGTTTTCGTATGAAAATAACGGAAAACGTAAAGTTTTGTAAATGGCGATCAACGCAAAAAACAATAATACCAACCAAATGCCCTGCATATGCGTCATAAGAGCGTCTATGGCACCGGGATTGCCTTACAAATAGACGGACGCACTTTCCCTCTTTCCCCGGAAGCGTAATTTTACGAAAGAGGAAAAAGAAAAAGCCATGAGAGTTATACAGAAAATTTTATTTACGTTTGCAATGGTCGTCGGCCTGTCCTTTGCGGCATTTGCCCAAAAGGAAACGCCAAAGCCGCCGCCACCGAAACCACAGCCACCGGTGGTCACTCCGCAGCCCAAGAATCCGCCGCCTAAGGAAAGCGATAAGCCGAAGAAGCCGAACGGATCGGTTGCGATCTGGAAAAACGAAGCAGGCGAAACCGCCTAAAACAAACATTAGCAAAACAGAAAGCTGCCTGATCGAACATACGATCAGGCAGCTTTTTTTGTAACTGCGGCCTCTGAAATAACCAATCTCCCAAATATCTGCTAATCTTCTGAGTAATTCTTTTCAGGAGATCAAAAATGTCAAAATCGGCCGTTTCGATTCGCCGCAGCGTGGCGGTAGTTACGTTTCTAGTATTGCTCACAGTTCCTTCCTTTTTATCCGCTCAGGCGGTTGATTCTTCGCTCTATCAGAGCATGAAGTGGCGAATGATCGGGCCGTTCCGCGCCGGGCGAACGGTTGGAGCTGTCGGCATCCCGTCACAGCCGAACGTCTTTTTCATCGGCGTAAATAACGGCGGCGTGTGGAAAACAACCGATGCCGGACGTACGTGGAAACCGATCTTTGACGATCAGCCGACCGGCTCGATCGGTGATATTGCGATCGCCCCGTCGAATCCCAGTGTCATCTACGTCGGCAGCGGTGAAGGCCTACAGCGGCCCGATCTCGCGACCGGCGACGGAATGTACCGCTCAAGCGACGGCGGCAAAACGTGGACACATCTCGGACTTCGCGATGGCCAGCAGATCGCTAGCGTCGCGGTCGACCCTAAGGATGAGAATCGCCTCTTCGTCGCCGTCCTCGGCCATCCGTACGGCCCGAATGAGGAACGCGGTATTTACCGCTCGACAAACGGCGGCCGGACCTTTGAGCGGGTGCTCTACAAGGACGAAAACACCGGGGCGATGCAGGTCGAATTCGACCCGGAGAATTCCAATGTGATCTACGCCGACCTCTGGGCCGGACGCCAGGGGCCGTGGGAAAACGGTGCGTGGCAGGGCAAGGAAAGCGGCCTTTTTAAATCTACCGACGGCGGCAATACCTGGAACAAGCTAACAAAAGGCTTGCCCACGATCGAGCAGGGCCTCGGCCGCATCGGTTTTACGATCTCGCGATCGAACACAAATATTTTGTATGCGACGGTCGATGCTCAGGCCGCTGTCGCGGGCATTTATTCGTCGAAGGACGCCGGAGAAAGCTGGACACGCATGAATGGCGATCCGCGTTTGTGGGGCCGCGGCAGCGATTTTGCTGAGTTGCGTGTGCACCCGAAAGATCCGAATACGGTTTTCGTCGCGAATGTTGCTTCGTTCAAATCAACCGACGGCGGCAAAACGTTCGAGGGCTTTAAAGGTGCTCCTGGCGGCGACGATTATCACCGCATCTGGATCAATCCCGAGCATCCCGACGTGATGCTGTTTGCGACCGATCAGGGTGCAACGATCACGGTGAACGGCGGCGAAAGCTGGTCTAGCTGGTACAACCAGCCGACCGCTCAGTTCTATCACGTCATCGCCGACAATGCCTTCCCGTATCGGGTTTGTAGTGGACAGCAGGAAAGCGGCTCGGCGTGCGTTAGCTCCCGTGGCAGAACGGGAGCGATCCACGCCTGGGACTGGGAAACTGTCGGCGTCGAGGAATATGGCTACGTTGCACCCGATCCGCTCGATCCGGACATCGTTTACGGCGGCAAACTTACGCGATTCGACCGGCGAACTCGTCACGTTCAGAATGTCGCTCCCGAGGCCGTTCGCACCGGCAAATACCGCTTTTTGCGAACCGCTCCAGTCGTGTTTTCGTTGGTCGATAAAAAGAGCCTTTTCTACGCCGGGAACGTGATCTTCAAGACCACGACTGGCGGCCAAAGCTGGGATGTGATCAGCCCTGACCTTTCGCGCGAAAAGTGGGACGTGCCCGACAACGTTGGCATTTACAAGGCCAAGGAAATGGAAACGATGCCCCGTCGGGGCGTTGTTTACACGGTCGCTCCTTCATATAAAGACCTCGGTACGATCTGGGCCGGAACCGACGACGGACTGATCCACGTAACCCACGACGGCGGCAAAAACTGGACGAACGTAACGCCGCCCGAACTCAAATCCTGGGCAAAGGTCTCGCTCATCGACGCCGGAAGATTTGACGCAAACACGGCCTACGCAGCGATCAACACCTTCCGCCTTGACGACCTGCGGCCGCACATTTTCCGCACGCATGATGGCGGCAAAACGTGGAAAGAGATCGTCAAAGGCCTGCCGAATGGAGGTATCGTGAATGCGGTTCGCGAAGACCCTGTCCGCAAAGGGCTACTGTATTGCGGCACCGAGCAGGCGGTCTATTTCTCGACCGACAACGGGGAAAACTGGCAGCCGCTGCGGCTCAACATGCCGGCGACTTCGATCCGCGATCTGGTCGTCAAGGACGATGACGTCGTGGTCGGAACGCATGGCCGTTCGTTCTGGATCCTCGACGACATAACGCCGCTGCGTCAGCTAAATGCGGGCACAAAGGCCGAGAGCGCGGTCCTTTTCACACCGCAGCTCGCGACCCGCATAAAACGAAGCTTGCACACCGACACGCCGATTCCACCCGAAGAGCCGGCGGGCCAAAATCCGCCCGACGGAGCGATCATCAATTACTATTTGAAACAGCCGTCGAAAACGCCCGTAACGCTGGAGATCACGGACGCCGCAGGCAAACTTGTCCGCCGTTTTGCTAGCGACGACAAACCGCTCGCCGTCGATCTAAAACGCATCAATCCGCCGCCGTATTGGATCCGTCCGTTCCAGCCGCTCAGGAACGAGGCCGGAATGCAGCGGTTCACGTGGGACCTGCTTTATCCCGAGCCGCCCGCCGACAACTACGACCTGCCGATCTCGGCGATCTATAAGGACACGCCGTTCGGCCCGCAGGGTCCGGCTGTTTTGCCCGGCGTTTACAGTGTCAAACTGACGGTCGACGGCAAATCCTACACCCAAAAACTCAACGTCCGCATCGACCCGCGTGTGACGACCTCGGCGGCGGCGTTGAAGCAGCAATTCGACCTCTCGATCGGTACTTATGAGCGCATCAGCCGCTCACGCAGTCTGGCAGATACTGTCAGAAAGAAGATCGCGGAACTCGAGAAAAGCAAAACCAATGACGGTGCTCTGGCAAAGTTGAAAACTCTGCTCAACGGCAATCCTCCAACGCCGGGAACAGTCGCTCCGGTCGCCGAAATGCCGCTCGGCCGGATCGCCGGGTCGCTGACCTCACTCCTCGATCTGTTGCAGGACGCCGATGTCGCTCCGAGCGCGCAGGCGGTCGCGGCGACTCGCGATCTGTGGGCGGCTCTGGAGAAAGCGGAGAAGGCGTGGAAGGAATCGGGAGCAAATTGACCGGCACTCCGAATTTCCTAAAGACGTTGTTGCGGTGACCCGCGGCCTCGTTTTTGGGGGAGAATTTTTTGCAACAGCATGTTTTTGTGATTTTAAATGTGAAACGTTTCACACTTTTAGAAAAACGCCCTGTTTATCGACAGAATATTGTCGAACAGGGCGTTTTGGTCGAAGGTTTCGGCTGGTCCGTCGCTCGAAAAGAGCTCGATTGGTAGAGGTATTCGGGCGATAGGTCAAAGGTTCAGACCTCTACCAATCGTCTTCGCAAATGCGCGGCGGTTGTGACTAGTTTGCACTCGCCCTTGTCGCGACATTTCCCATCTGCATTACCTTCATCACCGGATGAGTTTTCCCTGCTCCCAAGGATGAATCGAAGAAATTCCACGTCGTCAATCCGTCTTCGCTTTCGGGTTCGAGCAGGTAAAAGGCCAACCGGCCGAGCGGCTGCGCGGTTCTTACCAACACAGTTCCGGCCGGAAATGCTGTTTTTGCCGAACTGTATTTTCCAGTGATCTTAGCTTCCAGATGGCCCTGGAATGGACGTGCGGCTTTGGTCATCGTTTCGACCGTGAATGTCTCGGCATCGAGGCTCGTCTCACTCGTCAATTCTTCGATCTTTATTCCGTGCTGGAGCAGTTTTTCGATGATGGCTTTGTCATACGCAAAAACATAGGCTTTCGGCACTTTGACGCTGCGGGTGGCGGTGAATATGCCGATATCGTCCATCAGCATCGGCGTGACTTTGTCCTCGATCATCGCCGTCATGTCTTTGCCGTTACGCGGATTCTTGATCTTTTCGACATCGCCGACGAGGATCTCGACCTGTTTTGGCAGGGCCTTTGGCTGAAACGCAACACCCATTTCGCCCGGATCGTTGCCCTTCATCTTCTTGACCGTGTCTTCGTCAATCGCCTTTGCCATCTTCGTCATCGCGGCGCCATTTGTAACGCTGAATTTCAGGATCTCTTCGACAAAGCTCTCGGTCACCTCAACGCGGCGTTTGAATGGCAGATAGCTGTAAGCTTCCGACAGGATCGTGAATCGATTGCGAAGCCCCGCATAGTTCTGCCCGATACGCGGCTGGTGCGTAAAGGCTTCCCAAACAGCCTTTTCGCCTTCCTTCGGCTTGTTCGAAAAGCCCTTGAAATTGCCGTAGTAATAGCTGCGGAACTTATGATCTTTCAGCATTGCCGCCCCGATCGCCGGCATCATTCTGTCGCGTTGATAGTCGAGAATTCGCTGGTCGGTGTTCGGATTGAGCGGCTGCGAATAAGTCAGATGATATGCGTGATACGAACCGTTCGTCGTGTGCAGATCGACGCTCAGGACCGGATCCCATGCCGTATAAAGTGCGACCAGCGACTGGGCCTCAGGCGATTCGAGTTTTATATAATCGCGGTTCAGGTCAAATTTCTGCGAGTTCTCACGTACGCCGACACCCGCGACCGGGCCGTACTGGGCAGTGCGGTTGTTGAGGCTGAATTTCTCGTTGCCGTCAGCGTTATAGATCGGAGCGAGCAGGATCGTGAGCTTCGAAAGCATCGGTTTCAGATCGCCGAACAAGAGCCGCCGGGCGATCGCCTGAACCGCCTCTTTACCTTCGACCTCACCCGCGTGAATATTCCCGAAAATAAAAATGATCGGTTTTCCCGCTGCCTTTGCCTGAGCAACGGTCGCAACCGGCGGATCGGAAAGCACCATCAACGGCAGCTTTCGCCCCTCGACCGACGTCCCAAAATCGGAAACGCTCACGAGTTTGCTTCGCTTCTGGAGCTCCGCAACAAACGCTTGTACGTCGGCATAGGTGCTCGTCTCCTCATAATTCGTCGCTTCGGCCTTTGTTTTCAGATCGGCGGGCACCTGCGAGAGAATACTCGTAGCCATTGCACACACCAATATCGCGAGAATTGAAAATTTTCGTTGCACGACACAAAATCTCCTTTGTTGTTCAGATTTACCACACAATCCTATCAGGCAATCACAAAACAAAAAAGAGCATCGATCGAAAATCGACTTGATACGCTGCGATGAATATGGCGGCTTGCCGCTCTATTTGCGGCGAAGCTTTGCTTCGCCTAAGAACGGAATAGGTCGATGCGGCTATGCCGCCGCCGAAAGCCTGGAGTTTCGGCGGCGGCATAGCCGCAAATCATTCTTAGCTAAAAGGACAAGCAAAGCTTGCCCGCAAATAGAGCGGCAAGCCGCTTTTTCCTTGCGGTAGCTTCCTAAAGGAGGCCCGGCCTCCTATTTCACTCTCTTCCTCGTGATCACAACAACCTCTTTCCCGCCAAATGCCGTTTCGGCGACCGTCACTCCGACGAATTGTTGGGTCGGGTCGGTGATCGTGTTCAGTTCCTTTTCCATGGTCGACGTTTTGTTGGTGGCAAAAAGAACGTATTCGTATTTAGGGTTTTCGGTGACCGAGAGATCTTTTTCGAGGATCGTTACGACTTCCTTACCGCCGAAGGTCGTTTCGAATACGGCTTGCCCCTTATATTCAAAGCCCTGGTTGCCGTATTCCTGTAGTTCCTTCTGCATCGTCGACGTTTTGTTGGTCGCGAGCAGCTTGTATTTATACTTAGCTTTTGCATCGCCGGTAGACGACAGGATCGCGACCGTCTCTTTACCGCCGAACATCGTTTCGCCGCCGTTAAAACCCTCAAACCGGAAGCCGACCTCCGCCGCCTGATTCAGCTCCTTTTCCATCGTCGAGGTCTTGTTGGTCGCGAGTAATTTGAATTTGGTCTGAGCCGCCGCCGAGATCTGGATCGCCCCGATAAACCCGAGACAAAAACATATCGTAAGTAACTTTTTCATACGCACTAAACGTTCCTTTTATTTATGTAGATTTCCGAAATTATAACAGCCTATATTGCATAACATTCTGTGGAGAGAGAATGCAATATCGGGTAGTGGGTCAGTTTGGAATATTTGTGATTCTTAGCCTGCGGAGCGGGCAGAAAATATTCACTACACGTGGAGCTTACGGAACGTGCAGAAGATGCGGTTTTTGATCGGAGCCTGTGAAACACGCGAAATCATCAATCCGCACCAGGCCTTTCGCCTGTTTCACAGGCTCGCAAATAATTGGCGGGCGTTTCCCCAGGTTCCGCTCTGCTCCACCTGGGGCTACAATTATTCCGCTGCTCCGCAGCTTAAGAACGAAAACTCTATTCGGACAGCTTCTTCCCTTCCCCAAAAAATGGTGCCGTCTACAAGATTTGAACTTGTGACCTATCGCGTGTGAAGCGAGTGCTCTACCACTGAGCTAAGACGGCGTTTTCCCGCTAAATGCTTGGGTCGTCAGCCTTTGCAGGGCGGTTTTCGTCGGTTCCCTTTATGCTGCTGAGGCTTGAATCGACATAAAAATGGCGTGTTCCGGTTGCCGAGATACCCTCAGCGACTTGCGGATCGGCCGTGATCGAATACGATGCAGGGACGCTCGCGGACGAGGGAACAACCGTCAATTTGAACACATAGCCATTGACGACCGGGTTCTCGCCTTTGAATTTTTCGTCGAGGCTGACCTTGGCGATCAGTTCGTCAAAAGTGGCAAAATTGCCTTTATTTCGCGATGCGTACTGAGCCTGAAACTTGCGAATATTCTCTACCATCTGCGCCGCTGTGGTCTCATTTCCAGACCGGATGACGGCTTGCCAGGCGATGCTGCCGACGCCGATGAGCAGGCCGATGATCGCGATAACGATCATGAGCTCGATAAGGTTAAAACCGCGTTGATCTCTGTAACGGACTCTTAGATTTTTCATAGACTGCTTTTATTTCCTCACCGCTTTCAACACGAAAACGTTTGCCTTTAGTTTCAAAAGTTTAATTCGTTTTGGTGTGAATTTCAATCACCCGTGCAAAAGCCCGCGCGTAAGCAAGGGCGATTCACGCAAGTTGGATGTATCGCCCTTGCTTACGCGCGGGCTTTTGCAATTTCGGCGATTGGCGAGCAGGATGCTCACCCTCCAGTCATTTTGCAACTTTTTGGTGCAGCGGTGGTTTCTAATCGGGTAGAATGATCTGTAGGCTTTTGCCTCGCGTAATAAATGAGAGATTGGATCGTAACAGAAACAGCACAAGCGGGTGAGGGCATCGCGCTCAATTTCGATCCGGCGGCGAAAGTCGCGGAGCTGCAGGCGACGATCGAGGAGGTCATTCGCGGTAAATCCGAGACCGTCAAATTTGCGTTGATCGCCCTGCTCGGCAGGGGCCATCTGCTGATCGAGGACGTTCCGGGAATCGGAAAAACAACGCTCGCCAATTCGCTCGCCCGTGCGCTCGAGCTTTCATTTCAGCGAATTCAGTTCACGTCAGATCTGCTGCCGTCGGACGTCATTGGGCTTTCGATGTTCAATCAGCGGAGCGGTGAATTTGACTGGAAGCCCGGGCCGATCTTTTCAAACATTGTGCTCGCCGACGAAATTAACCGGGCGACGCCGAAAACTCAGTCGGCTTTGCTTGAGGCTATGGCCGAGGAACAGGTGACTGTCGAAGGATTCACGCGGCGGCTACCCGCTCCGTTTATTGTCATTGCTACGCAGAATCCGTCCGAACATCACGGAACTTATCCTCTGCCGGAATCGCAGCTTGACCGGTTTATGCTGCGGCTGCACATCGGTTACCCGAGCATCGCCGACGAACGTCAACTACTCCGCGACCGCGAAGGCCGCGATCCGCTCGACGTGATCGAATCGGTCATGTCGCGAGACGATCTCGTGAAACTACAGGATCTTGTCTCTCGTGTCAGGTTTGACGATGTATTGGTCGATTATCTGCTTCAGATCGTCGATCACACGCGAACGGCCGAATCGCTGGAACTCGGCGTCAGCCCGCGCGGCACGCTCGCCCTGTTCCGCTCTGCACAGGCTCTCGCCGTCATCGAAGGCCGCGATTACTGTATCGCCGACGACATCAAAAGGCTCGTAGTCCCCTGCTTCGCTCACCGCGTGATCATAAATTCACGTATCAACACAGTCCGCAGTCGTACGCGTGAAGCAGAAGCGATACTTCAGGAGATCTTGCAGAAAGTAAGCGTTCCGATTTAAGCGATTTGCCTGTAAAATCGTGCAATGGATTTTGAATGGGACGAGAATAAAGCTGCCGGGAATATTCAAAAACATGGAGTGAGTTTTGATTCCGCGTGTTTGGCTTTCTTTGATGATTGGGCCATCGAAGACATTGATGATGCATATTCGAACGAGGACGAAAAGCGATTCATTATTGTTGGCCTCGCGGGATCGCAACTACTAAGGGTCGTTTATACCGTAAGAGCAAAAATCCGAATAATCAGCGCGGAAAAGGCTAGACCTTTTGAACGAGACGCGTACAATGAAAATAGAAATGAGCACGACAGATGAAAAAATTATTGAGGTAACGGTGACTTCGGCACATGTCGCGGAAATGCGTGCGGACGGGGTGCCGGAAAACGAAATACCGCCAGCCGGAACTGTAAAACGTTTCAGACCCGCTCAACATATATTAAGAGACAAGGTCGCGATTTTGTTGGACGCGGACATTGTTAATCATTTCAAGAAAAAAGCTGAATCTGAAGATTCGGAATTCTACCAAAAACAAATCAACCAAACATTACGGCGGGCAATCGAAACCGAATAGCTACTTGATTTAGCATGAAAATCAAGTCAATCACCGAACTCTTCAGCCTCCGCGATCTGCGTAACGCAATTCTCGGCATTGTCGTGGTCTTCGGCGGGCTGGGGCTATCGGGGTTGACGCTCTACGCCCATCAACAGGAAAACGTTCGGCTGGCGGCGATCGCGGCTTCGGCCTCGCTGGTTTTCGTTCTGCTGATACTCGTGTTCGTGGTGCCGCCGCTTGCGCGGAATGCGGGGCGCGAAGCGTCGCAAATGAATCTGCCGTTCGAATTCACAACCGGCGGTGCGGTTGTTTTGGTCCTGATCCTGATCGTTGGATTTTCGGCGTGGAATACCGGGAATAATCTACTGTTTCTGGTGCTCGCGTTTTTGCTCGCCGCGATGGTCGTCGGCTTTTTTGCGGGCAGTCTTTGCCTGAAAAGGCTCGATGTGACGATGCGTTTTCCCGAAACGATCTTTGCGGGCGAACCGACACCTATCCTCGTGAGCATACATAACCGCAAGCGTCTGATACCAGCGTTTTCCGTGGTTGTCGAGGTTCGCGGCCGTGAACGCGAGCGGTCGGTTGCGGCGGACCACATCGAGGCGATCTTTCCCAAGTGGATCGCGAATCGCCTCAGCCAGGCTCCCGTCGTCCGCCGAACGCTCAATCATTTCGTTTACGTCGCCGCCCGCGAATCGCTCGAAGCAAAGACCGAGCACATCTTCCCGTATCGCGGCCGCCTGTCGATCAAGGATTTCGAACTCTCGACCAAATTCCCTTTCGGCTTTTTCCGCCATCGCCGCCGTTTGCCGGCACGCGAGGCAGAGTTGATCGTGTTTCCAAAGATATCCGACGTTTCATCCGAGATCGATAGTATGCCGCTTGATCTCGGTCGTCGCATGTCGAATAAACGCGGCAGCGGCCAGGATCTGCTTTCGCTTCGGGGCTACCAACCGCACGACGACCTTCGGCGGATCGACTGGAAAGCAACCGCCCGAACCCGCCAACTGACCGTCCGCGAGTTCGCCGCCGAGGATGAAAAACGCGTGACCATCATTTTCGACCCGACCGTGCCCTCGGGCGAAGTCGACGAAATGCCGATCCGCGATAAAATATCAGCCGAGCAGAATGGAAAACCTGTTGTCGCCTCAGAGAGATTTGAGACTGGGGCTCGTCTCGCCGCTTCGATACTGGCCAGGTTTACGTCGGAGAATGCCGAGACACGGCTCGTTATAGGCTCGGCTGTTGGCGAAATCGGTTCCGGCCGCAGGCACCTTCACGAATCTCTAAAACGGTTTGCTCTCACCGAGCCGATACTGAGCAAGTCGGAAACTTCCGTTGAACCTGAGTTCGATCTGCAACGTATCCTCAATGAATCCGACGACTGCCACTTCGTCCTCGTCACGGCTAATGGGACGCGTGGAATATCACCGGAGACCGTTCAAAGATTGAAAATAATTGGGTTTTAGGCGAATATTCTTGTCATAAGTAAGTGTTTTGCGGTGTATCTAGGTCGTGAAGAGCATTTTTTGATGCTGAAAATGAACGAGAGTACGAACATTCTTGTGGACATAATGTCCGAAACAACAGCGACGGCCGCAGCTAGAGACAAGATCGAGTTTGAGGAGGCGTTTGCGCTCCATCACAGAACTGTCTTTCGCGCCGCTCGGTCTGTCGTGCAGGACGCGGCTCTCGCCGAGGACATCACGCAGGAAACTTTCCTCCGCCTCTACAAGCATCAGGATTCCATCACAGACAGCGAAATGCTCCGCCCGTGGCTCATCAGGGTCGCGATAAATGTTGCCAAGAACACCATTCGCGGCAACGTTAGGGCGAACACGAGAGACGAAAATTACGTCAAAGAAACAGTGGAAACATCGGTGCAGTCGATAGAGGTGGACTATGAGGAATATTCCGGTGTTAACGAAATTTACAGGGCTCTGAACAAGATAAAAGAGCCGCTCAGGAGTTGCCTGATATTGAAACAGCAAGGCCTCTCTTATAAAGAGATCGCCGCCAGCCTTGAACTGAACGAAACGAGCATCGGCACATTTGTCGCTCGGGCGAGACAGGAATTTACCCGATTTTACGGGAAGATCGGGAAGGATACGATATGAAGGAAGTTTGTTTAGACATAGGAATGGTTCAGGCGTTTCTCGACAGCGAGCTATCGCACGACGAAACGGCTCGAGTCTCTGCTCACATCGCGACCTGCGACAACTGCGCGTCGATGCTCGCCGAAGCTGAAGAAGAATCCGCCTTTGTATTTCCCGTACTGGCCCGCGAAATGGACACGCTCGTTCCGACGCAGCGTCTGTGGAACAAGATCAACGATTCGATCAAGGTCGAGAAGCAAAATCAGCCAATTTGGGAAAAAGCGTGGGCATTTTTGCGTATTTCGCTCGCGAACCAGTCGATGGTCGCGGCGGCGAGTTTGCTGCTGGTTTTCGGGATCGTTGGAGTTTTGTGGATCAATAAAGCCCGCACCGATGTGAATACGGTTGCGACCGTTACAAACCGTCCGCTGGTGAAACAGACGGATCCGGATCCGGTAGTTGATAAGGCTTCAGATCCGATTCTTGCCCCATCGACGGTTTCGGTTACCGAACCGGAGAAGACGGCATACAGACCCGATCGTGCGATCTATCGTCCGGAAACAAAACGGCCAGCCGTTACCGAAGCTGACAGAACGCCTGTCTCATCGAACGGCTATATGCCCGGCGAGGAAAGCTACGTGAAGACGATCTCGACACTCGGCAAAACGGTTGAAGATACAAAAGACGGCGTTCTTCGCCCATCGGAACGTATCGCATACGAACGCGATATGGCGGTCGTCAACGACACCATCGCCAAAATGAGAACCGAGGTCAAGCGAAATCCCAAGAATGAAACGGCCAGGCAGATCCTTTATTCGTCATACCAGAACAAGATCGACCTTCTGAATTCGGTCGCCCAGAAAGAGGAGTTGGTTGCGAGCCTTAAGTAAGGCCTCTAGAACCCATATTTGATGAATAAGCTCATTGATAACCCCATCCTGCGTGCGGCCGCAACGATAGTTCTCGCGATCACACCATTTGCCGTTTCGGCACAGAAAGCAACGCCACAGCCGCCGGAAAAGCCCGATATTAAATCGACGCCACCCCCCCGCACGCTGCCCGCTCCGACCAGTCGAGCGTCATCGCCGGCCCCACATCCAAGACCCGAACCGCCGTCACGCGACACCGGCGAAAAGTCTATTAAGGTTGATCCTAACGTCAATCTCTGGCTCGGCTGTGTCCGCGAAGGCTCAGTCAAGATCAACGGCTGGAATCGTAACGAAGTCCGCGTCTTTATTGAGGACGGCAGCAAATTCGCATTTAGTACGACACAGAAAAATAATAAGGGCGAACCGGTTTGGATAAAGCTGGTGAGCGCGGAATCAAAAAACAAGTACGGCCCAAACAGCGAGTGTATTTCCGGCGGCGAGATCCAGGTCGACGCTCCGATCAATGCGACCATTTCGATCAGAGGTTACGATATCAACACTACGATCGACACCGTCAGGAAAGTTGAAGTAACTGTAACGGGCGGCGATGTTTCTGTGAGAAACGTTACGAGCGGTATCATGGTGTCTGCCGGTAGAGGCGATGTGACGGTCGATTCCTCGCAGGGAAAGATGAACCTGGAAACGACGACGGGCAATATTCTCGTTTTCGAGGGCGGGCCGAGCGAGATCGGGGACGCATTCAGGGCCAAAACCAATAACGGAGCAATAGTACTCCAGACTTTGGACTTTCGCCAGATAACCGTCGGCTCAGTGACGGGTTCCGTCGCCTATACAGGCGAGATCCAAAACGGCGGCTCTTACGACATGAACACGTCGAAAGGCTCGATCAGACTGACGATCCCGGTCAAATCTTCATTTCAAATGTGGGCGACGTACGGCTTTGGCAATTTTTCGTCCGAAATACCTATCGATATCGCCACCGAAAACATAATGCCCGGCCCGATCAAAACCGTCCGCGGCAAAGCCGGCACCGGCGGAGCAACCCTCAAGCTGACAACAAATAACGGCAGCATTTCGATCAAGAAGATGTGACCCTTATTGATGCTCGATCCGCCGTTTGGTTCTCATCTCGAACTGCTCAGACATCGACGGCATATCGTCATTGCCCTCATCCCGCGACATTCTCTCCAAACGCCACATCGGGAAAAAATTATCGCTCATATTCAGATAAACCTCGTCCGCCACGATCGATTTGCACCAATCGTCAAAATAGCTCAAATCTATTGACCTGATCGTGACCCCAGCCGGGCTGATCTCATTCAACACGCCCAGCAGCTTTTCCCGAGGGCTGTGCAGAACAACGATTACGACATCACCGGCTTCGATTTTCATAAACAGATTCTCGCTGATTTCCGATAAATGCAGAAGCTCGCACAGAGAAATTTATTTTCATGTTCAGCGACGGGCTTGCCCGTCGTGCATCTCGTAACACATCCAGCGGGCAAGCCCGCCTCTTAACTGGCGGAATCAATTTTAATCTAACAAGAAGCCCATACTTCGTGCGGGGTTCAGCATTTGCTAAAATTATTTTTCAAATTTGAAATTTCAGATCTGAAATTCGCCCGATGCATATCTCAAAGATCGAGCTTGAGAACATCAAATCTCACGTCTCCACGACAATCGAATTCCAGCGAGGAACCACCGCCATAACCGGCGAGAACGGTGCCGGCAAAACCACGATCATCGAGGCGATCGCCTGGGTTTTGTTCGATCTGCTTGAGTATAAAAAGGAAGATTTCGTAAGGCGCGGAGCGAAAAAAGGCTCGGTCACCGTGACCTTCGAAAGCGGGCTCGACGAACGCGAATATATCGTCTATCGCGATTCCGGATCGGGCTATCACGTCATCGATCCACGCCTGCAAATGCGGATCGCGGATAAGAAAGAGGAAGTATTTAGATTCCTGTGGCAGCATCTCGGACTTGAACCCGGCACCGATCTCAAATCCCTTTTCCGCCAGGCGATCGGCGTTCCGCAGGGTACATTTACCGCGATCTTTCTTGAAGGTTCAACCGAACGAAAGGTCGCGTTCGACCGACTCTTAAAGGTCGAAGAATATCGCCAGGCAGCCGAAAAGCTTCGTGAAACAACGCGGTATCTGGATCTCTCGATCAGCGGAATTAAGGAGGACATCGCTCGTTCGGAAGGCGAATTGACGCGGTCCGACGCGGTCGAGCAAGAGCACAAACGAACGACGGAACAAACCGCAGAACTCAGTGTTGAGATCGAGCAGTTGTCTGCCGATCTCGAAACCAGACAAACCCGCGTCAAAGCTCTCGACGAAGAAGAACACCGCCTTTCCGGCCTGAAAACTGCTCTCGACCGCAGCCGTTCGGAAAAAGAGCGGGCGGAACTTGTCTTTAAACAGTCACACCTCGCCCACGAACGTGCGACGATCGCCGCGGACAAGATCACTACCGTTCGCCCTGACCATGAACGGCATGTCGCCACCCTTGGACGCCTGACCGAACTCGAACGCGAACGGAACAAACGTGATCAGTTGCGTGCAGAACTGAACAAAACAGCGACCGCGATCGCCAGCGTCAACGCTGAAAAAGCACGCCTCGACCGTGATCTGAAAAACATCCTCGACGCCCGCGAAGAGATAATCCTTCTTCGCCCAAAAGCCGCCGAGCAGGAAGCGCTCGAAAAAGAGATAGCCGCTCTCCGCAACGATGTCGCGAGTGCAAAAACCGCCGACGAACGCGTCCGTAGCATCAACTCGCAGCTTGAGCGAACGCGAGAAAGGTATAGGCAGAATCAGCAAGATCTGAAAGCTGTCGAAGAAGGTTCTATCACCGCCGCTTCACTTCCCGGACTCGAAAAACGCGAGAGCGAACTCGTCGCCGCTGTCGCGAAACTAAGAGCGAATCTAGAACGTGACGAAAAATTCCAGAGCGAAGTGCGAAACGGCCTGTGCCCGATCCTGTCGCAGCGATGTTTGAATCTGAAAGATGGCGAAACGCTCGAAACCTATCTTTCAAGCCAGTTCATTGATCTCAAATCTCAAATTTCAGATCTCGAAACCGAGCGAAAAACCGTCGTCGCCGAACTGATCGCGGCCCGCGAAGGTCAGAAAGCTCTTGGCGCAAGAGACAGCTATTTGCAGAGAGACAGGGAACTTCGCGACGAAGGTGCGGGGCTGAACGCCAAGAAAGCCGCTCTCGAACAACAGCAACGTGACCTCGTCGACAGCGAACGGAAGATCGCCGAATCGGAAACCCGACTAAAAGGTCTCGCCGATCCGTCCGCCCGCATTCGCATTCTGGAAAAAGAGTTGATGCGTGAAACCGACATTCGCGAAGGGCTCGGCAATGTTGAGAGCAATCTCGAACGGCTGACCAGTGATCGCAAGCTGCTAGACGAACAGCTCGAGGAATTTAAGGAGCTCGACGCACACTGGACGCGTTTGACCTCTGAACGCGACGCGACCGCCGAGGCTCATCGGGTCTTTCTGGCGAACGAAACCGAGGCGAACGCATTGGAGCAAAGAAAGGTCGATCTCGAGGGCTCTTCCGCAGAACTCGCATCAAAGTCTGCGTTGGTTGAAGCCGCAGAAAACGATCTCGCCGCCGCCGGTTCGGATTATGATCCGGACCGTCACAAGACGGAGCGAACCGAATTGCTCAACGTCGAACGCCGTTCCGCTGAGATCAGAGCAACATTCGAAGCGGCGAAAAGGCGTGAAACTCAGCTCGCAGCCGAACTCGCGCGATTTGCCGAGCTTCGAAAATCGCTTGCCGAAGAATTTCGCGAAAAAGAACGGCTTGAAAAAGTTGCGGAGGCGACGGCGTTCATTCGTGATACGCTCAAGGAAGCCGCTCCGCGTGTCGCCCGCAATTACGTCCATCACGTCTCGCTCGAAGCGAACCAGATGTTTCGCGAGATAACCGGCAATGGCGACCGCACGCTAAAATGGGCAGACGATTATTCGATAATCCTTGAGGAAGACGGCTTCGAACGGCCATTCGTAAGCCTTTCGGGGGGCGAGCAGATGTCCGCAGCATTGTCCGTGCGGCTCGCTCTGCTAAAACAACTTAGCGACATCCGCATCGCGTTCTTCGACGAGCCAACGACCAATATGGACGCCGAACGCCGCGAAAACTTCGCCCAGCAGATCAGCCGCATAACGCATTTCGATCAGCTCTTCGTGATCTCGCATGATGATACGTTCGAAGGGTACATGGACCATGAGATGAGAATGGAAGGAGACTCAAGCAAATGAAATTCAAAAGGTCGATACCGTTCGCAGTGGGGTTTGGGCTTGGTTTCTTGTTCCTATTATTTTTGAACTTGTATTCGCTTTCGAGATCTCACGAACTGCCTGGCGGGGGATTGTGCATGGACTGCGGACTTCCGGTTGGCTTTCCATTCACCTTATATAGAACGGAAACGTTCATCGGCGGTGAAGGCTTTGTTGCGTCGGGCGTATTTGCGAATGTGATTGTGGCAATCGTTTCCGGTTTGATACTAGGTTGGTTGTTTCAGAAAGGGCGGAGGGCGTTCAGTTCAATCTCCAAATTGAGCCGTTTAGATTAGATATGAAACAAGTAACAATAGTCTGCGACGGCTCGAGCTTGGGCAATGGAAAAGGCAACCCGCGGGCGGCGGCGGCGGCTGTGCTTGGCTTTAAAGGCTATTGGCGAGCGGTCGGCGAATATCTCGGCGCGGCAACAAATCAGCAGGCTGAGGTTGCGGCGGCGGCGTTAGGGCTCGAAAATCTTAAGGAGCCGTGCAGCGTGACGATCTGGTCGGATTCCCGCTATGTCGTCGAGACGATGGGCGGCACGTGGAAAAGAAAAACTAACCACGACTGGTGGAAAAGGCTCGATAACGCCGCCAAACGGCATCAAATAACCTGGAAATGGGTCAAAGGCCACAGCGGGCACAGCGTGCAGGAAGTCGCCGATTCGATGGCGCGCAAAATGGCAGAGCTTGGATATGTTGACGAGGACTTATTGGAAGAATCGGTTGTAGAATTGGGGACGATTGAAATTTAACCGCAGAGACGCGGAGACGCAGAGAAAGAAAACTAACCGCAGATGAACGCAGATAAACACAGATCAAAAAAAATGATTATAGATGGAAATTTCATATCACCATCTTCATCTGCGTCCATCTGCGTCCATCTGCGGTTAAAATTCCTATCTCTGCGTCTCTGCGTCTCCGCGGTGATTATCCTGCTAACAAGCATCACAATCACGGCCCAGGTTCGCACTGGACAAGGCTGGATTTGGCAAAATCCTTCTCCGCAGGGCAATCCGCTTTATTCGATCCATTTCGCTCCGGACAAGGAGGTCGGTTACGCGGTTGGTTCGGATAATACTGTTCTGCGTACCATTGACGGCGGATTTCGATGGGTGCGGCAGGATATTCCGTTTTCGGATGCGACGTTTTCGTCCGTTTTTGTTAAGGACAAATACATCGCCTTCGTCGTCGGAGCCCGCGGCACGATATACACGACCGACAACGCTGGCAAAGATTGGCGGCGTGTCACAACGGAGGTCAAAGACCATTTCTCATCGATAAAGTTCACCGGAACCGACCTCAAAAGCGGCTGGATCACCGGAACCTATGGCTGCATCCTAAAAACCATCGACGGCGGCCTGACGTGGAAACCGCAAACCTCCGGAACCTCGGAGAATCTGCTAAATATTGACATCCGCGACGAATCGCGTGCTGTCGCCGTCGGTCTTGGCGGCGTAACGCTCGCAACTTCCGACGGCGGCGAAACGTGGAAAGCGTCCGATCCTTGCTCCGGCTCGATCGTCTCAGACGCCGCGTACCTTACCGAAAAAAATATCGTCGCGTCAGGCTACGGCGGCTGCGTGGCGGTCAGCGAGGACAGCGGATTGACTTGGGAAAGGGTTAATATTTTTAGCCGTGCCGACCTGCTTTCGCTTTCGTTCGCTGACGACCAGAACGGTTCGATGACGGACGCGAACGGCATGGTTTGGGTCACCGGTGACGGCGGCAAAACGTGGCTCCCGTTCAACGTTCTAACCAATCCGAAGCTCGTTTCCGTCTACATGGGCGACCGGTTTACCGGTTGGGCGGTTGGTGAGAACGGCCTTATCCTCCGCACAAACGACGGCGGTTTTAGCTGGCGGCGTCTGAGCGAAGGCGGACGTGAGAACGTCAACGACCTCGTCTTTCTCGACGACGAGATCGGCGTCGCGGTCGGTTCGCGGGGGAAAATATGGCTTACAAACGACGCCGGCCGCGAATGGATACCGACTTTTTCAAGCACGCTTTCAAATCTTAATTCCGCGTTCTTCTTCGACGGCCAACGCGGTTGGGTCGTGGGCGACAGCGGCACGGTTCTCCGGACGATCAACGGCGGCGCAAGCTGGGGCAAAGGTATTTCCGGCATTACAGAGGACCTGATGTCGGTCAATTTCGTCTCCGACAAGATCGGCTTCGCCGTCGGCTCGTCCGGCACGATCCTGCGAACCGATACGGCGGGAGCATATTGGCAGAAATTCGAATCAGGCACAAAGATGTGGCTCGAGGATGTGAAATTCTTCGACGACCAAACCGGCGTCGTTATCGGTGACAAAGGCACGATCCTTCGCACCACGGACGGTGCTGTGACGTGGACGGCGGTGAAAACCGGAGTTCGCGACAACCTTTATTCGCTGAGTTTTTATGACGACAAGAACGGATTTGTCGTCGGGTCAGGCGGTATTACTCTGCGAACAACCGACGGTGGCGTAACTTGGCAGGATCAGGAATCGGCTTCGCGATTTAATCTCTTTGCCGTGCAGGCGTTCGGACCAGCAGCCGCGATCGCGGTCGGCGAACTCGGAACGATCCTCGTCACCGAAGACGGCGGAAAAACCTGGGCCGTCCAGCCAAGCATCACCAGCAAAGTCCTCCAGACGATCGTCTATCGCGGCGGCAGCAAGGTCTGGGTCGCCGGCCGCGGCGGTACGATGATCAAACGAACAGAATCGCTCTCGCCGAGAACGCTGACCGTTCCCAAAGGCCCGCCGATCCTTAAATCCGCGCCACCCAGAGTCAGGCCAAAAGCACGCGTCCCACTGATAACCGTCACCGATGACGGCGACATCCCGTTCGCTGCTCCTGTCAAAAAACCTTAAGGTATTTTTTGGTCCCCATTGATCTTATCTTCGCGTCTTTGCGTTAAAAATCGTTCTTCTTCTCAACCAACACTGAGATCCATTCCCCCGACGTTTCAATTTCGAAATTTGAAATTTGAGATTCCTGAAGTGCGGCGGTGATGATCGGCTGCTGTTCGGCAAGAATTCCTGATAACAGCAAAAGAGAGCCGGTTTTTGCGAGCAGTAATTCCAGTATCGGAACGATCACATCGACTGTCAGATTGGCGAAAACAAAATCGTAAATCGCTGCGTCTGGTTCGAGCGGACCGTCGACGAATTCGATCCAAGCCACATCGTTTAGAACAGCGTTCTCGCGGGCGATCTTGATGGAATCCTCGTCAGTATCGCAGGCGAAAAGGGTTTTGGCCCCGAGTTTGGCGACCGCGATGGCGAGAATTCCTGTTCCTGTTCCGACATCCAGCACGGTATGTCCGGCTTCGTATCGTTCACCTATCGCTTTGAGGCATAGTTTGGTCGTGTCGTGGGTTCCCGTTCCAAAAGCCATGTTCGGCTCGATGCGGATGACGATCTTATCCGTTTCTCCGACCACTTCCCAAGGCGGCGCGATAATAAATTTGCCGATCTCGGTTGGCTTCCAGTGCTTTTTCCATTCGGCGAGCCAGTCGGTCTCCTCGACCACGCGGGTTTCAAAGCTCTCTATCACACTGCTGTCGAGGCCGTGAATCCGCAGCGAATCCTCGATCGCTTCGGCGATCTCAACTGCACCGGGCAACTCAGCAAAAAAGCCAGTAACCATCTGCGGCTCGTCTTTTTTCTTACGTAGGCTGTCGATCTCGATGCCGAGCGAGTCGAGCTCGTTCAGGGCAAATTCGATCGCGTCGCCCGCATTCGGTTCTGCAATAATATCGACGGCATACCATGTTTTGAGTATTTCTGTCATCAATTTATCCGGTGCGGAGGGCCGTGCGTAAGCAAGGGCCAAACACGCAACGTGAAGATTTCGCCCTTGTTTACGCGCCGGCTTGTGCCTTTTTCTTCACACGAAAACGAATTTCGGAAATTCCGATGAGGTCAGTTTGCCATTCTATTTCTTCTGATGTACGCCGATCTCATCGAGCGTCTGTTCCCGATTGCGCCAATCTTCGACGACCTTTACAAACAGTTTTAGAAACACACGTTTGCCAAGCAGATTCTCAATATCGATCCGAGCCTTCGTCCCGATGTCCTTGATCCTCGCTCCCATTTTCCCGATAATGATCTTCTTTTGCGAAGCCCGTTCGACAAAGATCGCACAATAAATATTGGTGATCTCAGCATCGGATTCGTCAAAAACCTCAGTGATAACAGCAGTTACATATGGAATTTCCTCGCCCGTCGAGATCAGGATCTTCTCGCGGACCATTTCAGACACGATGCTACGCACCGGCTGATCGGTCATCTCGTCTTCACTGAAGATCGGATCGCCGACTGGCAGGTGTTTGATTATCTGATCAAGCAAGGTCTCGATCGCGTCGCCCTTCAGAGCAGACAGCGGAATGATCTCGGCGAATTCATACTCAGCTGCATAGCTCTCGATCAGCGGAAGAAGATTCCCCTTTTCCTTGACCTTATCAACCTTATTCAGCACGAGGATCGCGGTTTTTCCAGATTGTTTTACGAGATCGAGCACAAATTTATCGCCATTCCCCGTGGAAACGCTCGCGTCACGCATCAGCACCAGCACATCGACCGACATGATCACGTCATGGACAGTCGACATCATTCGCCGATTTAGCAGGTGTCCGGGTTTGTGCACGCCCGGCGTGTCCACAAAGACGATCTGGCCGTCGTCGCGAGTGACAATTCCCAGAATTCTGTGACGCGTGGTTTGAGGTTTGTTGGAGACGGCGGCGATCTTTTCGCCGACCAAGCGGTTGAGCAACGTTGATTTTCCGGCATTCGGCCGTCCGATGAGCGCGGCATAGCCGCTTTTAAAGTCGTTTTCTGACATTAATAAGACGTTAGCAGAGTTTGGGTTCGGAGTCCCGCCTTTAGGCGGAATCTCGCTGGGTCAGCCGTCTGATGGCGGGACTCCGAACTTTACGGTTTTATCAATCTCGCCTTCGCATCCAGAGCTTCCTTATATCCGCCGCCGCGCACGTCGTCGAGTTTGATGGCTTCGTCGTAGAGTTTGGTCGCGTAGGACTTGTCGTTGTTGAATTCGTAGATGCGGCCAAGCGCGACGAATGTGAGCGACAAAAGTGCAGCGTCGGTCGCCTGCGTCGCATTCTTCAGGACTTCCGTATATGCCTTTTTCGCTTCGAGTAATTTCAACGACTGAGCTTCCGGATCTTCGATCGCCACCGCCTGAAGTCCTGCGACGCGGCCGATGTTGTAATGAATACGCGGTTCGGTAGGGTTTTTGGCGAGTAGCGATTTCAGTTCGCTTTCCGCCTTCGCGTAATCCTTGGCGCTTATGATCTTTTGGATCTCTTGAAGCTTTGTCGTTACCGGATTTTCGGCGACGATCATGCGTGTATCCGGTTTTGTCTTGCGTTCCTCGCGCGCGGCGAGAGCACGTTTGCGGGCGTCGGCAGTTGAGACGACGCGACCGCTCTCTTTCGCAGCATCGAACGCAGCGAGCATTTCCTTGAGCGAAGCTCCGATATCAAAACCGGAATCTTCGATGCCTTTTAACTGCTCCGCGAAATAAAACGACAGCACTGAACCTTTTTCGTAGTCCTCGTATAGATGCTGTAGCGATTCGTCGGCGAGCGACTGCTCATAGGCTTTCAGTTCGTCGGCCAATTTCTTCTTTTCGATATCGTTCTTGAGAGTGAGGATCTTTGACCGCGATTGTTCGGTCGCGATCCTCAGCCGTGCAAATTCCGCCTGTTTTACATCCACAGCCGCAACCAGCGAACGCGTTACAGCCAGGAAAACATCCGGCGTGATGCTCGGGTCGGTCTTTCGCTTTTCGTCGAGCAGCGGTTTTACAAATCCGCGAACGGTCGCGATCTCTTTCGCGTTATTCAACACCAGCGGATCGATGACAAACTGCAAAAACGCACGCCGCACTTCCGAAAAACTCAGATCGGTGTCAGGCGGTACGATCACATAATAATCGTCTCGGATGTTGAGAAAATTGATGGTCCCCTTTGCGGCGAGTTTTTCGGGAACGAGGAAAAACCTTCGCTCATGCTCCCGGGTCTCTACCTGCTGGAGCGTCGTGTTTTTGGTTCCTTTTTTCGTCGTGGTCGTCAGAACCTTTTCGGTAAACGTCAGTCGCGGACGTGTGTGCAGATAATCGAGCAGTTCGCTGACCATCTCACGTGCCGAGCGGCGAAGCACGGCATCAGAATCCGCCTTGTATTCCTTGATGTAATCGTCCAGCTTCGAGCCGATGACCGAACGGCGATAAAATTCGCGAACCAGCGGTGCGAAATCGAGGACGTCGAGAAGCGGACCTGGCAGATCGTTGGTGATTACGGGATCGCCGAGTTCCGGAACCGGCGTCAGCGTGTACGCCATCGAGATGAACGGAGCGATAACATCGGCGTCGGTCGCCTTCGGATGGCTGCGTTTGTACTGGGCGATAAAGGTCGAGATCTTGCGGCGAAGCTCAGGGTCGAGCGCGGTGTTGTCCTTCAGTATCTGCTCGCGAAACAGTGCGCCGGACTCAGACAGCGGTGTGTTGATCATTTTCTCATCAACACCGGCGGCATTCTTCTGCGTAGCCATCTCAATGGCCGCGAGTACGACGATCAGGCGTTTATCTGGATCGATACGAACACCGTAGTTCAAAAGATCAAAACTCGCAGGAACCGCTTGCCCGCTGACGCTCAACGCAAAGACCGAAAACAATAAAAAGAAAAATATTCGACGCATGATTACCTTTATCCTACAAGAATCTCACTAAAAAGATGAATCTCCGCTTCTTAAGGATGTATTCAAAGGAAAACAAAATAAGAAAGGATAGAGGAATCCAATAAATTCCCCTATCCAATCACATCTTTAACAGACAGCTTTAGTAATAGCTGCTGAGAGCCGAAGCTTCGTCGTCGAATGTGTCGAAAACGGTCAAAAGCTTGGTGATCGCGAGCAGATCCTGGATCTTCTGCGTCAGGCTCAAGAGTTTGAGGATGCCGCCTTCTTTTTTGACAGCGGTAAAGCTCGAAACGAGTTCGCCGATGCCGCTCGAATCGATGTATCCAACGCCGCCCAGGTTGAGCAGGATCTTGTTTTTGCCTTCGCCGAGCAAGCGACGGATCGTTGTGCGTAGAGCGACGCTGCCTTCGCCGATGGTCACTTTACCGACCAGATCGAGTATCGTAACGTCGCCAGCCTGGCGTTCAGTTATAGTAATATCAGACATTTTTCTCTCCTCGTTTCCTAAAATAAATTGCGATAGCAAATTTTAATCTAATAATGTGTGAAGTCAAAGCGTAATTGGGCAATTATCATTCGCCATTCCTCATTGGTCATTTGCTGGTGGTATTTCAGGCTGAAGGACCAATGACGAAGGGCAAATGACATTCCTATCTTTTCTTCAACATTTTTACCATCAGCCCGCCATCGGTCGGGTTTTCCCATTCGACCTCGTCCATAAAAGACTTCATAAACAGGATGCCACGGCCGTTTGTTTTCAATAAGTTATCGGGATCCGTCGGATCCGGAATGTCCTCAACCCTAAACCCGCGGCCGTAGTCCCGACCCGTGATCTCAAAGCCCTCAGGCTTGTCATTCAGCGTTAGTTGGACTGTTTTCGATTCGTCAAATTTGTTGCCGTGTTTGACGGCATTGGCCACCGATTCGCGAATCGCCAGATCGACCGCAAACGTGATCTCATCGCCGAAACCACAGTTCCTGGCGTATTCGTCGGCCATCATAGCCGCTTCGTCGACCGATTCAATACGGCTTGGCAACTCTATTTGACGCATAGCAAAATCAAGGTATGCCTTGTAAGTTATAGGTTTACGACAGTTCCTGTCAAGACAAACCTGCCCAATTCGGTCTAATATATTTTTATGAAAGTTAACCGGGCCAATTCAGTTAACGGCAATGTTAAATTACCGGGCGATAAATCGATATCGCACCGCGCGGCGATGTTTGCGTCGATCGCCGAGGGACGTACGCGGATTGAGAATTTTGCGACCAGTGCCGACTGTGCCTCGACGATCGAATGTTTCCGCCGCCTCGGCGTTAAGATCGAACGCGACGGTAACACCGTAATCGTTGATGGCGTTGGAAAAACCGGTTTACTCGCGCCGTTCGAACCGCTCGATTGCGGCAACAGCGGAACGACGATGCGACTGATCTCAGGCATTCTTGCGGGGCAAAATTTCGAATCGACGCTGACCGGCGACGATTCGCTCCAAAGCCGTCCGATGAAACGCGTCATCGCTCCGCTCGGCCAGATGGGTGCGGTCATTCATTCGAACGAAGGCAAAGCACCGCTCACGATCCACGGCAAAAACCCGCTGACCGCCATCGAATACCAACCGCCCGTCGCCTCGGCCCAAATCAAATCCTGCATCCTGCTCGCTGGCCTCAACGCCGACGGCGTAACGACCGTGATCGAACCTGTCCAAACACGTGATCATACCGAACGGATGCTCGAATGGTTCGGCGTGAACGTACCGATCGAACGCGGCGAGAACGGTGCAAGAATTTCAGTTTCAGGCGATTCGCGATTAACCGCTCGCGACCTGATCGTGCCGTCTGACATTTCATCTGCTGCGTTCTTCATGGTCGCGGCCGCATGTCTCGCGGGATCTGATATCGTCATGCCAAACGTCGGACTCAATCCGTCGCGGCGTGCGGTTCTCGACGTTATGATCGGACTCGGTGCAAATATCGAGATCCACGAATCGACCGAAACGTGCAACGAGCCCGTCGCCGAGATCCGCGTCAAAAGCGGTTTTGGCATAGCAACACGCTCGAACAAGCTGGATGGCTCCATCATCGCCAATCTGATCGACGAAGTCCCGATCCTCGCCATTCTCGGCACCCAGCTCAAAGGCGGCATCGAGATCCGCGACGCGTCCGAGCTTCGGGTAAAAGAATCGGACCGCATCAAATCTGTCGTCGAAAATCTGGAACGGATGGGAGCAACGGTCACCGAGTTCGCCGACGGCCTGCGGGTCGAGAGGTCAAATTTAATGGGCGCCGGGATCGATTCGCACCGCGACCACAGAATATCCATGGCATTCGCGATCGCGGCACTTTTTGCTACCGGCGAAACCACCATCCACGGCTCCGAAGCCGCCGACGTTTCGTTCCCGGGGTTTTTCGAAACCCTCGCTTCTGTCGTAAGGTAGGACGGAACGCGGACATCCTTGTCCGCGTGTTTTAATACTGCGACGCAGACAAGGATGTCCGCGTTCCGCTTATGAACGATGTTCGCATAGCACTTACCGGGTTTATGGGCGTTGGGAAATCCAGCGTCGCGCGGCATCTGTCTCAGATGCTGCGGAGCCGTCGTGTCGATTTGGACCATGTTATCGAGAACCGCGAGAAGCGCCTGATCGTGGATATCATCGATACCGACGGCATCGACCGTTACCGTCAGATCGAAACGCACTATCTCGAACAGGTCCTCGGCGAGCCCGCAACCAATATTCTCTCGCTCGGCGGCGGCACGTGGACGATTCCCGGCAATCGCGAAATGCTCAAAAGCCACGGCTACACCAGCGTTTGGCTTGACGCGACGTTCGAGCATTGCTGGCTGAACATCTCGTTTTCGCGAAAGGAGCGCCCGCTCGCTCGCGACAAGCAGGCTACGATGAAACTTTTCGAAGAGCGGCAGCAAATCTATTGCCTCGCCGACTGGCACGTGACGATCCGTTCCGGCTTTACCTCTCACGACGTTGCCAATCAGATCGTGGACGAAATTTTTTCTTAAATAGCGATTTTCCTGTTGCGAAAAATATCGATTTCAATCAATATTATTTCACTAAATAATATTGTCCCGCTTCGCATTTTCAGGCGCGGATTTGTTAGATAGGATGGGTATCAATTTTCGATGCTCATAGCACCAGATACAAATTTATTAAAACCGATTTTTCGGGAGGAAAAATGAAAGTTAAAGTTTTTACAGTTCTAATGCTGGCAATTGCTCTGTTCATGAGTGCCTGCGGCAAGAGCGACGCCGATCTGCAAAAAGCAGCCACGGATAAGCTCACTGCTGATAAGGTCGTCGGCGTAACCGTCGCCGTCAAAGACGGCGTTGCCACACTGACTGGCGAAGTCGCCGACGCAGCCGTCAAGAGCAAAGCCGAAGCCAGCGTCAAATCCGTCGAAGGCATCAAGTCGGTAACAAATAGCTGCACCATTAAACCGGCTCCGACACCACCACCGCCGTCACCAGATAAATTGATCGAAGGCGCAGTAAATGAAGCGATCAAGAAGATCGGCGTCACCGGCGTGACCGCCGCTGTCACCGATGGCGAGATCGTCCTAACCGGCGACGTCTCGAAAGCCGACCTTACGAAAGTAATGCAGGCCGCCAACGAAGCCAAGGGCAACGCCAAGAAAGTTACCAACAAGCTAACCGTCAAATAGGCGTACAATAGGAGGAAATATGTCATTACAAGAAAAATACGTAACACTTCTAGAACTCGCCAATGCCAACGGAACCAGCTATGAGCTGACCGAGGGCGACGGAGTTCTGCACATCAATGGATCTGCCCCGAGCGACGCTGCAAAAGCCGAACTGTGGGCGGAATATGAACGTCTCGATCCGGAATTCCGGGCGGGCGATCTGATCCTCAATGTCACGACCGGAGCCGGCGACGCCGGCGGCGGAACCGGAACCTACACCGTCGAATCAGGCGACAGCCTCTCGAAGATCGGTGCAAAATACGGCATCGCCTGGAAAGCCATCTGGGACGCCAACCGCGACATCCTCAACCACCCGGACAAAATCTACCCGGGCCAGGAATTGAAGATTCCATAAATTGTTTTGTTCCATGCCATTCCGTGAGTTCCGTGGTTAATTCTGTAAGAATTTTAACCACGGAAAACACGGATAAAACCAAGGAAAGAGAATTTTCTTGATTCTAAAAAAGCACTCATGGTATAGTCGCTCCATCGACTCTCCAGAGTGCTTTTTCCATTTACGTCTTTTCCCAAGGAGTAAATGCTTCTGTAAAGGGACGAATCGAAAGATCAGTTGATCAAAAAGGCGACGACCGCCAAGACAGTAACAATGAAACCACACCAGGTTGCTGCCATAGAGCGCAAGATTGCAAAAGTCCACAGAGTCCCGATCATTTAAGAAAAGGCAAGTTAATATGAATGACACTCCCGTTGAAAAGAAGGTAAGGACAAAGCCCAAATGGGAAACCGACGCGATCGAGCGACTTAAGGTCTCGATCAAGAAATTTGCAAAACCGCTCGCTGATCTCTGCGAACGCGATGCCAACGAAGGCGACACGCGCCTCATCGTCACAGATTTTCTTTGTGACGGCCTCGGCTATGACAAATACACGGAACTCACGACCGAATATCGCGTTAAGGGTGAGTTTGCCGATTTCGGCATTCGCCTCGATCAGCAGATGGTTGCATTTATTGAGGTCAAACGCGTCAATACAAAACTCGGTGAAAAACAACTTCGCCAAGTTCAGAACTATGCTTTGAATGAAGGCGTCGAATGGGTTCTATTGACCAACGGCCACGACTGGCAGATATACCGGATCACTCTCGGACTTCCGGTCGAGACGCATCTCGTATTCCAGGCTGATCTTTTGAGCGATCAAAACATAGCCCAGAAAGCTACGGCATTCTTTCTCTTTACCCGGGAAGCCATCAAACGCGGCCTCATTGACGAAATGTGGCTCAACCGCCGCGCGACTTCACCAAAAGCCTTAAAAGAAATACTCTGCTCCGCTCCGGTTCTCGACGTACTCAGAAAGGAGATCAAAAAGAAGACCGGCCAAACAGTCGATAATACTCAGCTTCTCGGATTGTTAGAATCAACGGTAATAAGGACGGACTGCACCCAATGAAAAAACTACTTCCATTCTTCCTACTTATTTTTCCGATTCTGACGGTGGCTCAAACGCCTGTAGATTTGCCAATAATGGGCGAAGTCTCGCAGATCGTTGGGAAAACGAAGATATACGTTGCCGGTGCCACGTCGGACGAAAGAAAGATCATCATTAAAGCATTCGACTCCGAGAAAAAGAAGATCCCGTTTGTTATCGTTGGCGATCCCGCCGAGGCCGAGTTGTTTATGAATTTCGGAGAGCTCACGCGAATGACCAACAACACCGCGTTTAACCGCAACTATCAGGAACGTGACGAGCTTGAGGTTTACTATATTAACGATGATAAAAAGAAGGTGATCGTCTTTACGGATACTGAAACGCTGGACGCGTCAGGCGGCCTTATTCTTTCCTTCCCGAATTCGTGGAATCTTACTAAGAATTTCTTTAAGGCCTACAACAAGATGCTGAAAGCCAAAGCGAAATAAACACCTCGTCGCAGGACTCGAATAATAAAATCGGTCATTTTCTTGTAGCGGCTCCTCTTCAAGGCGATCACCCGGGTTCTCCATGTCCTTTCTCAAACGGCTAAGTCTTGGAGATCAATATTCTTGATCCCTCAGTGGTATAATTACTAAATCGTTCATCAATCTTGCGTCTGCAATGGATACCTATCAAATCGAAATAATTGAACCGGGAGCAAAAAGGCTGCTAGACGATATGGCGGAGTTGGAACTAATTTCTATTCTGCCGCTTAATGCGGAACGTGACAGCAACTCAGACGAACGTCGTGCCGAGATAGTGTCACTGGCTGGAACTTGGAGTGAAATGTCCGAGATCGATTTCAGCGAGTATCTGACTGAAGCAAACAGTGTCCCTATAATTGATCGCGGTCATTTTTGAGCCGCTTCAGCATCTCCACCGATGGTGAGGCATATTGATTAATCCATCGGTCGTAGATTTCTCTGATCGGGACTGAGTCTAAGTAGTTCCAGCGGAATTTTCCTTCCTTTTTTGTAAATATCAATCCAGCTTTTTCAAGTACGCCGAGGTGCTGCATTACAGTGCATCGGTCGAGTTCGGTGAAGTGTTTACAGATGTCGCCGGTCGTTTTGGGTTCGTCCTTTAGCAGGTCAAGTATCTCGCGGCGGCGGCTGTCGGCCAGAGCTTTGAAAACGAGATCGGGATTTTTTTCTCTTGACATGTTATCTTTTTATAACATATACTCAACATCCAGACAAACAAGCTCGGAGTCCCGCCTTCAGGCGGCCTCGTCGCTGCCAATAATGACTGTTGTCCAAAAGATAGCCCGCTAAAGCGGGGACTCCGAGCGGGGAGCAATTATGGAATTAAAATTCAAAGTACAAACAAAGATCCAAAAACCGGTCGCCGAGGTTTTCGACGCGGTCTATAACCCTTCGAAACTCAGCGGCTATTTCACCAACGGCGGTGCGAGTGCTCCGCTCGATGCGGGAACGACTGTTGAATGGGCGTTCGCGGACAATCCGGATGACGAAAAGATCCAGTTCCCCGTCAGCGTCAAAGAAATGATCAAAAATGAACTGATCGTCCTCGCCTGGGAAGGTGCCAAGGGCCTGGAAACTCGCATCGAAATGACCTTTATCGCCGACGGCAACGACACGATCGTCGGCATCACCGAAACCGGCTGGCGGGAAACTCAGGACGACCTCAACAGCAGCTACCTGAACTGCATGGGCTGGTCACAAATGGTTTCAGCCCTCAAAGCATTCACCGAATACGGTATCAACCTGAGAAAAGGAGCGTACACGGGCCTGTACAAGTCCTCTGAACATCATTCCACATGGGCTCAGGGATCGCGGGCTTGCTCATTTGGACATTCTCAAAGAGTTCTAACACGGCAGCCAAAAAACTTGACTTTCAGTCTAAAATATGCTATCCTTGCACTTTTGTTGCGATAATGCAACACCGTTCTTTGACAATCGTTTCTGTGATCGACCGTCACTTCATTGAGAACTCCTGTTCGAACGCTCGAATGCGAGCAAAAAGTTTTTTGAAAATTTACGATTTTTAGCCCCTTTGTCGCCGTAACTCCCCTTTTATCAGCGATTTGCGTGTCCCACGGCATGCGTGGGACACGGCTGGGACAATGGGACACCATGAAAATCGTGGTTAAGCGTAATTATTATCGCATTTACAGCCGTTTTTCGTGTAAGACGACCTATTAAAAACCGTACAAATACACTGTCTTTTCTGTCGCAGACCGTGTTCGATTTTGCCTGAAAAATGAGCTTACCGCCGTTGATTCGAGCAAAATGCGGCGAAGGTGAATGGATTTTGCTAGAATTTCGTTAATGTCTCTCGAAACAGACTTTATCGTTATCGGCAGCGGGGTTGCGGGGTTGCGGGCTTCGGTTGAACTGGCGTCGAGCGGTGCGCGGGTGACGGTGCTGACGAAGGACAAAGCCAGCGAATCGAACACGGAATATGCTCAGGGCGGTGTCGCCGTCGTGCTTTCTGAGGACGACAACGCCGAGCTGCATGAGGACGACACGCTCGTCGCCGGAGCCGGGCTTTGTGACAAAGCGGCGGTCGAAACGCTCGTCACCGAAGGCACGAACTACATAAAACAGCTCATCGATTGGGGCACCGAATTCGACACGGAAGGCGGCAAGCTCCTGATGGGTCAGGAAGCCGCCCACTCGCGTCGCCGCATCCTGCACGCCCATGGCGATTCGACCGGAGCAGAGTTTGTCAGGTCGCTGATCGCCCGGGCGGGCCAGGAAAAGACCATCAATCTGACGCCGTTTGCCAATACCGAGAGTTTGATAGTTCGCGACGGCCGCTGCGTTGGCGTTCGCTTCCTCGACCCGATCCTGCGTGCCCCGCGTGAGATATATTCCAAGGCCGTGATCATGTGTACGGGCGGTGCTGGTCAGCTTTATCTGCACACGACCAATCCGCCGGTCGCGACCGGCGACGGAATGGCGATGGCGTATTTTGCGGGTGCCGAGATGGCGGATATGGAATTTATCCAGTTCCACCCGACGGCCCTGAGCATCGAGAATGCCCCGCGATTCCTGCTTTCAGAAGCGATGCGCGGCGAGGGCGGGCAGCTAAAGAACAAGTACGGCGAGCGTTTTATGAGCCGCTACGACGACCGGCTCGAGCTTGCCCCACGCGATATCGTCTCTCGCTCGATCGTTGCCGAAATGCGGCGTACAGGCACGCGCGAGGTCTATCTCGACATGACGGCGATGGACGAGGAATTCCTGCAGCATCGTTTTCCAAAGATCTATGACGTCTGCCGGTCATACGGCCTGAACATCGCCAAAGACATGCTGCCCGTCTCGCCCGCTTCGCACTACTGCATGGGCGGAATCCGCACAGACCTGTGGGGCAGAAGCACCGTGCCGGGCCTGTATGCGGCGGGCGAAGTGACGTGCACGGGCGTTCACGGAGCGAATAGATTGGCGTCGAATTCCCTGCTCGAGGGCCTCGTTTTCGGCGCGAGAGCCGGAAAAGCAGCGGCTCTCGACAGTTCCGGGTTTCGAGTTTCGAGTTCCGGGATAGGATCCAGTCTCGAAACGCGGAACGCAGGACCCGAAACCCAAATAGCGACCGCCGTCAAAAAGCGTATCAAACGCGTCATGTGGGAACGCGTCGGCATTCTGCGGGATAAGGATTCGCTGAAGCGGGCATTGAAAGAATTCGGCCAGATCGAGTCGGGCAATTTGGGAACGTCGTCGCGAAACTTCGTCACGCTGGCCAGACTCGTCGCGACCGCGGCCCTGTGGCGCGAGGAATCTCGCGGCGGGCATTACCGCAACGATTTCCCCGAGCAGCGTGACGAATGGCGGGTCCATTCGATCCAGGAATTGGATAAGACGATTTCTTCGGCTGAGAGTATTAGTTTTTGACCGAACTGGTTTATACTATCGGAACTCAAAAATTACGTTAGACAGACTGCTCTCCCCGACCGCGATTACCTATGGAAGGCACCGCCACAGTTCTAAATCTGGCGTCGATAGTCACGCATCACGCCCGCCTCGCTCCGCAGAAGGAAGCCATCGTCTGGGGAGATGTCCGCATGACCTACGGCGAGTTGGATCAGCTCTCGAACCGTGTCGCCAACGCCCTCGTCGAAATGGGCATCGGCCACGGCGACAAGGTTGCACTCAACTGCACGAACCTGCCGTACTTCCCCGTCGTCTATTACGGAATCATGAAAGCCGGTGCGGCGGTCGTGCCGCTCTGCGTGCTGTTCAAGGCGGCCGAGATCGAATACCAGCTTCGCGATTCTGACGCCAAGGCGGTCTTTGTCTTCGAGGGAACGCCGGAGTTACCCCTGCTGGAATCGACCAAAGAGGCGTTTGACAAGGTGGAATCGTGCGGCGAACTGGTAGTGCTGACCGCAGATCTGATGGGCGGATCGCCGCTGCCCGAGCACAAAACGCTGATGCAGCTCACGTTCGACAAATCTGAGCGTTTTGACGCGTATCCGACAAACCCGAACGACACTTGTGCGATCCTCTACACCTCAGGCACGACCGGCCAGCCGAAAGGCGCCGAACTCACGCACCTGAACATCTGGTCAAATTGCGTAACGACCTACAGCATCCACCTGCCGGAGCTGAATTTCACCGATCGCGAGCAGAAAACCTGCCTCATCACGCTGCCGCTCTTTCACACGACCGGCCAGACGGTGCAGATGAACACGCAGATCTACGGCGGCAACCGCGTCGTGCTGCTTCCGCGTTTCGAGCCGCGGTCAATGCTCGACGCGATGGTCGCCGAGAAGGTAAATTTCTGGGTCGGCGTGCCGACGATGTACTGGGCGTTGCTCAAATACGTTAATGAAAACGACTATGATATCGGCCCGATCACCGCAAATATGAAAGTCTGCACGTCCGGCGGTGCTCCGATGCCGGTCGAGGTGATGCTGGAGTTTCAGGAGAGATTCGGCGTCCGCGTGATGGAGGGCTACGGGCTCTCGGAAACCTCGCCGCTGGCGTGTTTCAACCAATTTGAGCTGCCGTCGAAGCCCGGAAGCGTCGGCCAGCCGATCTTCGGCGTCGATGTTCGCTGTTTTGACGACGAGGATAACGAAGTGGCACGCGGTACGCGCGGCGAGATCGTCATTCGCGGGACGAACGTGATGAAAGGCTATTACAAACGCCCGGCGGCGACCGCCGAGGCCTTTCGCAACGGCTGGTTTCACACCGGCGACATCGGGATTCAGGACGAAGAAGGCTATATCTCGATCGTCGACCGCAAAAAGGACATGATCCTTCGCGGCGGTTACAACGTTTACCCGCGTCAGCTCGAGGAAGTGATAATCACGCACCCGTCGGTCTCGCTCTGTGCCGTCATCGGCGTGCCCGACGAACGCCTCGGCGAAGAGGTCAAGGCCTTCGTCGTCCTGCATCAAGGCCACGAATTGACGAGCGAAGAGTTTATCGATTGGTGCAAGAAACAGATCGCCGCCAACAAATATCCGCGCCACGTCGAATTCCGCACCGAGCTGCCGATCGGCAACACGGGCAAGATATTCAAGCGTGCGCTCAAAGAAGAAGCCGCATAACCCGCCTTTTTTTGCGGAATAGCTGAGTTTTCTCACGGAAAAGTGCAGTTTCCTGACAGGGAACTCGAATTTCCTTACGTCAAACAGTACGTCGCTGGCACCGACGGGTTGTTTCCTGGCAGCGACGGGTTGTTCCCTGGCACCGACGCGTTGTTCCCTGGCGCCGACGGGTTGTTCCCTGACGCCGACGGGTTGTTTCCTGGCAGGGAAGTGTTGTTCCCTGACGGGAAAGTGCTGTTCCCCGGCAGGAAACTCTACATTTCCGGCGGGAAATTCGACTTTTCCGGGGATATTTTCCTGAAATTCTAGGCCGTCGTTGCGTTCTGGTGAGCTTTGCGTAAGACTTTTTACAAGGAAATGTTAAGTAAAAAGCTCGCAATATTGATATTTATCACCTTCGTCGCAGCGGCGGCGGCGTGTTTGAACTCGAAACCGCGTTACGTCATCGCCGACAGCAAAACCTACGAAGCCTCGCTCTTTCGCCAGAACTGCGCGATCTGCCACGGCCGCGAAGCCGAGGGCAAAACGCTCAGCGACGGCAAGATAATACCCAATATCCGCGACGGCGAGCATAAATATAAGACCGACGAAGAGATCTACCGCCACATCTCCGACGGCGGCAACGGAATGATCGCCTTCAAATACCAACTCACCCCGCGTGAGATCAATCTGCTGGTCGGACTTGTGCAGAACGATCTGAGAAAGTAGGCGGAACGCGGACATCCTTGTCCGCGTGTGGCAACAAATCGACCGGCTGTGTTACAAAGGAAGAACGACGAACAAGAACGCGGGCATCCTTGTCCGCCTCTTGAAAAAAGGAGACACGCGGACGAGGCCGTCCGCGTTCCGACACATATGAAAGTCTTAATCACCGGAGCCTCGGGCCTCATCGGCCAGGCGTTGGAAAAATCTTTTAGGGCAAAGGGTTACGAGCTTTTGCTCGCGTCGCGAAAGGAATCGACCGATCCGATGCATATCCAATGGTCGATCGACGACGGCTTCACCAAGCCCGAAGAACTCGAGGGCGTTGATATCGTCGTCCACCTCGCCGGCGAAAACGTCAGCGGGCTCCGCTGGACCGACGAAAAGAAAAAGGCTATCCGCGACAGCCGCGTTTTGGGAACTCGAAACGTAGTTGACGCCATTTCCAAGCTAAAACACAAGCCGAAGGTTTTTATCGCTTCGTCCGCCATCGGCTTTTACGGCGAGCGAGGCGACGAAGAGGTCACCGAATCGAGCGCGGCGGGCGACAATTTCCTCGCCAGCGTCTGCAAAGAATGGGAAGCCGAATCCCGCCGGGCCGAGGACGCCGGCATTCGCACGGTTTTGCTTCGCACGGGCATCGTCTTGTCGAAAGACGGCGGAGCACTCGCGACGATGCTCACGCCGTTCAAGCTCGGCGTCGGCGGCGTGGTCGGCTCAGGCCTTCAATGGATGAGCTGGATCTCGCTCGACGACGAGATCGCGATCATCAATTTTGCCATTGAGAACGAAAATATACGCGGAGCCGTCAATGCCGTCTCACCAAATCCTGTAACGAATCACGACTTCACCAAAACCCTCGGCGACGTCCTCTACCGCCCGACATTCCTACCGCTGCCGGAGTTTGCGGTCAGCATGATCTTCGGCGAAATGGGCGATGCGTTGCTCTTAGCAAGTACAAAGGTGATTCCGAAACGGCTCGAAGATGCGGGATTTGAGTTCAAGTACCCTGATCTGAAGCCCGCAATCGAACATGCGGTGGAGTAGCGGAACGCGGACATCCGTGTCCGCGTTGACTCATACGGGCGGACAAGGATGTCCGCGTTCCGTCCGAAAAAGAATTGGGCGACTCGGACTAGCATCTGATTCAAACGGAGCGATCTGAAGGTTGAGTAAGTAGCCTCCGTCCTCGATCTCGTTTGGAACATAGATCAGTTCGGTAACAGTGCTGTTGATCCGTGTATTGTCGTTCACGGCGCGGCTTCCGGGCTCGACATTCCAGAAGATACGATGGTTTTCGAGTCTGCCCTCATCGAACAAGCGGTCGATCGACGGCAGATCGACCAGCAGATGTCTGAAACCGCATTCAACAATGTATTCCATCGCCTCGGACGCAAAATATGGCGGGATGTTTTCGCTGTTATAAACGCGGGTCACTTTACTTTCGTCATTTGGCAGCGTCCTTACGATCAACGCCGTCGGCATCGTGTCCGAGACCCGCACGTACGTAAGGGTCTCTAACGCCGGAGACAATACTCGTTTTGACAAAACAAGGTCATCACCAAAACGTTCCGGCGTCACGGACACGAGCACCGCCTGCATGATCACATCCACCAAACAATCCCGCACCGAGATCCGCTCGTCAGTAATGTGCCCGACACACTCGGTATGCGTGCCGTTACAGTGCGGAATGAATCTGTACTGTTCGAAATTAACGCTGGAACCCTCGCGCGTATCGCCGAGACTGCGCTTGCTTGCCAGGTCGGCACTAAATGCATTGGGCTGCGGGCTATCAAAACGGAGCGGAATTGAAATATCGAGTATCATCTTGTTGCTCAGTCGCCGACCTTTTTCCAAGCTTTTGTATCAATGTCGAACCCAAACGCGTTCACGAGCCAAAAGGCCCTATCTAGATCCTGACAGTACATTTCCCTTATTTCCCGGTCTCCGTTTACGTACTTAATGAAACCGGAATTGTCGTCTGTGTATTTAATTATCTGAATTAGGTTCGACTCCATTTCCTCAATCTCCCCCGAATCGAGTCGCCTTTGGGAAACGACAACTGGCGGAAAATCTCGCACCGCCTCATAGATCACCCGACGTTTTCTATTTCTAAATTCGTTCCACAACCGGAAAAACCGATCAAGCCCTTTTTCTTCATCTCCGGCCTCTGCCGTCAAGATCATATTGGCGTAGCCTGACGTTGATTCAAAGTACCCCAATCGAAGAGCGACCCATTCGTGAAAGTCTATAAATCCGGAAGGATGGGGAGCAACTTGTTGAGATCCAGATATGAATCCATCAAGGAAAGCTCTTAGCAAGCTTAGCGATTCTGAGCCAAGATACATTGCAGGCCGAGCTTCTATAGCTTCCAAAAGCTCGTAAATATCGTTTTTCTTATATTCAGTTTCCAGCATCCAATTCTCTCAGAACCTTGTCTAGTGGCAATGATTGAACATCATCAACCCCCGCGCATATATCCATCAAAATCCGATCCTGAGCATTTCCCTTCGCCTTCGCCACCGAATACGGCAGATCTTCGCGAAACGTGACCATTGAGTATTTCGAAAAATAGTCAGGAAAAGTTTGCTCAAGCTTTGTTTCAAGTTCTCTCTTTCTGACAAAAACAGGATCGGCGACGGCGTCGCGCATTTCGTAGAAATTTTCCTCGGCGAGGTCGGCGATGGCGTCGGTGTTTATTTTTCGGAGCTGTCCGTATTCATCGTAAACCGTTTTCCAAGCCGTTCCGTGCTTTTCGATAAGTTGGTCGAAAACGCGGACATCTTCGAACGCACAGTTCATGCCCTGGCCGTAAAACGGTACGACTGCGTGCGCCGAATCGCCGAGCAGAAGGGCATTGCCGCCGACGTTCCACGGGAAGCATTTGATCGTTCCGAGATTGCCGGTCGGATTGTCAAAGAAATCGTCAACCAGCGCCGGCATTAGCGGAACGGCGTCTGGGAATTCGCGATTGAAGAATTCTAAGACCGCTTTATCAGCAGTTTCATACTGCGTGTACCCGCGGCTAATTTCCGCAAAACTGTTGTCGCCCTCGTGTGCCAAAAACAGCGTACACGTAAAACTGCCGTCAAAGTTCGGCAGTGCGATCATCATGAACTTGTTTCGCGGCCAGATGTGCAGGGCATTTTTCTCAAGGCAAAAACCACCATTTTGGTCCGCCGGAATATGCAGTTCTTTGTAGCCGTGTTCAAGCCAAACCTGCGAAAAATCGAACCGCTCGACGCCGCCGTGCATCATCGCATTTCGAACCGCTGATCCCGCCCCGTCAGTGGCGATGACAGTATCGCCGCGAGCTATCGAGCCACTTGAGAATCTCGCTTCGCCGGTTTTGCAGTCAAAATCAACACAACGTTCGTTGAAATGAAACTCGACGTTGTCGTATTTGTCGGCCTCGGTTATCAAAGCGACATTGAGCCCCGAACGCGAAACCGAGTTAATATACTCGCCCTGACGCCCCGAATACGGCAGCAGCTTCGTCTCGCCTGACACCATGTGTATCATCCGCCCCTGCATCGGAACGGCTTCGGCAAGCATGTAATCGTCCATGCCAACCTCACGAAGCGCGGCAATGCCCCGATCTGAAAGCGCGAGATTGATGGATCGGCCCGCCGCGACTTCCTCGAGCCGCATGTCACCGCGTGCTTCGTAAACGTCAACATTGATCCCACGTTTTGCGAGATAAATCGAGAGAAGCGAGCCGGCAAGCCCGGAACCGATGATAACTACCGTTGACATAAGTTAACTTGACGAACAGCCGCCTTGGACAGAATAGATCTGAGCTTACAAGTCGAGCTTCTCAATTCTAACAGCCGTGACCTTAAATTCCGGTGCTTGCGTAAATCGGTCGCGTGTCGGGCCGGTTGCGTAATTTAGAAAGACCTTGGGATCGTGGAAAGAGGCAAAAAGCTCACCATTTTTCACCCGATCACTGACCTGCGCAGGCAGAACCGCCTCGCCGTAGCTGCTTTTTAGAAGTACGTGTTCGCCATCCGCGATCGAGAGCCGTGTCGAATCAGCCTGCGATATCATTAGCAGATCGGTCGGCCGCAGCTCGCGATTTGGCGTCCGCATCGTCATCGTACCCGCATTGAATTGTTCCAGCACGCGGCCGGTTGTCAAAAGGAACGGAAAATCCTCAGACACGACTTCTTTCGTTGGCCGGAATTTTATCCGCCGCAATGCCGCCTTAACGCCGTTTGAGAATGATTCGGCGTGCAGCACCTCAGTTCCCGGATGATCGACGTCCGGGCAAGGCCATTGAATTCCGGCCTTTTCGATGCGCTCATAGGTGATGCCATAGCCCGGAGGCCAAACTTCTCGAACCTCGTTCCAGACTTCTTCAGCCGTCGAAAAGACAAAATCTTTTTCAAAACCCATCGCCGCCGCCAGATCGCAGATGATCTTCAGATCAGAGCGGGAATTGCCACGCGGCGTAACCGCGCCGCGAATTCTTTGCACACGGCGCTCGCCGTTCATAAACGTGCCGTCCTTTTCGAACGACGTTGTCGCCGGGAAAAATACATGGCCGAAACGCCTCGCGGTCTCATTCATAAAGAAATCCTGAACGATCACAAGATCCATATTCGCAAATGCTTTAGCCGTTTCATGGGCGTTGGCATTTGAGAGAAATACGTCATAGCCGATCGTCCACAGAGCTTTGAGTTTTCCGTCCCGTGCGGCGTCGATCATCTGCAATTGGTTGAGACCCGCGGCGGTCGGGATCGACGTTTTCCAAACGCTCTCAAAAAGTTCGCGGCCGGCTTCGATCGTTACCGAGCCCGTCAAAATGCCGGGATCGCAGCCCATATGTGCCGAGCCCTGAACGTTATTCTGGCCGCGAAGCGGATTGACACCTGCACCATGTTTGCCGATATTTCCGGTAAGCAGAGCGAGGTTTACGATCGTCATCACTCCCTCGGTTCCCTGCAGATGCTCGGTCATCCCAAGGCCGTGCATCGCCATCGACGGCGTGTCCGTCGCGTAGATGCGAGCCGCTTTGCGGATGAGTTCAGCGTCAACGCCGCAGCGTTCCGCGACCGCCTCGGGCGAATAATCTGCAACAAACGCCTTAAATTCTTCGAACTCATCAACCCGCGCCGCGATAAATTCCGGGTCGGTCATGCCTTCGTCGATGATCGTGTGGGCGATCGCATTGAACATGAGTATGTTCGTCCCGGGCCGCAATTGCAGATGTACATCCGCGTACTTTGTTAGTTCCGTCTTTCGCGGGTCGATAACGATCAGCTTTGTGCCGTTATTGATCACAGCTTGCTTGACGCGAGCACCAGGGATTGGGTGATTTTCGCTCGGATTGGCACCGCAAAGTATGATCGTCTTCGCCTTTTCGATATCGTCAAACGAATTGGTCATCGCACCGGTGCCGATCATCATTTTCATTGCTGCCGCCGAAGGCGTATGGCAGACACGTGCACAGCAATCGACGTTGTTTGTGCCTAGTACGACGCGGGTGAATTTTTGCGCGAGATAGTTTTCCTCGTTCGTCGCACGGGCCGAACCCAGAACGGCGATGCTTTCTTTGCCAAACTCCGCGTCGATCGCCTTCAGTTTTTTTGCGGTGTACTGTAGGGCCTCATCCCACGAAACAACACGCCAGTCGCCGTTCTCTCGGATCATTGGCTCGGTCACGCGGTCTTCGGCATCGACAAAATCGAACGCATATCGCCCTTTCACACAAAGATGGCCGTAATTCACGGGAGCATCCATAACGGGCTTTATCTGGACTACGCGATCATCGCGGACGCCGACGTTCATCTCGCATCCGGTGCCGCAGTACGGACAAGTTGTCTTGGTCCAACTGGTCGGAAAACCTCGTTCGATAACCGTCTTATCTTCCAAAGCACCGGTCGGACAGGCGTCCGCACACGCGCCGCACGAAACGCATGTGCTGTCACCGAACGCCCCGAACGAATCCGGCATGATCTGCGATTCCTCGCCGCGGCCGAGCACGTGCCAAACGAACTGCCCCTGCACATCAGCACAGATACGCACACACGCGTAACAGTTGATGCAGCGCGACATATCAACGTTTATGTAGGTTTGCGACGAGTCTGCCGGGGTTGAGTGATTACCGTGAAAGTCGGCGCCGGTCAGACCATATTTATCAGCTAGCTTGTGAAATGGTTTTTCAGGAAACGTCGAGAACGAATCCGCCGGATAATTCCCGGCGAGCATTCTGAGGTTCCATGTACGCGCAGCCTCGACCGGTTCGCTGTGCGTCACCACTTCCATACCGTCAGCAAGGCGCGTGGTACAGGAAACAGTCTCCTTGGAACTGCCTTTTATCTCCACGAGACACATCCGGCAAGCACCAACTGGATCAAGCCGGTCGTCGTTGCACAGCGTCGGAATATCAAATCCGAGTTCTCTCGCGGCCGCGAGCACTGTAATGCCCTCGGCAAACTGTGCCTGTTTTCCGTTAATACTTGCGCGAATCATTCGATTCCCCTTTTTGATCTGCCGCTCGAGAGGAGCTAATGCAGATGCGATCTTAGAACCTCGGCAAATCTGAATACATCGGTAAACGTGTTATACAGCGGCACTGGAGCAACGCGGATCACATCGGGCTCTCGCCAGTCCGCGGAAACGCCGCTCGCTACGATGTTGTCATGCAGCGATCTGTCGCCGCCTTTCACACGGAAGGAAAGCTGGCAGCCACGTTGACTCGGATCAGCCGGCGTCACGATCGAGATCCGTTCATCGCCGATGTTGTTGATCAGGGATTCCAGATAGCCCGTCAACTTTCTCGATTTTTCGGCCAACGCAGACATTCCAGCTTCTTCAAATATCTCCAGCGACGCCCGCAATGCTGCCATCTGCAGGATCGGCGGATTCGAGATCTGCCATCCTTCGGCGCCGGCGAGCGGAACGAATTCAGGCCCCATCAGAAAACGCGTAGTCTTATCATGTCCCCACCAACCCGCGAACCTAGGTAAATCATCGCAATTGGCGTGCCTCTCATGAACAAACGCTCCACCGACCGCACCAGGGCCGCCATTCAAGTATTTGTATGAGCACCATGCGGCGAAATCCACGCCCCAATCGTGCATTTTCAGCTCAAGATTGCCTGCCGCGTGGGCCAGGTCGAATCCGACGAAAGCACCGACCTTGTGGCCAGCCGCCGCGATTTGACCCATTTCAAACGCTTGTCCTGTGTAATAATTCACACCACCGAGCAGAACGGTCGCGACCGATGATCCGTCCCGCTCGATGGTTTCGACAATATCCTCGGTCCGCAAGGTCGACTCGCCGGGGCGAGGTGCGATCTCGACCAGCGATATCGCCGGATCAAAGCCATGAAATTTGATCTGCGACTCGATCGCGTAACGATCCGAGGGAAAGGCCCCGAGTTCGACGATCACCTTGTGCCGTTCGGCCGTCGGGCGGTAAAAGGAAACCAGAAGCAAATGGAGGTTAACCGTCAGCGAATTCATCACAACCGTCTCAATCGGCTTTGCTCCAATCATCGCCGCCATTCTTGGCGTGAGGAACTCATGGTAGGGCAGCCACGGATTTTTAGCATGGATATGTCCCTCGACACCTAATGTTTCCCAGTCATCTAATTCCTGCGTGACGTATCCTCGAACCGTTTTTGGCTGTAGGCCTAATGAATTACCGGTGAAATATATGATCTCGTTTCCATCCGGCGAGAGAGGGATCAGGAACTTCTCGCGAAATCTGCGCAAATCGTCGCTTTGATCCGCTTGCAAGGCAAAACTCAGGTCGCTACTTAACTGTTCTTGCGTCATAATAAAATTTCATTTTATGCTATCTTTTTACTCGCACGAAACAAGAATCCTCAACTATCCATGATGCGATTCTCGTTGTAAGACTCCAAGCCCAAATGCTAAAGAATATTCTATTAGAGACCTTTATCGTGATCGCGTTTGCCGCGATAACCTCCGGCTACTACGCTCAGCCAACCTGGATGTCTGATAACGCCCGGATTTTGGGAGCGAAGCGTCTGAATGAGATCGCTATACCCGGAGCTCACGATGCCGGGACCTTCGCCATCGTGCCTGCCAAACGCACGGATATCCTATTTGGAAAAGGCGATGGCCTGACCTCGCCTGACAACAAAAGAAACAAACAGCTTCTTTCCGTCAGCGGACTGTTTTCGAGATGGGCAAAAACCCAGGAACGAACCACAGCCGAAATGCTGGATGACGGCATTCGCTATCTCGATATTCGGGTCTGCGTAAATGAGAAAGGAATTCTGATGACGTGCCATGGAGTGTATGGAGCACCGCTCGAGTCTATCCTCGATGACGTAAAGGTATTCACCGACAAGAACCCACGTGAACTGATCATCCTGGGATTCAATCATTTCTGGGACCGTAAATATCAGGTAGAGCAGAACAAAGACCAGGGCGAGATCGAAGGCCTAACGAATGAAAAATGGACGGAGCTAGTCAGGTTACTCAAGGAAAAACTCCAGTCAAAGCTCGTCAGCAGCAGGAAGTTCAACCCGTCAAGCAAGCTTTCGGATGTATGGCAGGCAACGGGCGGGAGTCATGTGATAGCTCTTTTTGATTCTGCTGCCGTGCCGGATGACGATCTCATTTGGAAACAACAGGAAGAAAATACGTGGGTTGGAGGCTGGGAGATGAACAGCTTCAAGCTCGGAACTCAAAACACGTTAAAAAAAGCTAAAGAAAAGGCATTTGCCGATAAATTTTTCGCTATCAGGTCTTCTGTTACGCCAGATGACACAGGAAATTTGATAGGCTTTGGGCTCGTTTCGAAGGACTATCCATCGTCGGCGACAGAACTTGCAGAGGCAACCAATCCGGTAGTGTTTGGCTGGATCAAGAATGAATGGGCCGGAAAATATCCGATTAACTTGATCTGGGCTGACTATTATAACCGCCACGGACTCGTAGAACTTACGCATCATCTCAACGGAATTCCCGTAAAATTCAATAAACTGAAAACTACGCCCGACACAAAATGGAAACGGTGGAAGAAACCGGGAACTAATTTGAGCTTTTAGACCAAAGAGTTGGCCAATTGCCGACCATTTATTCATGCATAACATTGATATCGATATCGTCGAAATGTCGCTCGACGTCATAAAATTTGCGATCAACCAGATAACGCAGACCGACCAAAAGCTTGGATTTCCAAAAAAGGAAGAAGAACTGTTCGAGCTAGTGGGCGAAACCGTAACGCCTAAGGGCATTGGCGGAGAAAAGGCTTTCCAGCTATTTCGCGACGTGCTGTTGAAGGCGAGCGTTTCGATCGATCATCCACGGCATCTCGCGTTCGTACCGGCCTCGCCCACACGTGCCGCGATCATGTTCGATCTCGTCACTTCTGCGTCGAGCATACACGGAGCATATTGGATGGAAGGTGCCGGCGGGATATTCGCCGAGAATCAGGCTATGAAATGGCTCGTCAACCTAACCGGTTTGCCCGAAGGAGCATTCGGCGTTTTCACGAGCGGTGGTACTGAAGCAAATCTCTCGGCCATGGTCACCGCACGCGAAACGTGGCGGACGAGGCATCCTGAAAAAGCTCACACACGCGGCATCGTGATCGCTTCAAATGCCGCTCATTCCTCGATATCGGCGATGGCAAAAGTGATCGATGCCGATGTCTGTTTGATCAAAACCGAAGATCGCCTCGAAGGCCCTGAACTAGCCCGGGCGATCAATGAAATGACTCCGGAAGATAGATCGCGGCTTTTTGCTGTAATTGCAACTGGCGGAACAACGAATTCCGGAATTATCGATGACCTCGCGGGAATCGCTGTGGTCGCAAAGGAAGAAGATATTTGGCTCCACGTTGACGCCGCATACGGCGGCGGAGCGCTTGCCGCACGCTCCGTTCGACACCTTTTTAACGGGATCGAAGAGGCGGACAGCATCACGATCGACCCGCACAAATGGCTGTTTTCCCCGTATGACTGCGGAGCCGTGATCTACAGAGAGCCGGAATTGGCAAAAAAAACCCACTCTCAAGCAGGCTCATATCTGGACATTTTCACAGATCCCGGATCACACGGATTTAATCCATCTGATTATCAGATACAACTTACCCGCCGCCTGCGCGGCCTTCCGCTTTGGTTTTCCCTCGCGATGCATGGAACCGACCGGTACGAAACCGCCATTGAACGCGGAATAGAACTCGCTCAAATAGCCGGACGTCTGATCATTGAAGCTGACCACGTAGAGTTGGTTCGCGAACCAAGCCTTTCCTGCGTTCTTTTCAGACGCATCGGGTGGTCGCCTCAGGAATACAACGCCTGGACTTACAAGAATCATAAGGACGGTTTCGCTTTAGTGACGCCGACCAAATGGCGCAACCCGAACGGCCCTGAAACCGTTGCAAGATTTTGCTTTATAAATCCCGATACGACGGAAACAGACATTGCCCAAATTCTCGAGACAATGAAGTAGGACTTGCCATAAGTATTTTCAGGATAACCGGCCTCGCCAGAACGTTAGATTTCGGCACTGAATCTGGACGCGGTTAAGCCAAGCCAATTCAACGCCGTCTCCGACAATAGTGCATGCTTAACCGACTCGCTAAGCTCCGAGCCCTCGATCAAAGCCCCCGGCTGTAATTCTCCTAAAGGAAAGGGGTAATCGGTACCTAACATAATACGGTCGGCTCCGACAAGGTTGATCAAATAGGACAAGGCCGCAGGATCATGAACTAACGAATCAAAATATATCTGCTCCAAATATTTCCTTGGGTTGTTTGGATTATCAATCGCACAAAGGTCAGGGCGAACCTGAAATCCATGTTCAATTCGTCCTAACGTAGCAGGAAATGCGCCACCGCCGTGGGCAAAACAGATTCGCAGATCTGGCAGCCGCTCAAGCACACCCGAGAAAATCAACGAACAGGTAGCACGCGAAACCTCGGCCGGCATGCCGACGAGCCACGGCAGCCAGTATTTTTGCATATCGCCTTCGCCCATCATATCCCACGGATGAACGAAAACGGCCATACCTAGTTCCTCGCACGCGGCAAAGAAATCAAAAAACTGCGGTTCGCCGAGATTGAGCTGGTTTATATTTGTACCGATCTGAACACCCGCAAAACCCATCTGTTTGCACCGGTCGAGTTCCTTTATCGCGAGATCGGTGTCCTGAATTGGCACCGTTCCAAGGCCAATAAATCTGAGAGGAAATTCGTCAACGACCCTGGCAATGCCGTCATTTAGAAATCGAGCGATCTCAGCCCCGTCATGTGGTTTTGACCAGTAACTGAACATTACCGGCACCGTTGACAGCACTTGAACATTTACGCCGGACGCGTCACATTCCTCGATCCGCTTTTCCGCACTCCAGCAGTTTTCCTCAACGTCGCGAAACGCGACGCCGTCATCGCGCAGCATCCGGGCGCAGCACGGTTTGTAATGATCGAGAGTGATAAAGCCGCCATAGCCAAATTTTTCTTTCCACCGCGGAATTTCTTTTGGCAGAATGTGCGTATGAACGTCGATCTTTAGCATTTGTCCATTCTACTCATTGTGACCCGCGTTGCGGAAATGCAACGTCTGCCAAAAAAAGGCTCGCAATGTGGAGACCACACTACGAGCCTTTTTCAACCTAACAGATCGACGAACTACCGAGGTTCGTCATAATTGTCATCGGTCGGAGGTCGCTGGCCTCCGCCGCCAGCTCCGGCCGGTGCCTGGATGTATGGGATTTTAGCCTCGAGCATCAGTGCGTTCAAAGCAGGGAGATCGACGGTGACGAGGCTGCGAACCTCTGCCGCCGCGGTGGGAATTTTCTTTGACAAGATCTCGATCTGGGCCAGTTCCCAATCAGTCGGAGCACCCGATGTGCCTTCGATAGCTCCCAAGACCTGATTTGCACGCTGGCCCAGCGTTGGACGCGTCTCGACGAGCGGTGGCCCGGCCGAACTTAGATTGGCACCGGCCGCAGTCGGTATTTGGCCCCAGTTTGGATAGATCGCGTCGATCTTCTTGAGCAGATCTTCGGCCGCGGTCTTAACATTTGCCGGCGGTTGTGGAGCTCCGGGGCGTTTCCATGCCTCGATCTGAGCATTTACGTTTGTCCTCAGAGCGGCAATCATCGTCTGGGCCTGTTGGGCCTGGGTCACGAACGGCTGGAATTTCGTCAACGCGGCCTTCTTCTTGGCACGATCTTCGGCAGAGAAGTTGATTCGCGGATCTTCCATCACCTTAATAGGTTTAGACATTTCCGTCGTGCCAAGCTTTATCTTGACGGTGTAATCGCCGGGATCGACGCGAGAAGCCTGGCCTCCACCACCGCCAAATCCGCCACCACCGCCACCGAAGCCACCGCCTCCACCACCGCGGGGTTGGGAACGCATATCCCAAACATACCGATTAACACCTTTGACAGCGGTACATCCGCCACC
>JBEBJB010000023.1:0-84320 GCA_040080065.1 Pyrinomonadaceae bacterium
GCCGGAACGGTTTCAGAAGTAGTTTTGTAAGGAATCCGTTTGGAGTCCCGCCTTCAGGCGGCCCCCAAACGCAAGGGAAGAGGCCGCCTAAAGGCGGAACTCCGAACATGAAAATATGTTAAACGAAAAGATTCGCATCAAGTTAAAAGCCTACGATCACCGCGTGCTGGACCAGTCCACTGCCGAGATCGTGGAAACGGCAAAGAGAACGGGAGCAAGGATCGCTGGACCGATCCCCCTACCGACCATCAAGAATAAATGGACGGTTCTCAGATCGCCCCACGTTGACAAGAAATCACGTGAGCAGTTTGAGATCAGAACGCACAAGCGTTTGATGGACATTCTCGATCCGACGGCCGAAACGGTCGATGCGTTGATGAAATTGGATCTGCCGGCCGGTGTTGATGTCGAGATCAAGGCTTTTGGTAAAAACTAGCTTGGAGTACCTGCTTTAGCAGGCTCTTTGGTACGGAGAGGCCGCCTAAAGGCGGGACTCCGAACGAGAAATATATGATTAGCGGAATCATTGGTAGAAAAATGGGCATGACGCAGTTGTTTGCGGAAGATGGAACGGTAACTCCGGTTACGGTCATCAAAGCGGGACCATGCGTTGTCGTCCAGACAAAGAGTGCGGCGGGCAATGACGGTTACAATGCCGTGCAGCTCGGATTCGTTGAGGAAAAGGCTGTTCGGCTTAAGAATGTGACGAAGCCGCTTCGCGGACATTTCGAAAAGACCGGCGGCGGTCTGCCTCCGACACGAGTGCTTAGAGAACTTCGTTTAACGGATGAACCTGATGCATCAGTCGGCGATCAGATCAAAGTTGATGTCTTTGCAGACGGCGACAAGATCGATGTGGTCGGTAAGTCGAAAGGACGCGGTTTTGCCGGTACGATCAAACGTCACAAGTTCTCGCGTGGGCCCGAGTCGCACGGTTCGATGAACGTTCGTGCACCTGGTTCGATCGGTCAGTCGGCGTACCCTTCGCGTGTTATTAAAGGAACGCGTTCGTCCGGCCACATGGGCGATGCCCGCGTAACGGTTCAGAATCTGACCGTTGCCAAGGTCGATCTCGAAAACAACATATTGATGGTTCGCGGTGCTGTACCGGGACCGAATGGTGGACTTGTAATCGTAAAGAAGAGCTAGTGATTTATTCATTTGATCATTTGTTCATTGCATCATTTGTGAATGAACCGATGAAGAAATGAACTAATGAACAAATTATTCGACTAAGAGTCGAGAGTAATGGAGAAAGTTATGCCTACCGTAAAGGTTCGCAATTTGAAGAATAAAGAGGTCGGAGATGTGGAGCTTCTCGACGCCGTGTTTGGTGTCGAATTGAACGAAGCCCTCATTCACTCGGCCGTGATGAACTATCAGGCCAATGGCCGGCAGGGAACCAGCGCGACGAAAACCCGCGGTAATGTTTCCGGTTCCGGCCGTAAGCTCTGGAAGCAAAAGGGAACGGGCCGCGCGCGTATCGCGTCGCTTCGTTCGCCACTGTGGAAAGGCGGCGGTAACGTTCACGGGCCTCAGCCACGCGACTGGTCTTACCAGATGCCGAAGAAAATGCGCCGCGGTGCATTGCGTTCGGCCCTCTCGGAAAGATTGCGTGAAGGCAACCTGATCGTCATCGACGGATTTGAATTCAAAAATCCTAAGACGAGCGAGTTCGTGAAAGCCATTGGCGGTCTCGGACTACAGGTAAGCAAGAAGCCGACGAAAACGTTGATAATCGATTCGCTTGATAACCTGAATCTGATCCTGTCGTCACGCAACGTTGAAAAAACTAAAGTTACTAACAGCTTTGGCCTCAACATTTACGACATCATCTATCACGAAAAGCTTTTGATCTCGAAAGCGGCGGTCGAAGAGCTGACAAATTTGCTCGACCCGAAACGAGAAGGTGCTGCGACGGATGCAGTGGCACCGGCAGAGGCAGTAGGAGCGAAGCCGAAAGCAAAGAAAGAAGCCGCTCCGCCGGAAGCCGAGGTTGCTGAAGAGGCACCGAAGGCAAAAAAAGAAGCTAAGCCGAAAGCTGAAAAGGCCCCTAAGAAGGAAGCCGCTGCCAAGGAAGTACCAGCAGTAGAAGCCGTAGAGGAAGCTCCGGCGGCTGAAACAACTGAGGAGGCGACAAGCAATGAGTAAAGTTGGAGTTTGGGACATTTTAAAGTCGCCGGTCGTTACCGAAAAGAGCGTCATTCTCAAAGAAGAATCGACGGATGAGGATAACAACCGAAACCAAGGTCAGGTTTTGACCTTCAAGGTTGACAAGAAAGCGACAAAGCCAGAGATCAAAGGCGCGGTTGAGGAGATCTTTAATGTAAAGGTCGCTTCGGTCCGAACGCTCCAGTACGACGGCAAAATGAAACGCCGCGGACGTATCGAAGGGCGCCGTGCAGCTTGGAAAAAGGCTTACGTTACCCTGAGAAAGGGCGAGCCGATGGTTGATTACGCGGAAGCGATCTAGTGATTTTGGATTTTAGATTTTGGATTTTAGATTGAATCCAAAATCGGAAATCAAAAATCCAAATTGGAATTATGGGAATCAAGAGATTAAAACCAACATCACCGGCGAGGCGTTATCAAACGTACTTGACCCGCGATGAGTTGACGAAAGGGGCAGTACCCGAGAAATCACTGCTCGAGCCGAAGAAGAAGATTTCAGGCCACAACAACGACGGCCGTATTACGATTCGTCGACGTGGCGGAGGCCACAAGCGTCATTATCGTATTATCGATTTCAAACGCGATAAAGCAGGTATTCCGGGACGCGTTGCCCAGCTCGAATACGATCCGAATCGCTCGGCCCACATCGCTCTGATCAACTATCTCGACGGCGAAAAGCGATACATCATCGCTCCTGTCGGGCTGAAAGTTGACACGATGATCGTGAGCGGCGAGGACGCCGATATCTTGCCGGGAAATGCTTTACCGATCAAGAATATCCCGCTCGGTACTGAGGTTCACAACATTGAGCTTCGTCCGGGTAAGGGCGGCCAGATGGTTCGCTCGGCTGGTGGTTTTGCACAGATCGTCGCTAAAGAAGGCGATTATGCACAGCTTAGAATGCCATCGGGCGAAGTTCGCAAGGTGCCAGTCGTTTGTATGGCAACAGTCGGACAGGTTGGTAACACCGAGCACGAGAACGTTTCGCTTGGTAAAGCCGGCCGTTCACGCTGGATGGGCAGACGCCCGAAAGTTCGCGGCGTAGCCATGAACCCGGTCGATCACCCGCACGGCGGTGGCGAAGGTAAAACGTCAGGCGGACGTAACCCGGTAACCCCCTGGGGACAGCCAACTCGCGGTTACAAAACGCGTCGCAACAAACGCACGACCAATATGATCGTGAAGGACAGAAGAAGGAAATAAAACGATTTTAGATTTTAGATTTTGGATTGTAAGCATACACAGTCCGCCAAGCCAAAATCGAAAATCGAAAATCCAAAATGGAATTATGCCACGTTCATTAAAGAAAGGACCGTTTATCGACCTTAGCGTTCAAAAGACGCTGCGAAAAATTCTGGAAGGCGGACCAAAGCCGCAAGCGATCAAGACATGGTCGCGTCGCTCGACGATCTCGCCGGATATGGTCGGTTTGACCTTCGGCGTACACAACGGCAAGCGACACATTCCGGTCTTTGTTACCGAGAATATGGTTGGACACAAGTTGGGTGAGTTTTCGCCGACGAGAATGTTTAAGGGACACCCTGGAACGAAAGCGGAGAAGATGGCTAAACGCAAATAGCTAGATTTTGGATTTCGGATTTTGGATTTTGGATTGAAGAAGCAATCCGAGAATCCAAAATCTAAAATCTAAAATCCAAAATGGAATATGGAAGCTGTAGCAAAAACAAAATATCTAAAGGGCTCACCGCGTAAAGCCAGGCTTGTGATCGATCTGATCCGCGGCGTGAATGTATCACGTGCCTTGTCGATCTTGAAATTTACCGACAAGCGTGCCGCTGACCCTATCTCGAAATGTCTTAGTTCGGCGATCGCCAACGCGACGTTCAAAGCCGAACAGCAGAATATCGCCATCGACCCGGATGATCTCTGGATCAACCTGTGCTATATCGACATGGGCCCGACCAAAGGCCGCAAACGTATGCGTCCTGCTCCGCAGGGCCGTGCATATCGTGAGCAGCGTCACTATTGCCACATCACCATTCAGGTGACGAGCGACGAGAAGGCAAAGTCGGAAGAGCAAATCAGACTCGACGGGCTTCGTGACGAACGCATCGCCGCCAGAAAAGCTGCGAGAGCCGCCGACAAAGCGAAGGCTCCGGTAAAGAAAGAAACCAAGGCCGCTAAGGTTGAGGAAAAACCGGTAGAGCCAGTGGCCGAAGAGGTTGTCGAGACTCCGGTCGAAACGGTGGTTGAAGAAACTCCGGTTGTCGAAACGGAAACGCACAACGAAGCCGTCGAAGAGAACAAGGCTCAGATTGACGCTGAAGTTTCAGCCGCTCACGAAACATCGAGCCACACAACGGCCGAGGAACATGCCGAAAAGCCGGTGGATGAGGTCATGGAAAAAACTAACGAGGAACTCGAAAGGCAGTAGATCAGTAGGCAATGGCAGTGGCAGATAGCAGGAGACCTCCGGACTGCCAACTGCTAACTGCTACTTCCAAGTGAAAAAATATGGGACAGAAGGTACATCCATACGGCTTTAGGGTCGGATACAACAAAGATTGGCACTCGCACTGGTTTGCGAAACAGGACTTTGCAAAGTTCCTTGCCGAAGATCTCAAACTCAAGCGTGATCTTAAGAAGAAATTCAGCGGCGGCGGCGTTTCGCACATCGATATCGAGCGTGCGGCCACCCGTTTGAAGATCATCATCTACACCTCGCGTCCGGGCATCATCATTGGCCGCAAGGGTTCTGAGATCGAATCGCTTCGCGAAGAATTGTCGAGAAAGACCGGCCGCGAAGTGCTGGTATCGATCCAGGAGATCCGCCATCCGGAACTCAACGCCCAGCTTCAGGCTGAGAAGATCGCTCAGCAACTCGAGAAACGCATCATGTTCCGCCGTGCGATGAAAAAGACGATCGAAGAATCGCTTCGTTTCGGTGCACAGGGAATCAAGGTTATGATCGCGGGGCGTTTGAACGGGGCTGAAATTGCCCGTACGGAATGGTCGCTGCAGGGACGCCTTCCGCTGCACACTCTGAGAGCTGATATCGATTTTGGATTTGCCGAAGCTTTGACGACATTCGGCATCATCGGTGTCAAAGTTTGGATCTATCGCGGTGAGATCCTCGATCCGAACGCCTCGATGGCACGCGGAACGACGACGGACCCGATGAACGAAGTGAAGGTCGAACGTGGAGCACGCCGCAACGATCGCGGCCCGCGAAGAGACGATAGAAGGTAAGATTGTCCTTGGTCATTTGTCCTTAGTAATTGGCAAATGAACCCCGAAGGACCAATGACAAAGGACTAAGGACGAGGTTTTAGTTATGTTACAGCCAAAAAAGGTCAAACGTCGAAGAGTAATGAAAGGCCGTATGCGCGGGAAAGCGACGCGCGGCGAAAAGCTCAGCTTTGGTGATTTTGGTCTCAAAACACTAGAGGCAGCGTGGATCACGGACAGACAGATCGAAGCGGCTCGTATCGCAATGACACGGCACGTAAAACGTGGCGGTAAGATCTGGATCCGCATTTTCCCTGACAAGCCGATCACCAAGAAGCCGGCTGAAACCCGAATGGGTTCGGGTAAAGGTGCTCCGGATCACTGGGTTGCGGTGGTCAAACCGGGCCGCATGTTGTACGAGATCCATGGTGTAGAAGAAGGTTTGGCTCGCGAAGCTATGATGCTCGCAGCTCAGAAACTGCCGATCAAGGTTAAATTTGTAACCCGCGCAGACCTCGAGGGAGGCGTAGTTTAGACATGAAAAGGAAAGAACAGCTCGAACAACTCGGGGAAATGACCGCCGAAGAATTGACAGATCAGGCCGATGCTCTAAAGGAGTCTTTGTTTCGCCTGAAATTCCGTAAGACGCTCGGAATGGGTGAGGTTCTCAAGGACGTGCGACGCGAGAAGAAGACGTTAGCGAGAGTTTATACCTTGCTGAACAAGAAAGGATCGGAGGCCAAATCGGCTTAACAGAATCGTCGGCCAAGCCGAAATTCTAAACAAAAAGAAATGGTAAAGAAGAAGAAGGACGAAGAAATCGAAGGAACGGTCGAAGCCGCAGTTGAAGAGACTGTGGTGGAAGCAGCTGCTGCTGAGGAAGGTGCCGTCGAGGAAGTTGCGGCCATCGAGGCTGAAGCTGTCGAAGCTGCTCCGGCGGAAGAGCCGGTGGCTGAAGTTGAAGCCGCTCCTGAAGTCAAAGCTAAGCCTAAAAAGACTGCGGCCGCTAAGGCTCCGAAAGTTGCTAAGGTTGCTAAAACACCGACGGCCGCTGAAGTTGACGGCGAAAAGAAGGTTCACAAGCGGGCTGAGCGAGTCGGCATCGTTTCTTCGGACAAGATGACCAAAACGGTCACGGTTCGGGTCGACCGCCTTGTCAAACATCCGGTTTACCGTAAATACGTTAAGAAGCGTAAGAAATTCATGGCCCACGACGAACTCGGCGCCAAGATCGGTGACAAAGTGCGAATTATGGAAACCCGCCCGCTCTCAGCCAGAAAGCGCTGGCGTGTGGTTGAGATACTTCATAAAGCGGAATTGTAGTTCGGAGTCCCGCCTTCAGGCGGCGGTCGCCCGCTGAAGCGGGTACTCTAAACCTAGGAGAAAGATTATGATTCAGATGCAGACCTCGTTAGCGGTCGCAGACAATTCGGGAGCAAAGCGTGTCGAGATGATCATGCCGGTCGGCGGATCGACGGCGAAGATCGCGCGGCTCGGCGATACCATCAAGGTTACGGTCAAAGAGGCCGCTCCGGATGGCACCGCAAAGAAAGGTAAGGTCTATAACGCCGTTATCGTGAGAACCCGAAAGGAAATTCGTCGTAAAGACGGTACGTACATCCGCTTCGACGATAACGCTGCGGTTCTTATCAAGGATGACGGCTCGCCGATCGGAACACGTGTTTTCGGGCCCGTAGCCCGCGAGCTTCGCGAAAAGAACTTTATGAAGATCGTGAGCTTGGCGCCGGAAGTTATTTAGGTCAGTACCACCTGCGGTAGCGGGTGGGGTTTTTGAAAACGCCGGGTGAGGGAACCACCCCGTCTGCCGAAGCGGCAGCCCCCCCTCCTTCGTAAGGAGGGGAGTTGGAGAGAGAAATGAAGACTGCAAAGACAGGAACAGTAAAGAGCAAGATCAAACGCGGCGATCAGGTCGTGTTTATTGCCGGAAAAGAATACAACCGTTACGACAGCGCGGGTACCCGCCAGCCGTATCGCGGCAAAGTTATCGCCGTTGACGCTCGTAATGCCAAGGTCAAAGTCGAGGGGGCGATGATCGTCAAACGTCACCGCAAACCGGTGCCGCAGATGAACCGCGAAGGCGGCATCATCGAGCAGGAAGCATGGGTCAGCGTTTCGAATGTGGCTCTGATCGATCCGGATTCGGGCAAGCCGACGCGTGTTAAATACGAGGTTCGCGATGGTAAGAAAGTTCGTGTCGCCAAGAGCGGCAAGATTCTTGTCGAGACCGCAAACTACAAACGCGAAGCTAAGAAGGTTGACGAAGAGGCTGAACAGGCCAACTAGAATATTAGTCTGGAAACGAAGAATCGGGATTTGAGATTTGAAATTTAGATCTGAGACACACGGATTCAAGAAAATCGAGAACCCAGACGCACAAAGGAGAAGCCAAATAACATGGCCAGGTTAAAAGAAAAATATAAAAGTGAGATCGCACCGGCATTAGCTAAAGAGTTCGATATCAAAAACCCGATGGCGATTCCGAGGGTCGAGAAGGTCGTGGTCAACATGGGACTCGGCGAAGCAAGTTCGAACGCCAAGATCCTCGATGTTGCAGCCGAAGAGCTGAAATCGGTAACAGGCCAAAAGCCGGTTATCACGAAGGCGAAGAAATCTATCGCTGCCTTCAAACTCCGTCAGGGAATGGCGATCGGCACGATGGTCACGCTTCGCGGCGACCGAATGTTCGAGTTTCTCGATCGTCTGATCTCAGTCGCTCTGCCACGCGTACGCGATTTTCGCGGTATCTCAGGCAAGGCCTTTGACGGACGCGGAAATTATACGCTGGGTATTCGCGAACAGCTCATTTTCCCCGAGATCGATTTCAACAAGGTCGATAAGACCCGCGGAATGAATATTTCGATAGTAACGACAGCAAAAAACGATGAGCAGGCCCGCTCGCTTCTGAAAGCAATGGGAATGCCTTTCCGGCCATAGGCCGGCCGTCCAAAGTCGTATGTCCAAAGTCCAAAGTTGACTTGGAACATGCTTTACGACCTTGGACTTGGGACATTAGACTTTGGACTTTTTAAGTTATGGCAAAGATCAGCAAAGTAGTAAAAAACGAGATGCGTCGCGAGACGGTGAAGCTTTATGCCGTCCGCCGTGCAGCGGCAAAGACGATCATCAATAACCCGAAATCGACGGTCGAAGAGGTCGATGCAGCGGTGATCAAGCTTCAGAAGATGCCGCGTAACGCGAGCCCTTCGCGGGTCCGCAACCGCTGTTCGCAGTCGGGCCGTTCACGCGGATTCCTCAGGAAGTTTGGCCTTTCGCGTATCGCACTTCGCAAGCTTGCACTGGAAGGCCAGATCCCGGGCGTTGTTAAGTCGAGCTGGTAAATAAGTTCGGAGTCCCGCCTTTAGGCGGCAGAATACTTAAGTGGAGGCCTGCTGAAGCGGAGACTCCAAACTGAGTTTTACGGAGTAAAAGAGAATGACAGATCCAATAGCCGACATGTTAACGCGAATTCGCAACGCTATCCGTGCGAATCACACACGCGTCGATATCCCAGGCTCAAAGCTGAAGATGGAAGTGGCCCGTATCCTCAAAGAGGAAGGCTATATCAATAACTATTCGACCAAGGGTGAAGGCGTGAAATACGTCATCCGCGTGTTTCTTCGCTACGATGCGAAGGGAACTTCGTCGATCACGCATTTGTCGCGAGTTTCGACGCCGGGCCGCCGCGTTTATGTTGGTTCGGCTGATATTCCGAAAGTTCTCGGCGGTTACGGCGTGAACATCGTGTCGACGTCGAAAGGCCTGATGAGCGGAAAACGAGCTCGTGCCGAACATGTCGGCGGCGAGATCTTAGCAGAGATTTACTAATGGAACGTCAGCATCTTGCTGGCACTCGCCGGCTTAGATGCCAGCGATCCAAATGAGGAATTATGTCTAGAGTAGGAAAAAAACCGATCCCGATCCCGTCCGGCGTGACCGTGACGATCAAAGATTCGGAAATGGAAGTCAAAGGGCCGAAAGGCACGCTTAAGACGCCGATCCCGGCTGGTGTTTCCTTTAAACAGGAAGACGGCACGCTAACGGCGGAACGTGCGAGCGACGATCAGTCAGCGTTTCATGGTCTGGCGAGAGCGTTAGCGAACAACGCGGTTGTCGGTGTGACGGAAGGCTTTAAGCGGGAAATGGATATCGTCGGCGTTGGTTACAAGGCCGATGTTCAGGGACAGAATATCAATTTTTCGCTTGGATATTCTCACCCGATCGTTTACGCATTGCCTGCCGGCATTGAAGCAAAGGCAGAACGTGTGAACACGAAGGCGTCAATCACCCAGTATCAGACGACGATCACGCTGAGCGGGATTGATAAACAGCTACTCGGTCAGGTTGCCGCCGAACTGAACCGCCTCCGAAAACCGGATGCGTATAAAGGAAAAGGCGTCCGATACGCTGAGAAATTGTACAAGTTGAAACCTGGTAAGACGGGTAAGTAGTTACGTGAGTTTGTGGAGTTTATGGAGTTTATAGAGTGGAGAGCGTTGTTCTTCAACTCAACGAACTCAACAAACTCGATAAACTCAACGAACTCAAAAGGAAGTTATGTCACAGAAAAGTAGAGCAGAAATTCGACAGGGTGTTCACAGCCGCATTCGTAAGAAAGTTAGCGGTACGGCTGAGCGGCCAAGATTGGCGGTATTCCGCAGCGTGAGCCACATCTACGCTCAGATCATTGACGATAAAACCGGAACAACGCTTGCGACCGCTTCGACGACCGAGAAGGCCTTGGGCCTCAAAACAGGCGGGAATGTGGACGCGGCGAAGACTGTCGGCAAGGCTATTGCCGAGCGCGCCGTCAAAGCGGGAATCTCGACTGTCGTTTACGATCGCGGTGGTTACGTTTATCACGGCCGCGTTAAGGCGTTGATCGACGCCTCGCGTGAAGCTGGTTTGAATAAGCACGAAGTTAAAGAGGTCGAAGCGGCGGCCTAGTATTACACGGGCGGGCAAGATGCCCGCGCTCCAATTATGATCAAGTCTAAACAGAAAATTGCACAGAGCGGCTTGCTGCTCAAAGATCAGTTGATCTCGATCAACCGCGTGACCAAGGTCGTTAAAGGCGGTAAGAACATGTCGTTCGCGGCTCTGGTTGTCGTCGGTGACGAAGCCGGACACGTTGGATTTGGCACAGGAAAGGCTAAGGAAGTTCCGAATGCGATCAAGAAGGCGGTCGAAGCGGCAAAGAATAATCTGATCCGAGTCCCGCTCATCAACGGCACGCTGCCACACGAGATGATCGGCGAATACGGTGCCGGACGCGTTCTGCTCAAGCCCGCGGCCGAAGGTACAGGTGTAATCGCCGGCGGTGCCGTGCGTGCTATTCTACAGTCGCTTGGAGTTCATAATGTGCGTACAAAGATCCTCGGATCGAATAACGCCCATAACGTTATCCGTGCAACATTTAACGGACTGCTCCGCATGAAAGACCCGATCGAGGTCGCTCGTTTGCGTGGAAAGCAGGTCGAAGATTTTAATTAATTTATTCATTGCTCCATTTGTTCATTCTGTCATTTTATTACTGACGAAATCGAAAATGAACAAATGACTCAATTATCAAAATGGCAAAGAAAGCAGAAATTAAAGAAGGCGGGAAGATCACGATCCAATATTACCGGAGCATGATCGGATACTCGAAAAAGCAGAAAGAGATCGTTAAGGCCCTTGGTATCACCAAGCTCAACCAGAAGATCACTCTGCAGGATTCGGCAGGCTCACGCGGTATCGTTGCTAAGGTCCCGCACTTACTGAGGATCGTTGATTAGTCATTCGTCATTAGTCCTTTGTCCTTAATTGTTGGCTCCGTCCGCATTGACAAATGACTAAGTACAAATGACCAAGGACAAAAGGTTATGGCTTTATCATTAAACAATTTACATCCGGCTCCGGGGTCGACGCATAAGAAAAAGCGTATCGGCCGCGGCCCGGGTTCGGGCACAGGGAAGACAGCCGGTAAGGGCCATAAAGGCCAGAAGTCGCGTTCGGGCTATAGCCAGAAGATCGGTTTTGAAGGCGGACAGATGCCTTTGCAGCGTCGGCTTCCGAAACGCGGTTTTACGAATATCTTTAAGAAACAGTGGATCGAGATCAGCCTTGCCAAAATCGAAGAAAGTTTCAATGTTGGCGACGAGGTCACTCCCGAGATTCTGCACGACCGCGGTTTGATCAAGAAGGCGAAGCATGACCTGGTGATTCTCGGAACCGGAGAGGTTTCGAAATCGTTAAACGTCTCAGCACATCGCTTTACCAAGACTGCTAAGGAAAAGATCGAAAAGGCAGGCGGAACCGCGACGGTAATCGTTAAAGCGAAGGCTGCGGAGGCTGAATAGTTTGGAGTCCCTGCTTTAGCAGGCTTATACGCGAGGATGAGGCCGCCTAAAGGCGGGACTCAAAACGTAATTATATGGAGAAGTTTTTCGGCGCTATACAAAACATGTTCAAGGTTCCTGAGCTGAAGAAGAGAATACTCTTCACGCTCGGGTTATTGGCCGTGTATCGCTTGGGTGCCCACGTTCAGGCACCAGGTATCAATAGCGCTCAGCTCGAAAGGGTCTGGGCAGACGTTGCGGGCACGTTACTTGGAGTTCTCGATCTGTTCTCGGGCGGTAATTTTCGAACGATCTCGGTTTTCGCACTCGGTGTTACGCCTTACATTACGGCTTCGATCATCATGCAGCTCCTTCCTGTTCTGTCTCCAGCGATGAAGAAGATCCAGGAAGAAGGTGAGGTTGGCCGCCAGAAGATGAACCAATGGACGCGGTATTCCACGGTTGCCCTTTGTGCGGTTCAGACGTTTTTCGTCGCTACATGGCTCTCGCGAAACCAGATCATTCCTGAAACGTGGCCTGCCACGCTGATGATTGTCGTAACGCTTACGACCGGAACCATCTTCGTCATGTGGCTCGGTGAACAGATTACCGAACGCGGTGTTGGTAACGGTATTTCGCTTTTGATCTTTGCAGGTATCGTTATCGGGCTACCCCAAGGCATCCAGCAGATCGCAACCCGCGTTAGTTCGGGTGATCCGATGCTGACGCTCGGCGTTGTGTTCCTGGTTGTCGTTCTCGTAGCCTTGATCGCGCTGATCGTGTACGTAGAATCTGCCCGTCGAAATATCGCGATAAGTTACGCGAGCCGACGAGTTGGTTCGCAGACCTTCCGCGGACAGGAAACGAGCCTTCCGCTGAAGATAAATATGGGCGGCGTTATTCCGGTCATCTTTGCTTCGTCGGTGCTCGCGATGCCTCAGACGTTATTCTCGGCTTTTCCGGCCGACCCAAACGAGCCGACGTCGGCGTGGTCCCGGGTCTATAACTTTTTTCAACAGTTCCATGGCGGTGACCCTTACTACGAATTAGTTTTCATTTCGTTGATCGTGATCTTCACGTTCTTTTACATCACGATCATTTTCAATACTGATGAGGTTGCGGACAACCTGCGTAAGCACGGCGGATTTATTGCCGGTATTCGCCCCGGTGCTCCGACGGCGGAATACCTCAACGCGATCCTGACGCGTCTGACGACGGTCGGTGCGATCTATCTCGCGTTCATCGCGTTCCTGCCGCAGCTTTTGCTCAGCGGATTTAAGGTCGCTCGTTTGCCGTTCATTGGAACGTCAGTTGATAACTTCCTGACCGCCACACCTGGTTTGAGCTGGATCCCGACAGGCCTGGGCTATCAGTTCTTCTTTGGCGGCACGTCGCTGCTCATTCTCGTCGGCGTCGCGATGGATACTATCTCGCAGATCGAGGCCCAGCTTGTGATGCGTAACTACGAAGGATTCTTAGGCTCAGGTTCGAGACTTCGCGGTCGTCGCTCGTAATTGTGAAGAGGAGATAAGGAGAAGAGGAGAAAAGGAGAGCCGAGCCGCGAGGCCGAAATTCTCCTCATCTCCTCTTCTCCCTTTCTCCTCATCTTCAGACAGAAGATGGAAAAGATCATTGTTTTGATAGGTGCCCCGGGAGCGGGCAAGGGAACGCAGGCGAGGCTTCTGGACGAGCGTCGCGGTATCCCGCAAATATCGACGGGCGATATGTTCCGCGAGATGAAAACGCTCGACACGCCGCTTGCCAGAGAGGTGCAGGAGATCATGGCATCGGGCAAATTGATCTCCGATGATCTGACATTGCAGATCGTTCGCGAACGAACTGCCAAGCCCGATACAGCCGGAACGTACGTACTCGACGGTTATCCGCGAACCGCGGTTCAGGCAGGTCAGCTCGAAGAACTTGCCAAGGAGCAGGGAAAAGATATCCTGGCGATCGAGGTCGACGTTTCGCGTGACGAGCTGATGAAACGGCTGACCGGCCGCCGAAGCTGCCCGGTTTGCGGCGAGATCTACAATATTTATTCGAAACCGCCGAAGAACGACGGTTTTTGTGACGATCATCCTGAAACGTCGCTCGTTCATCGGGCGGACGATTCGGAAGAGAAAGTTAAAGTTCGTCTCGAGACGTACGACGAACTGACCAAGCCGCTGCTCGAATATTACGAAAAATCGGGCCGCTTAAAGAAAATAGACGGAGCCGGAGCGATCGAGGACATTTACGGCGAATTGAATGAGCTTTTATAGAGCTATCCGCAATCTGTTCAGCAGAGACATGATCATAGCAAAGTCGGCAAAAGATCTTGATAAAATGCGTGCCGTCGGCGAACTTATCGCCGAGGTTCGCGAAGCTTTACGCGAAATGGTTGCTCCCGGTATCTCGACGATGGATCTCAATACCGCAGCGGAAAAGATGATCCGCGATGCGGGAGCGATACCGACTTTCATCGGTTATCACGGATTTCCTTACTCGATCTGTGCCTCTGTCAACGACGAAATCGTGCACGGTTTTTCGAAAACAACGCCGCTCGTCGATGGCGATATTGTCTCGCTCGACATGGCTGCGACGTTCAACGGATTTGTCGGCGATTGTGCCATGACCTGTCCAGTTGGCGAGATCACCGACGAACTCAAACAGCTCATCCGCGTTACCGAGGAATGCTTGGAATTTGGCATTCAGGCCTCGCGCGTCAACAACCGGGTCGGCGATATTAGTTGGGCGGTGCAGCAGCACGCGGAAAAGTTCGGTTATGGTATCGTTCGCGATTATACCGGACATGGTATCGGCCGTGCGATGCATGAGTCGCCGCAGATCGCAAATTACGGAAGGGCAGGAACAAAAGAGAGAATTCGTTCGGGATACTGCTTCGCGATCGAGCCGATGCTCAATCTCGGAACGCATGAAACAAAGACCTTGAGCGATAAGTGGACGGTCGTTACATTGGACGGAAAACCATCCGCTCATGCCGAACATACGCTCGCGGTGACACCGGACGGGCCAGAGATATTGACGCTCACGAAGGAGCAGAAAAAGCTTCGTGAAAATGCGAATGCTGAAAGAGCCGCTGCCTGACTTGATAACGCGGCGAAAAAAGGCTAATATTATTGGTTTGCTCAACTAATCAGCCGGTTGGCACGTTTTTATGTCTAAAGAAGAAGCGATAGAGGTCACAGCGACGGTGCTGGAAACATTGCCAAACGCAATGTTTAAGGTTGCTGTGGACGATAATCAGCATGAGGTTTTAGCTCATATTTCAGGCAAAATGCGAAAGAATTTTATTCGCATCCTGCCCGGCGACAAGGTCCTGGTGGAGCTTTCGCCATACGACCTGAAACGCGGTCGGATAACGTACCGCTATAAATAAATGTTAGGAGTTCCCGCTTTAGCGGGCGAGACCGCCTAAAGGCGGGACTCCGAACAAGCGAGGTAAAAACGATGAAAGTCAGACCTTCAGTAAAGAAAATGTGCGACAAGTGCAAGGTTATTCACCGCAAGGGGATCGTGCGCGTAATCTGCGAAAACCCGAAGCACAAGCAGAGGCAGGGATAAGATGATTTTGGATTTTAGATTTTGGATCTTCGATTGGAATCCAAAATCCAAAATCCCCAATCCAAAATGGAGAACATATGGCTCGTATAGCAGGAGTTGATTTACCGCCCAACAAAAGGGCACAGATTGGGTTGACCTACATCTATGGTGTGGGCAAATCGCGTGCGACCGATATCCTCGGTAAAGCCGGAATTGGTATCGATACCAAGATCAAGGATATGAGCGAGGACGAGTTAAATCAGATCCGCACGATCCTAGACACGGAGGGCGAAGTCGAGGGCGATCTCAGAAAACGTGTCCAGATGGACATCAAGCGTTTGATGGACATCGGTTGCTATCGCGGCCTGCGTCATCGGCGCAGCCTGCCGGTTCGCGGACAGCGCACCAGCACGAACGCACGAACCAGAAAAGGCCCGCGTAAAGCGGCCGTGGCTAAGAAGAAGTCACCAGGTAAGGAAATAAGGTGCGAGTTCAAGGTTTCGAGTTCCGAGTTTTTCGGATTTTAACTCGGATTTTGGAACCCGGAACCCGGAACTCGGAACTGAAAAATCATGGCAAAACCAGCAGCAAATAAGAAAAAGACTTTTAAGAAGAAAGAGCGGAAAAATATTCCGGTCGGTATCGTGCATATTTCGGCGTCGTTCAACAATACGCTGATCTCGATCACCGACACGATGGGTAACCTGATCGCGCAGTCCTCGTCGGGAGCACGCGGTTTCCGCGGTTCGCGTAAGGGAACGCCGTTCGCAGCTCAACAGGCAGCATCTGAGGCCGCTCGCAAGGCTCTGGATGCCGGTATGCGTGAGGTCGAGGTTCGGGTAAAAGGCCCGGGCGGCGGCCGGGAGTCGGCAATTCGTGCGATCAATCAGGCTGGCATTCGCGTAAACTCGATCCGCGACACCACGCCGATCCCGCACAACGGATGCCGTCCGCCAAAGCGTAGACGCGTTTGACGACTTTGGATTTTAGATTTTTGATTTTGGATTGCTAAAGCAATCTTGATTAGTTTTATCGAAAGGACGAAGGGCAGCGAATAGCTTTCCGTAAACTTTTCCGACAATCGGAGTCGGTTTGAGATTTTGATCGTGGTTTTTGGAGGAAATCCAAAATCCAAAATCCAAAATCAAAAATCGCCTCCCGGAGGCAAATTATGGCTAGATATAGAGATGCGGTGTGCAGGCTTTGCCGCCGCGAAGGTGCAAAATTATTCCTTAAGGGCGATCGCTGTTTCAAACCCTCATGTGCGATCGAAAAACGCGGTACTAACCCGCCGGGACAGCATGGTGCTGCCAGACGCAAGATGCTCCAGGGCTATGGTGAGCAGCTTCGCGAGAAACAGAAAGTAAAACGTATTTACTTTGTGCTCGAAAAGCAATTTCGCAACTACTTCGAAAAGGCCCGTCAGCAGAAAGGCGTTACCGGTGAGATCCTCCTGGCAATGCTCGAGAGACGTCTTGATAACGTCGTCTATCGATCGGGTTTCTCGACCTCGCGTCGTCAATCGCGCCAGCTCGTCAACCACGGTCACGTGACCGTTAATGGAAAGAAGGTGAATATTCCTTCGTTTCAGGTCAAAGCCGGCGATGTGGTCGCGATCAAAGAAAATACACACAAGAACGTTCACGTTGATGCAGCCTGGCAGACAGCGGGCGGCCGCGGACGTCCGCAATGGCTCAGCATCGACGGCAAAGATCTGAGCGTTGTCGTTTCGGGTTTGCCAACACGTCAGGACATCGACGCAAATATTAACGAGCAGTTGATCGTTGAGCTTTACAGTAAATAGTTGACTGAGTTTGCTGAGTTGGGCGAGTTACCGGGGTAGTAAAAACTCGGTAAACTCCGCCAACTCGGTGAACTCGCAGAACTTTTAAATAAAATATATGACACAGAGCAACCATTGGACAGACTTCCAGATGCCAAGCCGGCTTAATGTCGATACCGAAACTCTAACGGGTCGATACGGCAAGTTTCATGCGGCTCCATTCGAACGCGGGTTTGGCACGACCGTCGGTAACTCTATCCGTCGTGCATTGCTGTCGTCTATCGAAGGAGCAGCCATCACGGCTATCAAGATCGAAGGCGTAGAGCACGAATTTTCATCGATCAAGGGCGTTGTCGAAGATGCGACCGACGTCATCCTGAACCTCAAACAAGTTCCATTCACGCTCCACGGAGCGGGCCCTAAAACGCTGTCGATCAGCAAAAAAGGTGCGGGCATCGTCACCAGCGGTGATATTGAGACCGACGGCGACGTTGAAGTACTCGACACCACTATTCACATTGCTACCATCTCCGCCGGCGGTTCGCTTGGCATCGAGATGCGTTTGAAGCAGGGACGAGGCTACGTTTCGGCCGAATTTAATAACGACGAAGACCTTTCGGTCGGATACATTCCCATCGATTCGGTCCACACGCCGATCAAGAAGGTTAATTACAACGTCGAGCAGACACGTCAGGGTTCGAATACGGAATTTGACAAGCTGACGCTTGAGGTCTGGACCGACGGCAGCGTCAAGCCGGAAGATTCGATCGGCCTGGCTGCGAAACTCGTCAAAGATCACATGTCGATCTTCGTCAATTTTGAAGAGGAAGAAGAAGAGTACAAATACGAGGACATCGCCCGTCCGCCGCTGATGCGGAACGACCTCTTGGACAAATCGGTCGACGAACTCGAGCTTTCAGTACGTTCATACAACTGTCTGAAGAACGCCGACATCCGCTCGATCCGTGACCTGATCCGCCGCAGCGAAAAGGACATGCTCCACACCAAGAATTTCGGCAAGAAGTCATTGACCGAGATCAAGGACATGCTTCACGGCATGGGCCTCGATTTTGGAATGGATTTTGACGAACAGGGAAATCCGATCCCGGGCTCGGGCGGACGCGATTTAGACTAAAGTCCGGTAGGCAGTCGGCAGCGGCAGAAGGCAGTAAAAAGCAACTGACCACCGACAACTGACCACTGACAACTAAAGAAATGAGACACTTAAAAGCACATCGTAAATTAGGCCGTACCACGGAGCATCGCATGTCCCTGCTCAGGAACTTGGCGACCTCGCTGATCAATGCTGAGAAGGAACACATCGTCACAACCGTTCCTAAGGCAAAAGAATTGCGCCCGTTCATCGAAAAAGCGATAACGCTCGCTCGCAAGGCTGAGAATCTGACGGGCGATGACAAAGTCCTTCGCGGCGTTCATCTTCGCCGCCAGGCAGCAGCCTATTTCCACGCAGGTAACAGCACGTTCAAAACTGAGCAGAGCCGTTTTCGTGGTAAAAAAGGTGAGGAAAAGGCCCCGATCGAGCGAACCGCAGGCGTTAAGGCTCTTCAACGCCTGTTCAATGAGCTCGGCACGCGCTATAAAGATCGTAACGGCGGTTACACGCGTATCATCAAACTCGGCCGCCGTCAGGGCGACAATGCCGAGATGGCAGTTATCGAACTGGTTGACAACCCACGCGAGTTAGCTGCTAAAAGCTAACATTTCATTTGAACGGAGGCTAGCCAAATGAGCGACACAAACGCTTCGGCAAAGGCAAAGGACGGCGAAATAGTGGTTGAACAGAAAAGCAGTGACGATAAGAAAAAGCTGGCAGTGACGGATCCGTCGTTCAATATGGACGAACTTCAGGCTCTGGCCGCACTGGTTAATGAGCACGGATTCACTGATTTTGAATTCGAGAACGAAAATATTCGTGTTCGGTTGAGCAAGGCGGTTACCGTTCAGGCGGCAACCGCACCGGCAGTGGCAGTTGCCGCACCGGTCGCGACGCCTCCTGACAATGCTGCTGCCACTACTACAGCCGAGCCCGCAGATCCCGATGCTGGTTTGTTCAAGATCACGTCGCCGATCGTCGGTACGTTCTACCGTTCACCAGGCCCTGACAAACCGGCGTATGTCAGCGAAGGCAGCAATGTCTCGCCCGATACGACCGTCTGCATCGTCGAGGCGATGAAGCTTATGAACGAGATCCAGGCCGAAACTTCAGGCGAGGTCGTCAAGATCTACGTCGAGAACGGCCAGCCGGTCGAATACGGCCAGCCGCTTTTTGGAATACGAAAATAGTAATTTACCGCAGAGACGCGGAGACGCAGAGGGAGAAATTTAACCACAGATGGACACAGATAAACACAGATAGATCAAAAATAATTTTTATGGTCTGCTTCTATCCGTGTACATCTGTGTTTATCTGTGGTTAATTTTTCTTTTTACTCCGCGGCTCGGCGTCTCTGCGGTTTAACCATACTAAATGCGAGAAATACGCAAAATTTTAATCGCTAATCGCGGTGAGATCGCGAACCGCATCATATGGACGTGCAAGGAGATGGGAATCAAGACCGTCGCCGTGCACTCCGAGGCGGATCGCGAGGCTTTGCACGTTCGCTACGCGGATGAGGCGTTGTGCATCGGACCGGCTTCATCGGCTGAGAGCTATCTAAATATTCCGGCGATCATCAGTGCGGCCGAGATCACAAATGTCGACGCTATTCATCCGGGATACGGATTTTTGGCGGAATCCGCGACCTTCGCCAAGATCTGCGACGACTGCAATATCAAATTCATCGGCCCGCGCTCAGACGTGATCGGGATGATGGGCGACAAGGTCGAGGCACGGCGAACGATGACCGCTGCTGGCGTTCCGATTTTGCCCGGCAGCCCCGATCCGATCGAATCCGCAGAAGAAGCAAAGAAATTAGCACTTGAGATCGGGTTTCCGCTCATTATCAAAGCCGCAGCCGGCGGCGGCGGACGCGGGATGCGTATCGTTCGCGAAGAGTCCGAACTTGCGACCAATCTCGAACTCGCCCAGACCGAGGCTCTCAACGCGTTCAAAAACGGTTCCGTCTATATCGAACGCTACATCGAGCGTCCGCGTCACATCGAAATTCAGGTTTTGGCCGATGAGCATGGAAATGTGATCCATCTCGGCGAGCGCGAATGCTCCATCCAGCGCCGCCACCAGAAACTTCTCGAGGAAGCTCCGTCACCGGCGATCTCGAAGGAACTTCGCGACCAGATGGGAGCAGTTGCGGTCAAAGCTTGTCAGGAAATTGGATACTCAAGTGCGGGAACATTCGAATTTCTGCTCGACGAAGACGACAGCTTCTATTTCATGGAGATGAACACCCGGATCCAGGTCGAGCATCCGGTGACCGAGATGGTCACGCTTGCCGACATAGTTCGGAATCAGGTGCGTATCGCGACCGGTGAAGATATCGGATATACACAAGATGAAGTTCAGATCGTCGGGCACGCGATCGAGTGCCGCATCAATGCCGAGGATCCGGTGAAGTTCACGCCAAGCCCGGGCAGAATTACAGCGTTCAATATCCCCGGCGGTCCGGGCGTTCGCGTCGATACGGCTGTTTATCCGGGCTATGTTGTGCCGCCGTATTACGATTCGATGATCGCAAAACTGATCGTCCACGCCCGCACACGCGAACTCGCGATCGCGAGAATGCAGCGAGCTTTGGATATGATGGTCGTCGAAGGCATCAAAACGACGATCCCGCTTCATCAGCGAATAATGGCGGACGAAAACTTCAGGAAAGGGAACTTTTCGACGAAGTTCATGGAAGAATTCAAGTACGAGATCTGATTAGTTAATAACTAAAAGTTAAAAGCTAAAAGTTAAAAGCTGAGAAGCGAGTCTTAAGTTGAAGAGTTGATTGTATCTACGTAATAGTGGATAATTTGAAGGTATTTACTTTTAACTTTTCACTATTAGTTTTTAGTTAATAATTCATTACACCCGTGGTTACCGCATTAGTTTGCGGAGTTACTGCGAACAATAGGAGAGGCTGATTTAAGCAAGAAAGAATGTCAACAGTTAAAGAATTAAAAGAACAGATCGTTACGGATTACAAAACGCACGGCTCGGATACGGGTTCGTCGCAGGTGCAGATCGCACTGCTCTCGCAGCGTATTACCGAGCTTACCGCTCATTTCAAGATCCACAAGAAAGATAACAATTCGCGCCGAGGCTTGCTTCAGTTAGTCTCGCGTCGTAGAAAATTGCTTGATTATCTCAAGCGTCGCGATATCAATGAATATCACGAGATCATTAAGAAACTCGGCTTACGCCGGTAAGTTTAGAGTCTATAGAGTTCATTGAGTTTTAGAGTGGAAGACGCAACTCAATAAACTCGACGAGCTCTATAAACTATAAGAACTGGCCGCTTCGGGCCTTAAGCATACAAGATCTTCGCGAAGAATTTGCCGGTGGTTGCTGAACGTGACAGCATATTACGCTACCGGACAAAGGAAGGTCATCGTCACAATTAGTAATTTTTCCAGAGACGAAAGGGAGCTATCACGGCACAGCTCCTTTCGTCTCTTGTTGTTTTTAGAGGACAAGAAATGCCAAAAAAATATTTGAGTGAATCGATCAAGCTTGGATCGCAGGATTTGATCGTTGAAACAGGCAAGGTTGCCAAGCAGGCCGATGGTTCGGTCGTGATCCGTTATGGCGATACGATGCTGCTCGTCGCAGCCGTTTCCGCCCGCACGGCCCGCGAAGGGATGGATTTTTTCCCGCTCACGGTCGAATACCGTGAAAACTCCTTTGCCGCTGGCCGGATTCCCGGAAACTATTTCCGCCGAGAAGGCCGCCCGTCGGAAAAAGAAATTCTCACCTGCCGAATGATCGACCGCCCGGTGCGGCCACTGTTCGCGGATGGTTACAGATTTGAAACCCAGATCGTCGCGTCGGTCATCTCCGCTGATGACGACAACGATCCGGACGTGATCGCGATCACCGGTGCGTCGTGTGCACTGTATTTATCGGATATTCCGTTCAACGATCCGATCGCCGGTGTCCGCATCGGCTTGATCGATGGCAAATACATCGTCAATCCGAGCTACGACGAGCGCCGCGAATCAGACCTCAGCCTGATCGTCGCCGGTACCGAAGAAGCGATCTGTATGGTCGAATGCGAAGCTAACGAGGTCAACGAGACCATTATGGTCGAAGCTCTGATGCTCGGTCACCGCGAGGTTAAACGTCTCTGTCTGTGGCAGAAGGAACTCGGCAAGGCCCTCAACATCACGAAGCGCGAATTCAGCGTTCCGGAACTCGACAAGCACATTGTTGCCGATGTCGAAAAGACCTGGACCGACAAGCTTCGTGCCGCTCTCGATTCGACCGGCCGCGACAAGATCGAGGTCTATGCGGGACAGGACGCGTTGAAGAAAGAGGTTATCGAAAGCTATCCCGAGGACGATCCGGGTGCTCGTGCGACCGCCGGCAAGGCGTTCGGCAAGCTTAAGGAAAAGATCTTCCGCGAGGACATGCTTTTAAACAAACGCCGTCCGGACGGCCGCAAGTTCTCAGAGATCCGCCCGATCAACTGCGAAGTCGGCTGGCTGCCGCGTGTTCACGGTTCGGCTTTGTTCACCCGCGGTGAAACGCAGGCGATCGTGACCACAACTCTCGGAACGAAAATGGACGGACAGTTCATGGACGACCTTGAGAAAGGAACGGTCGATCGTAAGTTCATGCTGCATTACAATTTCCCGCCATATTCGGTCGGTGAAACAGGTCGATTTGGCTCGACGTCACGTCGCGAAACGGGCCATGGCAACCTCGCACGCCGTGCGATAATGTCGGTACTTCCTGACGAAGCTGATTTTCCGTACACGATCCGCATCGTTTCCGATATCACGGAATCGAATGGCTCGTCGTCGATGGCTTCGGTCTGCGGCGGCATCCTGAGCCTGATGGACGCCGGTGTGCCCATCAAGAAGCCGGTCGCCGGTGTTGCTATGGGCCTCGTTATGGAAGGCAACCGCTACGCGATCCTTTCGGACATCGCCGGTGCGGAAGATCATTATGGCGACATGGATTTCAAGGTGACGGGAACTGCCGACGGCATTACTGCTCTCCAGATGGACATAAAGGTTGACGGTATCAACGCCATGATCCTACAGGAAGCTCTTGAGCAGGCCAGGAAGGGCCGTCTCCATATCCTGGACATCATGACGAAATCGATCGCCGAGCCGCGAGAGGAGCTTTCTGAGTTCGCACCGCGTATCATCACGATCCACATCAGCCCTGATAAGATCCGCGACGTTATCGGAAAGGGCGGTTCGGTCATCCGCTCGATCACCGAGGAAACGGGAGCCAAGATCGATATCGACGACGACGGCACGATCCTCATCGCAACGCCGGACGGCGAAGCTGCCCAGGCGGCGATCGCCCGCATCAGAGCACTCACGGCCGAGGCTGAGGTCGGCGAGACGTATATGGGAACCGTTTCCCGTATCGTCGATTTCGGAGCGTTTGTTGAGATCCTGCCGGGCCTCGACGGTTTGCTGCACATCTCCGAGATCTCTGACCGCCGCGTACGCGACGTTCGTGACGAACTCAAAGAAGGCCAGCAGATCCTCGTCAAATGCATCGGCAGGGAAGGCAACAAGGTCAAGCTTTCCAGAAAGGCCATCCTCGCTGAAGAGAAAGGCAACGAAGGAAAAGCCAAAGAAGAGGAGCCGGAAGGCGAATAACCCGACTGAAGGGCGAGCATCGTGCTCGCCCTTCTCGTTTTGGATCCAATTTTCTTTGTCTCAACGGCCAGAGGCGAGCAGGATGCTCGCCCTCCAGTCATTTTTCAGGAAATACACACCGGTTATCACTATCTTGTGATAGCCGGTTTTCTTTTGTCCGGCGAAGTGAAAATAAATTGACAAAAAAGCTGAAAAATCTGGAGAGTGGGACGCATTAGGCATTTTTTCCCCTTGAATTAGTTAATTCAGCCGAATTTGAGGACGAAAAAACCTCGAAACCGTTGCAGAAACGTGCATTTGACTCTTGTTTTTGCTATATTTTCGAAACTGCCCCAAAACCCCAAATTCGACAGCGAGTGCCAACCAGCTGTGAAGACATAATTGTTTTCGCTGAAAAATACCGTTTAGTCAGGTAACAGACATGAAAAATATCAATTTAAGAGGGTTGCTCTCGGCTATCTGCATCGGTTCGATACTTGCGTGTTTTACGCGAATTGATGCGGCACCTGTTCGATTTGACCAGGTCGTACAGATCCTCAATGCCAAACCGGGCAGTGCTGACACCAGCACGATCTCGCGGCTGCGTCTTACGGACGATTTTAAGTTCGTGATGACCGGCGACAGTGATGATGATAAAAAAGTTAAACCGCCTGTTCCACAGGACGGCCGCGTCATCACCGAGACCAAGACCGAGATCGTCACCGATGACGTTTGTGATTGCGTGGAAGAAGTCGTCACCAAGCGTGGCTTTCCGAAATGGGCTCTGCTCGGCCTCGCGGCGATCCCTATTGCCTTCATCCTGATCAAACGCAAGAAAGATACGCCAACGCCGACGCCGTTCACGACGCCGACGCCGGAAACGACGCCAACGCCTGGAGTCACGCCGACGCCGCCAACGACGCCGACCCCGACGCCGGGAATCACGCCGTCGCCGACACCGCCGCCGGTGACGCCGACGCCGACGCCGCCCGAGCCGGTTCCTGAGCCGATGACGATCCTGTTGTTTGGTACGGGCCTCGCTTCGATAGGTCTCGCCGCACGACGAAAATTTGGCAAAAAGCGAGAAAAGGGTGAGGAAAAGGAAGAAGAATAGAGTTATGATGTTGACGGATACCGATAGTTAAAAGCGGTCGGTATCCGCACCATAATTCGCAAAACTAAAGTTCAGCGTGCGATTTTGCTGGAACAAGAGGATCTAATAATGCGAGTAAACAGATACAACTTTCTATTTGTGATCGGCCTGGTGGTGACGCTCGGTTTCACGACCGCCTTTGCAAACAGCGTTGACAACAAGACGAAAAAGCCGAAGAACACCGGAACGCTGAGCGTCAAAACGACCGAAACATCATATCCGGTCAAGATCGACGGCCAGTACGTCGGCGACAGCGGCGTGGGAACGGGAGCCGAGTTTTACCTCGCACCCGGCATCCACACCGTCGAGATCACCGGCCCGGAAGGCAAGGTTTGGCGCGACCAGATCGAGATCCGTAAGGATCAGAAGCACTGCGTCTGTCTGAAGATCGTTCGCGAGACCATCACGACGCCATGCCCGTACAGATTTACTCTCGACGGCCCTGAGAAGATCACCGAGGGCGATGTGGTGACGTTCGCCGCGATCAACGCGGGAACCGCCCCGATTCCGCTGCGTTATGCGTGGAAGGTCTCGAACGGACGCGTCACCCGCGGCCTTGGGACGCCTTCGGTCACGGTTGACTCAACCGGCATCGGCGGTAAAACCATCACGGCCGAGCTCGACGTGAACGACGATGTCTATGACGGCAAATGCCGCCAGGTCATATCGGTCCCGACCGAAGTCACGCCCATCCCGGTCATCGAACAGCCGAAACCGTTCCGCTGCGATGAATTTGAAGCAAAAGCTGCCGACGACGACAAAGCCCGATTTGACAACTGCGTCATCCAGGCCCAGAACACGCCTGACGCACAGCTTTACGTCATCATCTACCCGGGAACCGACCGCCTGAGCGTCACCCGCAACACCTATGACAAACTGTCCAAACGGGCACTAGACTACATGGTGAAAACCCGAGGCTTCGACCCGAGGCGAATACAGATCGTCAAGGGAAGTGCACGCATCAAGACAACCTACGAAGTCTGGATCGTCCCACCGGGAGCAACACCACCGGTTGTGCAGTAAAAAGCGGTTGATTAGAAAATACAAGAGGCTGTCCGAAAGGGCGGCCTCTTTTGATTTCAGATGCAAAAGCCCGCGCGTAAGCAAGGGCGATTCGGTCGACTAGAGCGGTTACGGATTGCATGTCACGGTGTCGCTCCTAAGGAGCTATATACGTCATTCTAAAACTTGAGTCTATAAACATCTCGCTCCTGACGGAGCTAAAGAAAAGTCCCGTAGGGACGGCATGTTTATAGCATTCGGATACAAAAATAATCAAAAGCTCCGAAGGAGCGACATATACAGGCGGTTCCTGACGTGTTGTACAACTATTACATTTTATCCGTACCCGCCCTGAAACAGAATGGAAACGTTCCAGACTCTCCAACGCTAAGCCGAAACTAAACAACAAACTTGCAGAAATCGCCCGTGCTCACGCGCGGGCTTTCGCATTTTGTTGACAACGGTCGCTAGAGATCATAATGTGTATGAAAGGAGTGATATATACACACGATGCGAACAAATATAGAGATCGACGACAAATTGATGCGAGATACGCTGAAAATCACGGGCTTGAAAACCAAGCGCGAGGTCGTGGAACTTGCGCTAAAGGAATTGTTACGACTCGGACGTCAAACGGATTTGAGAAAACTGAGAGGGAAGTTCCACTGGGAAGGAGATCTTGAGGAGATGAGGCTCGACAAATGATCTTTGTTGATTCAAGCGTCTGGATCGACTATCTACGCGACCTTCAAACACCTCAAACTACAAAACTGGACACCATCCTGGGCAAACAACGGGTCGTCGTCGGGGATCTGGTCATCGCAGAGGTGCTGCAAGGTTGCAATGATCCTGTAGCTTTCAACGAAACCGTCCGCCTATTCCAGCGATCCGACTTTGTCATTGTTGGTGGTTACCCGCTCGTCTTGGAGGCTGCTCGAAACTACATTTTCCTGCGATCTCAGGGTATTACCATTAGAAAAACGGTCGATACTCTGATTGCCACACGCTGCATAATGAACGGATACGAGTTGCTCCACAACGACCGCGATTTCATCCCCTTCGAAAAACACCTCGGCCTCAAGTGCGTTATCTAGTCCTTTGCGCAGAGCCGGAATTGGTAGAGGATTCTCTCGTCGTTTTCACCTTTGACCAATCTCGTGTTTACCTCTACCAATGACACCGTATCTTAAACGGCAGGGTATCCCGAACCTTGATCAATCGGGCGTGTAAGCTGCTTATTCTGTCGTAAAAATGCGGGTTTGGACAAAAGTGTGAAACGTTTCACACATTAAAATGGTAAAAATAGCCGGCCGGTAAAATTACACATTTTGACCGGCCCCAAAAAATGCTTTGAGTAGCAACAGCCGCGTGTTCGTTTTTTGCCTTTTCGATAGTGAATCGGAAATCGTAAATTGGTAGAATTTAGTCTTTCTTAAGGCAATTATGGCAGCACCTAATATCGAAACTATCGTCTCTCTCTCAAAACGCCGCGGATTTGTGTTTCCGGCTTCGGACATCTATGGCGGGCTGGGTTCGTCGTGGGATTACGGCCAGCTCGGCGTCGAGCTCGCGAATAACATCAAGCAAAGCTGGTGGCGTTGGGTCGTTTACGAACGCGACGACATCGAAGGGCTCGATTCGTCGATCATTCAGAATCGTTTGGTTTGGAAATATTCGGGGCATGAAGAGACGTTCTCAGATCCGCTGGTCGATTGCCGCGACTGCAATTCCCGTCTGCGCGAGGACAAGCTAGAACGAAACGCCGACGGCAAGGCAATTTGCTCGAACTGCGGTTCGATCAACCTGACGGAATCGAGGCCGTTTAACCTGATGTTCAAGACAACGGTCGGTGCGGCCTCAAGCGAAGAAGACGAATCGGCCGCCGCATATCTACGGCCGGAGACCGCTCAGGGAATTTTCATCAATTTCAAGAACGTCCTTGATACATCGCGCCGAAAGCTGCCGTTTGGTATCGCTCAGGTCGGCAAGGCGTTTCGTAATGAGGTTACGCCGGGGAATTTTATTTTTAGAACGCGGGAATTCGAACAGATGGAGGTTGAGTATTTTTGCCGTCCAGACGATGCTCCTCGGGTCCATCAGGAGTGGATCGACGCCTATGACGCCTGGCTCGGAACGCTTGGCATCTCTCGCGAAAACGTCAAACACTACGAACAGACGAAAGAGGAACTCGCCCATTATTCGGATCGGACCGTCGATTTTCTATACCGATTTTTCCCGGAGCGCGAGGAGGAAGACAAGCAGTTTGACGAGTTGCTTGGCATTGCGAACCGGACCGACTACGACCTGCGCGTTCACTCGAAAAAGCCTGAGAACGCTGAAGGCAAACGCATTAACCCTGACTCGACCGAGGATCTATCGTATTTCGATCCTCAAACGAACGAGCGATTTTATCCATACTGCATTGAGCCATCGATCGGTGTAAACCGCACGCTGCTCGCCGTTTTGATGGACGCATACACTGAGAAAACGAACGATAAGGGCGAAGTTCGCGTCATCCTGAAACTCAAGCCGGAACTCGCTCCGATCAAGGTCGCCGTGCTGCCGCTCGCCAAGAATAACGAGGGCATCGTCTCGCTCGCCAAAAAGCTCAAACGTGACCTACAGCCGTCGATGCGTGCCGTTTACGACGACACGGGCGGCATTGGGAAGCTTTACGCGAGACAGGACGAGGTCGGTACTCCCTTCTGCGTGACAGTCGACCACGAATCGCTTGAGGACAACGCCGTGACGGTCCGCGACCGCGATACGTGGGAGCAGGAACGTGTGAGTATAGACGCGCTAAAAGAGTATTTGCAGAAACGGTTATCTTAGTTCATCCGTATGAAGAAACTGATCGAATGTGTTCCCAATTTTAGCGAAGGCCGCGACATGTCTGTGATCAAACAGATCACCGACGAGGTAGAAAAGATCGAGGGCGTAAAGCTGCTCGATGTCGATCCCGGCTACTCAACCAACCGGACAGTCGTGACATTCGTCGGCACACCCGACGAGGTCGTCGAAGCGGCGTTTCAGGCAGTCAAGAGGGCTCAGGAACTGATCGACATGCGCCGCCACAAAGGCGACCATCCGCGATTTGGCGCCACCGACGTTTGTCCGCTCGTACCGATCTCGGGCGTAACTATGGAAGAAGTGGCTGAATACGCCCGCAAACTCGGCAAACGCATCGGCGACGAACTAGCCATTCCCGTTTACCTCTACGAAAACGCTGCGACCGAAGAAAAACGCCGCAACCTCGCGAATTGCCGCGAAGGCGAGTACGAAGGGCTGAAGGATAAGATAGCGTCCGTCGATTGGAAACCGGATTTCGGGCCGACGGAATTCAACGAAAGCGTTGCCCGTTCCGGTGTTGTTGCGGTCGGGGCCAGAGATTTCCTGATCGCGGTCAACTTTAATCTGAACACGACATCAACACGCCGTGCCAACGCGATCGCGTATGACGTTCGCGAAAAGGGCCGTATTTTACGCGAAGGTAATCCGATTACCGGAAAAATCGTGAAAGACGAATCAGGCGAACCGGTAATGATCCCGGGAACGCTCAGGGGTACGAAAGCAATTGGCTGGTTCATCGCTGAATATGGCATTGCCCAGGTTTCGATGAATATCACGAACCTGTCGCAAACTCCGCTTCACGTAGCTTTTGACGAGGTGTGCGAAAAGGCTCACAAACGCGGGCTGCGGGTCACCGGCCTTGAGATCGTCGGCCTCGTGCCGAAAAAGACAATAATTGACGCAGGCGATCATTACTTAACAAAACAAAAACGATCGCTCGGTATTACGGAAGCTGAGAAGGTCAAGATCGCCATTAAATCAATGGGCCTCGACGACCTGAAACCGTTCGATCCTAACGAAAAGATCATCGAATATCTCCTCGCCGTAGAGTCCAAAACCGACAGCCTTGTTGACCTAAGCTGCCGAGCTTTTGCCGACGAAACGGCGTCGGAATCGCCTGCTCCGGGCGGCGGTTCGATCGCGGCGTATCTTGGTGCCCTGGCAGCCTCGCTTGCGACGATGGTCGCGAATTTATCCTCGCACAAAGCCGGATGGGATGATCGTTGGAAGGAATTCTCTGATTGGGCGGTAAAGGGGCAAAAGATAAAGGATGACCTGTTGGTTCTCGTCGATGAAGACACGAACGCCTTCAATAAGGTCATGGACGCCTTCGGCCTGCCCAAAACGACTGACGAAGAAAAGACTGCGAGAACGGCCGCGATTCAGGAAGCGACAAAATACGCGACTGAGATCCCATTCCGCACGATGCAGCGTACGTTTGATGCATTCGAGATAATCAAGGCGATGACGGTGCACGGGAACCCGAACTCGGTTACCGACGCCGCCGTTGGTGCCCTTTGTGCACGTTCGGCAGTTGTTGGAGCTTACCTAAACGTGAAGATCAACGCGGTCGGCCTGAAAGACCGCGAGTTTGCGGAAAACTTGCTTTCGCAGGGAGCCGAGATCGAACGAAAGGCCATCGAGACTGAGGCAGAGATCATGGCGATAGTTAATAGTAAGATAGGTCAATAACATCGGTTCATTATCATGAAACCGCAAGGTGTACTAAGTTCAATTCTGCTCCGTTTTGGCCTGTCGGTTGCGGCAGTTTTATTGGTAGCGATCGCATTGGTCGAGGTTCGCGAGCGGGTTAATTCCACGACTGTGGCACTGGCCTTTCTGATCGTCGTTTTGTCCGTGGCGACGTTCTTTGGTCGAAATCCGGCATTGGTTGCATCGTTTGTGGCGATGTTATGTTTCAATTACTTCTTCCTGCCGCCGTATTACACCTGGACGATTTCAGACCCTCAGAATTTGATCGCGTGGGCGGCGTTTACATTTACGGCTCTGATCGCCGGTGAGCTTTCAGCCTACGCGAGTCGCCGCGCACGAGAGGCAGAGAGGCTTTATGAGGAGCTTCAGGCCGCATTTAAGACCGCAACGGAAGCCGAAGCTCTAAAGCAAAGCGAAAAGCTGAAATCGGCACTTTTGGACGCGGTCACACACGACCTGAGAACGCCGTTAACATCGATAAAAGCTTCCGTCACAACTCTGCTAGACAGCGAGGGCGGGCATCGTACCATCGAACTCGACAGCGAAGGCCGAGCTGATTTTCTCGACATTATCAACGAAGAGACCGACCGGCTTAACGGATTTATCGAAAGCATGGTCCAACTTGCAAGAGTAGAGTCTGGCCCGGTCAAAGGTGCGGCGGCGTTTTCGCATGTCGAGGAGATCATCTCGATCGCTCTCGACCGGGCAGAGAACGTGGTTGCGGAGCATCATCTTGTCGTTAACCTGGAAAAGGAACTCCCGCTTATCCGTGTCGACGCCCGGGCGATCGCTGAGGTCATATATAATCTCGTCGAAAACGCTGCCAAATACTCAGAAAAAGGCCTGACAATTACGATAACCGCATATTCCAGAGGGGATCGCGTTTTTATCTCGGTTGCGGACGAAGGCAAGGGAATTCCTGAGGAAATGCGGGAGCGAGTGTTTGAGAAATTTGTCCGGCTTGAGGGCTCGGTCGTCGATGGGCTTGGCCTCGGCCTCGCGATTGCTCGTGGTATTGTCGAGGCTCAAGGTGGTACGATCGAGATCAGGGCTGGCGAGAATGGAAAGGGAACAGCGGTCGTCCTAACGCTGCCGATCGGAGAAGAATGAGCGAACATCAGAAAGTACTGGTCGTTGATGACGAGCCGCAGATCACCCGCGTTCTAAGGCACAGTCTGACCGCGCATCGGTATGACGTGCGGACGGCCGCAGACGGCATTTCGGGGCTTGATACGTTTCGCGATTGGCATCCGAATCTGATAATTACTGACCTTCAGATGCCCGAAATGAGCGGGATCGAGTTTTGCAGGGAGATCCGGAAATCATCATCGGTTCCGATCATAGTGCTTTCAGTCAAGGGTGAAGAACGCACGAAGGTTGAAGCTTTGGATGCGGGGGCGGACGATTACGTGACGAAGCCTTTCGGTATCGACGAGCTACTCGCACGTGTGCGAGCCGCCCTTCGGCGAAAGGCTGACATTCCTAATGATGAAGAAACTTCGTTGGTCGAAGGCGAGTTTGTGATCGATCTCTCAACCCGTGAGATCATGGTCGCCGGCAGCGCTGTTCACCTGACGCCAAAAGAATTTGATCTCCTGGTCTTTTTGTTCCGCAATCGCGGCAAAGTCATCACGCACCGTGCGATCCTGACCGCGATCTGGGGCGGCAATTTTACGCAGCAGACCGAATACCTTCGGGTATTCGTTGGTCAGCTCCGAAAGAAACTCGAAAAAGATCCTTCGCAGCCTCGATACATCCGAACGGAGCCGTGGGTCGGTTACCGGTTCGACCCGCATGGTTAACCGCCGACATGCACGCTCGGGCGGAACTCTGCGTCGGGTTCAGCCTGCCGCAGGATCTCACGCGTGACAGGAGCTGTGTCGCCTTCGCCAAAGAGAATGTACCTGATCAGGTAGTGGATTGGATTTCCCTCACTCCAGCCAAAGTAGACGTGCGGTATCTTTTTGGTCTTGTCTCGCAAATTGAGCAGCAGTGCGGCTATCGCATTTGGTACGGCAGGAGCCTTCGTACGCAGGATCTTGTAGCCGCCGATATCAACGCCGCATATCAAGAGCTTGCCCGTAAACTCCGACGCATCGCCGATCTCGATCTCGTAAAAAAGTATCGGATCGCTCGACGGAATATGGTTGTCCATCCGCTTCTCCAGCTCTTTGTACCGGTATTCAGTTAGGTCACCGGTTTCGCGGCGGTTGGTTACAATGCGGATCTCACCATCGTCGAGATCGTCGATAAATTTCTGTGCCGTTTCGTCGAATTCGATCTTCTGAATTCGCAGTTCTGTCGTGCGCATCGCTCTAGAAACGAAAGACGCAACTACGATCGCCAGAATAAACAGCGATGCGATCTTGATACCGTCCGGGCGCTCGACGATATTCGTGATCGTGGTGTAAGAAAAAACGACCGAGATCACCAGGAAAATCCACTTGACGCCCTGTTTCTTCGCCCATGCCGAGATCGTTACTGCGATCGACGCTGAAGTCATCAGAACCAAAACACCGGTCGCGTAGGCTCCGCCCTGGGCCTCAACGTTAGCGTCGAAAATGAACGTGATCGTAAAGCAGATAAATGCGAAGATCAGGACCAGCGGTCGCGAAGCCCGTGCCCAGTTTGGCGCCATGCCGTATCGCGGCAGATAGCGGGGAACGATGTTCAACAGTCCGGCCATCGCGGACGCTCCGGCGAACCAGAGGATAAAGATCGTACTAAGATCGTACACACTGCCGAAAGCTTCGCCGAGGTATTCGTGTGCGAGGTAAGCGAGAGCACGTCCGGATGCTTTTCCGCCGTGGCCAAATTGCTCGGCCGGGATAAGCACGCTCGTAATAAAGCTGCTACAGATCAGGAAGAAACTCATCAATAATGCCGAACTTCGGAGCAGTTTTTTGGTCTTTTCGATGCGGTGGGGATTCCTGATCAGCGGCATCACGGCGACGCCCGTTTCGAAGCCCGAAAGCCCCAGGGCGAGTTTCGGGAAAACGATCAGCGACAGCCCCAGGATCATGAGGACGCTACGCGTATCGCCGCTAGGTGTTGTAAATAGGGCTTCCTGCCATCTGCTCAATAGCGATGGATCATGAATGATCGCGTTAACTCCAACGACGATAACCACCAGGTTCAGCACGAGATAGGCGACTACGAGAACGACCGCGATGCCGATCGCCTCTTTAAAACCTTTCAAAAATACCGCCGCTAAAACCGCGATCAGAAGAAAGGTCACGAGTACAGGATGATTCAACCCGGCAAGATGCTCTTCGACAAACGGATTGTGAATGATGTGTTCCGAGGCGTCAGCCGCAGACAGCGTGATCGTGATAACAAAATCGGTCGCCACGAACCCCAGCAAAATCAAGACGAAAAGCTTGCTTTTCCAGCGGGAAAGCAAGGACTCAAGCATCGAGATCGACCCTTGCCCATGAGGGCTTTCTGTCGCTACGCGATTGTAAATCGGCAACGCTCCAAAAAGCGTCAGAAGAACGAGTAGCAGCGTTGCTACCGGCGAGAGAACTCCAGCCGCAGCAAACGCTATTCCGGGTTGATATCCAAGCGTCGAAAAATAATCGACTCCCGTCAGACACATTACCTGCCACCAGGAATGTTTGTGCTCGGGATCATGGCTGTTTTGCTCATTGTTAGACAAACCGTCCGGCGGTCGGATGCCCTGCATGAACCATTTGCTTAGACTAAAACTACCAGTTTTGTTGGTACTCATACGCTCGCGTCACAAAGCAAGTATTTTACGACGTAACCCCCAAAAAGCATAAGGAAGTCATAAGGATAATTACCGGAAAGCCGACTTTATCAGCAGAAAAGAACTTATGAACTTTTTATACACCCATTAGCAAATACTTACTGCTCGCATTCTAATCTCATAACTGTCCGGCAGATTTTGCCAGGAGGCCTTATGAAGAACGGTCATCAGACAAGCGACGCTCTCACGATGAGTGCCCATAAAGTCCCTAAGGGACATGGAAGATTGAGGAAAAAAATACTCACTCCGGGTGTTTGCTCAGTTGCGGCTGGGGCTGGGATTTTCGGCGGTATCGCATTTCTTTTTGCCGGACTTATATGTGTGATCCTTCACGAGATAATACCGGCCGATTTTGTTTACAACCAGGTTGGAACAACTCTGCTGATCTCGGCCATACCGATGATCCTGATCGGATCGGTATTTTTAGATGAAATAAGAGGTAATGATGCGTAAAGCAATTTTTTTATGTGCGGTCCTTTTCGGAACCGCTATATTCTCGCGCGCACAGCAGACGATCTTTAACGTGCCGACGACCGACGTTCTCGATCGCGGCAAGGTTTATGCGGAACTCGATGCAGCATTCAAACCGAATGACCCGAAGTTCTCAAGCTTTGTTCCACGGTTCGTCGTCGGGGTCGGCGGAAATGTGGAAATCGGATTGAACGTTACTGGCAACATTCAGCCAGGTTCGGATTCAACAACTCTCGTGCCAACCATCAAATGGAAGTTCTATCAGAACGAGAAAAAAGATACGGCATTGATCGCGGGCACCAATTTTTATATCCCGGTTCGTAACCGTTCCTACAGAGCGGGCACTTACTCTTATCTAGCGGTGAGCAAAACGATTAACAAAACGCGGCTTACAGGTGGTGGTTATGTGGCGACTAAGAACGTATTTGCGACGAATGCAACTCGCGGCGGCGGACAGTTTGGGATCGAACAAACTATAAATGGCCAAGTGACGCTGGCAGCCGATTGGATAACCGGACGTCATTCGTCGGGCTACTTCACGCCAGGCGTAATCTACAAACCGCACCCGCAAGTGACGGCTTATTTTTCGTACTCGATCGGAAATACGAATGCCCGGAACGGCAATCACTTTTTCCTTTTCGAACTAGGCTACAACTTTAACTAAGAGGCTAACAACATGCTCGACCTAATATTTTTATTAGTAATAATCGGATCTTTTGCCGCCGCGATTGGTTATATCACGTTTTGTTCGCGGCTGAATAAAGGAGAGTCGAAATGAATACAGAAACGATCTTCGCTCTCGCTTTAACGGCCTTTTTACTGGTTTATCTCGTCTACGCACTGCTGCGGCCCGAGAAATTCTAATTTACGACAATGACACTCAACGGAATCTTACAAATTTTAGCGTACCTCGCTGTTCTGACATTGCTTGCAAAGCCGGTAGGCATCTATCTGGTTAAAGTCTATAACGGCGAGCGGACGTTTCTAGATTTTCTTTTCCGACCGATCGAACGCGTGGTCTATGCGATCACGCGAGTCGACGCGGAAAAAGAGATGAACTGGAAACAATACGGCATCGCGATGCTGGCCTTCAGCCTTGTTTCGTCGCTCGCTCTGTATGCGATCCAGCGGCTGCAATTCTACTTGCCTTCGAACCCGCAAGGTTTTGCCGGGCTGTCGGAGCATCTTTCGTTCAATACAGCGGTTTCGTTCGTCACTAACACGAACTGGCAATCGTATGCCGGTGAGACGACGATGAGCTATTTTACGCAGATGGCCGGATTGACCGTGCAGAACTTTAAATCTGCGGCGGTCGGAATGGCGCTGGCGGCTGTGTTCATCCGCGGTATCTCGCGGTTCGAGACGGATAAGCTCGGCAACTTTTGGAAGGACGTGGTTCGCGGCACGCTGTATGTTCTGCTGCCGCTTTCCTTTCTCGCGGCCATCTTCTTTATTTCGCAAGGCGTCGTGCAGAACTTCAAACCTTACGACACGGCTCAATTAATGGAAGTTCGCACGATCCAGGTCGATAAAAAAGATGCGGATGGAGCCGTGGTAAAAGACATCTCCGGCGAAACGGTTCAGGAGGATCTGGTTATCGATTCGCAGTCAATCGCCCAAGGTCCGGTCGCCTCACAACTTGCTATCAAGATGCTGGGAACGAATGGCGGCGGGTTTTTCAATGCAAATTCGGCGCACCCATTCGAAAACCCAACGCCTTTGTCCAATTTCATGCAGATGTTGCTGATCCTGCTGATCCCGGCAGGTTTTACGTACATGCTTGGACGGATGGTGAGATCACAGGGGCACGGATGGGCAGTTTATTCAGCAATGATGATATTGCTCGTCGCTGGTGTCGCAACGCTTTACTGGGCCGAATCACGGGGAAATCCGATCTATCCGACCACAGTCGATCAAACGTCAGTTGGCGGGAATTTTGAAGGCAAGGAAACCCGCTTTGGCATCGCGAATTCAGCTTTGTTCGCAACAGTTACTACCGATGCGTCCTGCGGAGCTGTGAACGCGATGCATGACAGCTTTACCCCGATTGGCGGACTTGTACCGCTCGTGAATATCCAGCTTGGCGAGGTGATCTTCGGCGGCGTCGGGGCCGGAATGTACGGCATCTTGATAATGATCATCCTGACCGTTTTCATAGCCGGGCTAATGGTCGGTCGCACGCCTGAATATCTCGGGAAAAAGATCGAATCATACGACGTCCAGATGGCGATGCTTTATGTACTGATCTTTCCGGTAATCATTCTAGGGTTCGCCGCCGTTAGCGTATTGTCACCCGAATTCGGGTTGTCATCGCTGAACAATCAGGGAGCACATGGACTGTCCGAGATCCTCTACGCCTTTACGTCGGCGACAGGAAACAATGGTTCGGCGTTCGCCGGATTAAATGCAAATACGCTCTGGTACGACACGACACTCGGGATCGCAATGCTGGCCGGTCGATTTCTGATGATCGTTCCTGTACTGGCAATTGCGGGCAACCTGGCTCGCAAAAAGCTTGTACCGGCAACCCTTGGAACATTTCCGGTTAACACCGCGCTGTTCAGCGTATTGCTAGTCAGCATTGTGCTGATCCTCGGAGCGTTAACGTTCTTTCCGGTTCTGAGCCTGTCGCCAATACTCGAGCATTTTCAGATGGTGAACGGGCAGACATTTTAATGGAGCGCCGCCATTCCGGCGGCAATGAGGGCCGGTAAGATGCCGGCGATCCACTATGAAAAACGCAATTTCTATTTGGGATAAAGACATTATCAAACAGGCACTTGCCGGATCGGTGACAAAACTTGATCCGCGAAAGATGCTGAAGAATCCGGTGATGTTTGTTGTGGAGGTCGGGGCCGCATTTTTGACGATCCGCATGATCGCGGGTCTCGTTTCGCCTACGGCCGGAAGCTCGTTTGGTTTTGAGCTGCAAATTACTCTCTGGCTGTGGTTTACGGTTCTTTTTGCAAATTTTGCCGAAGCAATGGCGGAAGGCCGTGGGAAGGCTCAAGCCGACACGCTGCGTAAATCGAAAACGGAAACGACCGCGACTCTGATCGAATCAAACGGTACGAAACGTACGGTCGCAGCTCCTGATCTGAGAAAAGGCAACGTCGTTTATGTCGTTGCGGGAGAATTCATCCCCGGCGACGGCGAGGTCGTCGAGGGCGTTGCGTCGGTTGATGAGTCCGCGATCACTGGCGAATCCGCTCCGGTCATTCGTGAATCCGGCGGAGACCGCTCGGCTGTGACTGGCGGAACACGCGTTTTGTCCGACTGGATAAAGGTTCGGATCACTTCCAACCCGGGCGAGACATTTATCGATCGAATGATCGCCTTGGTCGAAGGTGCGTCGCGGCAGAAAACGCCGAACGAGATCGCTCTGAACATCTTACTCGCGGGGCTGACGATCGTTTTTCTGCTCGCGGTTGTTACACTGCAGCCGTTCGCAGTTTATTCCGGGGCTCCGCAGACAGTTTTTGTGTTGATATCGCTATTGGTTTGCCTGATACCAACGACCATCGGCGGCTTGCTTTCGGCGATCGGTATCGCCGGGATGGACCGGTTGATCCAGCACAATGTCCTCGCAATGTCAGGCCGCGCCGTCGAGGCGGCGGGCGACGTGAACACTCTTTTGCTCGATAAAACTGGCACGATCACGCTCGGAAATCGACAGGCGAGTGAGCTCATTCCAATCGGCAACGTAACGGACCAAGAGTTAGCCGACGCTGCCCAGCTTTCGTCATTGGCCGATGAAACACCCGAGGGACGTTCGATCGTAGTGCTGGCGAAACAGAAATACGGGCTTCGCGGCGTGGAATTAACACAGCTTTCCAGCGGCCAGGCCGAATTTATAGCATTTACGGCCCAGACCCGAATGTCCGGCATTAATTTCGGTGGCCGCCAGATCCGAAAGGGGGCCGTCGACGCGATCGAAAAATATGTGGCGAGCGGCGGTCACCAATCGCCTGCAGAGCTGCGAGCGGTCGTTGAGAGGATCGCAAAATCGGGCGGAACGCCGCTTGTCGTTGCCGATAATTTCAAACCGCTTGGAGTTATCTACCTAAAAGATATCGTGAAGAGCGGCATGAAAGAGCGTTTTAACCAGCTTCGGCAGATGGGCATCAGAACTGTGATGATCACCGGTGATAATCCGCTAACCGCCGCTTCGATCGCTAACGAGGCCGGAGTTGACGATTTTCTCGCCGAGGCAACGCCGGAAGACAAGATGGCGTTGATAAAACGCGAGCAAGCCGAAGGAAAGCTTGTGGCGATGACGGGTGACGGAACGAACGACGCCCCCGCTCTCGCCCAAGCTGATGTCGGTGTGGCGATGAACACAGGCACGCAGGCAGCGAAAGAAGCGGGAAACATGGTTGACCTCGACAGCAACCCGACGAAGCTCATCGAAGTCGTAGAGATCGGCAAGCAATTGCTAATGACCCGCGGAGCCCTGACAACGTTCTCGATCGCGAACGACGTTGCGAAGTACTTTGCAATTATCCCGGCGATGTTCGCCTCGACATTTCCGGTGCTCAACGCATTGAATATCATGGGCTTGAAAACGTCTCAATCGGCGATACTTTCGGCGGTTATTTTTAACGCACTCGTTATCGTCGCCCTTATACCGCTCGCCCTGCGAGGAGTTAAATACAGGCCGATGTCCGCGTCGAAGCTACTTCAGAGGAATCTGCTCGTTTATGGACTCGGCGGCATAATCGCACCATTTGTCGGGATCAAACTTATCGACATGATCATCACGGCGTTAGGATTCGCATAGGTTCCTCGGAGTCCCGCCTTTAGGCGGCGTTCTATGATTTTGAGTAAGGGGCCGCCTAAAGGCGGAACTCCAAACAATAAGAATATGAAAGACATAATCACATCCGTTTTAATGCTAGTTGTTTTAACAATTTCGCTCGGGATACTCTATCCGCTTGCCGTGTGGGGCGTGGGCCAGACGATCTTCCCACATCAGGCAAACGGCTCGCTGATAGTTAAGGACGGAAAAACGGTCGGCTCGGAGCTGATCGGACAAACGTTCACCGCTCCGGGATATTTTCATTCGCGTCCGTCCGCGGCTGGAAACGGTTATGATGCCGGTGCGTCAAGTGGTTCAAATCTTGGCCCAACCAGCAAAAAGCTGATCGAGCGCATCGAGACCGATTCGGAAGCGATGAAGGCTGAAAACCCGAACGTCAAAATCCCCGTGGATCTTGTCACAACCAGCGCGTCAGGGCTCGACCCACACATTTCGCCGGCCGCGGCTGAGTTTCAGGTCCTGCGGGTGGCAAAGGAACGCGGTGTGAGCGAGACACAGATTCGTAGCGCGATAAAAAAATATACCAGCGGCCGCGACTTCGGATTCCTCGGCGAGGCTCGTGTTAACGTACTTTTGTTGAATCTGGCTTTGGATAGAAAAGAGTTTGAAAACTGAACGGTGAAAAGAGTAGCGTCTTTGCAACTTGGCGGCTTTGCGTTAAAAATTATGAATCTATGTTCGTTGACACCGAAATAACCGAAATGCCGAACCGCGATGCCGGTGTCCGGCCTTCGCCCGAATCCCTTTTGCATAAATTGCACGAGAACAAACGGGCGAAGCTGCGTGTCTATATCGGAGCCGCCGCCGGTGTTGGCAAGACGTACAAAATGCTCGAGGACGCTCACCAACTTAAAGAGCAGGGAATCGATGTCGTCATCGCAGTTGTTGAGACTCATGGGAGGGCGGAGACTGAAGAGCAGATAAAAGACCTTGAAATAATTCCGGAAAAGCACATCGAGTATCGCGGAAATATCTTCGAGGAAATGGATCTCGAAGCTGTGATCGCCCGGCGTCCCGCGGTTGCGATAGTCGACGAACTGGCCCACACCAACATCGAGGGAGCCAAAAACGAAAAGCGTTACCAGGATGTAAAAGAACTGCTCGAAAACGGCATTTCCGTGATCACCGCCGTGAATATTCAGCATATTGAGTCGCTGAATGATGTCGTTGTTCGCACAACTGGTATCCAGATCCGCGAGACGGTTCCCGATTGCTTTTTTAAGAATGCCGACGAGGTTATTGACGTTGATATCTCGATCGATACGCTGAGAACACGTCTGCGACAAGGCAAGATATATTCGGTTGAAAAGATTGAGCAGGCGCTCACGAACTTCTTTCGCAAAGGCAATCTCGCCAACCTACGCGAACTCGCCCTCCGGCACGTCGCTCAACAACAATCAGTAAAGGATACTGAATATCGCGAACGTGAAGGTCTCGAGCACGCGGTTATCCCCGAAAAGATCATGGTTTGTATGGCATCTCGCGGCAGTGCGAAAAAAATCCTTCGTACCGGCTCACGGATCGCCGGACGATTTGCAACCGAGGAGTGGTTTGCCGTTTACGTAGAAACGCCAAAAGAGGAACCCGGTCGGATCGATCCGAAAGCCTACGCGGCATTACAGGAGAATATCGTTTTCGCCGAGACGCTTGGAGCCAAGGTTGTAAAGCTTAAATCCGCCAATGTTGCTGACGCCCTCCTACAATACGCCCGCGAAGAGGGCATTACTCACGTTATCTTCGGTCAATCCGCGCGTACGCGCTGGGACATATTTTGGCGTGGCTCGGTCATCAATCGCTTCCTGGCCGAGGTTAAAGATGCGGCGGTCCATGTCATTCCGATCGAAAAAGACTGACGCTTAATATAGTTTTTCCTTTTTCACGGTAACGTTGTCTATTTTTGCGTACGCGCTTCTTATCGGGCAGAATTAGAGTTCGATCATGACGCGTTTGCCGGAAAAACTCATCGAACTCGCATCCCGCGTTGACTCCCAAGGCGGCCGGTCGATGTTGGTTGGCGGCTGCGTTCGCGACGAATTGATGGGAATTGGCCATAAGGACTGGGACGTTGAGGTTTACGGACTCGAGCCCGTAAGGCTACGCGAGATACTCGATTGCGTTGGCGATGTTAACGTCGTTGGCGAGGCGTTTGCGGTATATAAGATCGGGCATGATCTCGATGTTTCCATTCCTCGCCGCGAGAGAAAAGTTTCTGGTGGCCATCGCGGCTTTGTGGTCGAGGGCGATCCGGAGATGCCGTTTGAAGAGGCTTGTTCTCGGCGGGATTTTACGATCAATGCGATCCTTGAGGATATCCTGACCGGCGAGATCGTCGATCCGTTTGACGGGCAGGGCGATATCAAGAAAAAGGTGCTGCGAATGGTATCATCGCAAACCTTTGCTGAGGATTCGTTGAGAGTGCTGCGCGCGGCGCAGTTCGCGGCGAGGTTTGTGTTTGAGATCGACAGCGACACGGTTGAGATGTGCAAGCGGATCGATGTCACCGACTTACCAAAGGAACGTATTTGGGGTGAGTTTGAAAAGCTTTTATTGCTTCCAGAAACGCCGTCGATCGGGCTGAAATGGCTGTATGAATTTGGTGTAACGGCACAACTTTTTCCTGAGATGCAGGCGCTTGTGGGAGTTCCACAAGAACCAGATTGGCATCCTGAGGGAGACGTCGATGTTCACACGCTCATGGTCGTCGACGAGGCTCGTATGCTGATCGACGAACTGGATTATCCTCGAAAAGTTACGGTGATGCTTGGTGCTCTTGCTCATGACTTTGGGAAGCCGCCAAACACCGAATTTGTCGATGGACGAACTCGGTCTCGGGGCCACGACGAGGCGGGAGTTGAGCCTACGGTGTCATTCCTCGATACGCTCGGGATCTATACTTTGGATGGATTTGACGTGCGAAATCAGGTTGTCCAGCTGGTTCGATATCACCTCAAACCCGGCGCCTATTACGGAGCAAAAACACCAGTTGGCGACGGAGCGTTTCGCCGCCTCGCCCAAAAGGTCGAAGCCGACCTGCTCTACCGCGTTGCAAAGGCCGACAGCCTCGGCCGCTACCCGAACGGCGATCGCTCAAAAATGATGTTTGATTCCGAGGCTCAGGAGTGGTTTATCGAAAAGGTCCGTGAACTACAGGTCGAGAAAAAAGCGCCTGATCCGATCCTGATGGGTAGGCATCTGATCGAACTAGGACTAATGCCCGGACCACAATTCAAGAAAATTCTTAATGGGGTATACGAAATGCAGCTCGATGGAAGTGTCGTCGATCTCGTTGGAGCGATCGCGGAAGCGAAAAAGTTGATCTGAGTCAGAGCCGCCTGCTTGAGCGGGTGGACCGGCGCTTGCCACGAATAGACTGGTTTATCATTCATCGAGGTCCTCCCGCCCGCTTCCGCAGGGTTCTGACCCGTACTGGCCATCTGCATCTGCTCTATAGTTTTGATTTGACGAAGATAACCTCCGGCACGCTGCGGACGACGAACATTATCTGTCGCCATATCGGTAGATAATGCAAGGTGCTTTTGCCCGATTTATAAGCTTTGAAGATCGCCTTCGCTAGCTGGGGCGGTTTTGCCGTGAGCATTGCGGGCAAATCCATGCCTTCGGTCATTTTTGTTTCGACAAACCCGGGTTTGACGGTGAGAACTTTGACGTTGGTCGCTGCCAGTCGATGCCGCAAACCCGCCATGAATGCGGAAAAGCCTGCCTTTGCCGACCCGTATATGTAATTGCTTTGGCGTCCCCGATCTCCGGCGACTGATGAGATGCCGATGATCGTTCCTGCATCTCTGGATTCAAAATCATTGGCGATGATCGACAGGATAGAGACGCCGCCGGTGTAGTTTGAGGTGATGACCTTCTCGGCCTCCGCCCAGTCTTTTTCTGAAACCTTTTGATCCCCAAGCGTACCGATTGCGTAGAGAACGACATCGGGTTTTATCGGCAGCTCGGTATAAAACGCCGGATGTGTGGCTGTTTCAGATGCGTCGAACTCGATGGTATACGCCTTTATCTGATGACGGATCTCATAATCAGTTATTGCGTTCGCAAGGTCTTCGGAATTTCGAGCCGCAAGGATCAGGTCGAAGCCGTTCGCCGCAAATTCGTGGGCACAGGCCTGCGCAATATCAGATCTTGCTCCAATTACTAATAGTGTCTTTGACATAAAATACTAGAATTCCAGACGTTCCGCTTGTCGCGAGCTGAAATGGCCGGACGGTACGATATTAGAATACGATCTATGAAAAGTCTCAGCTTTCATCCGTGCATCTTTGGCCAGATAGATTCGGCCGTTATGCTGTAGAACGATCTCGTCCAACTCGTTCAGAAGGCGGAAAACGGATGGTTCAGCCTTGAAATCAAGAGCCAGAGTGTAACCTTCCATAGGGAAACTCATGACGGCTTCCGGATTTGCCTTGCCGAAGAGCTTGAGCACGGCAAGTGGCGAACCCTGACCTGACTGCCGAACTTTTTCCAGGATCCTGATCAAACCGTCATAGCTCGTCTCAAGCGGCAGAACGAATTGATACTGCACGAAACCGCGTTTGCCGTAAAGTCGGTTCCAGTTTGTCAGTCCGTCGAGCGGGTAAAAATACGGCTCGAAATGCACTGTCGATATTTCTTCCGATCTCGCTTTGCGATGATAGTACAGCGTATTAAATACCTTAAGACTCAAACGGTTGAGGGCGAATGATGGTATGAATACAGGAATGTTCAGGGAAGAACCGTGAACCTTTCGCAGCGGTTCGTTTTTAAAGTGTCGGGGCAGGTCGCTCCGGCTGCAATGCTCGCCAAGCATAAGAATGGAGCGGCCTAGTTTCTTTTTTGACGCAAAGCAATCGAGCCAGCCGACGGAGTATGTTGACTGGCCCGACTGTTCAAAAAGCTTCATCGTGCTATCGATGTCGGTGGTTTTATATGAGACCTGATCGATATAGGCAGTTTCTATAGGCTTTAACCCGAATTTAACCGCCAAAATAACGCCGGTCAATCCCATTCCGCCGCACGTTTGCCAGAATAGATCATCGTGCTCGGTCGGCGAGCATCGAATCGTCGTTCCATCGCCGGTCATCAGATCAAGATGCACGATGTGGTTTGCGAAGCTCCCGTCGCAATGGTGGTTCTTGCCATGAACATCAGCGGCAACCGCTCCGCCAACGGTAATAAGTTTTGTTCCCGGAGTCACCGGCAAAAAGAAGCCCGACGGAACGATAACGTCGAGTATTTCGGAAAGCAGAACGCCACTTTCGCATTCGATCATGCCATTTTCGCGGTCGAACGACAGAAACTTGTTGAGTCGAAGCGTCGAGAAAATATTTTCGCCGAGCGACGAATCGCCGTAACAGCGGCCGTTGCCGCGGGCGATCAGATGATCCGAGTTTGCGACGAGTTCTTTGATCTCGGCGAGATTCGCCGATTCGGTGACGTTGGCTTCTGCGATGGGATAATTTCCCCAGTTTGTCACCAGCTTACGAGGCATAAAGTATTACCAGAAATGCGACGAACCACAGACCGATCATCGCCTGGATCATCGTATCTTTTAGCAGAATGAGCGTTGGAGAACCGCTTTTTTGCTCGACGATCGCGATCTGCAGGAACCGCAATATGCCAATGATAACAAATACGGACGTCAGATAGATGTGATCCGAATGCAGACGGTGAACGACCTCCTCCGAGACTGTGTACATGATGTAGCAAACGATCGTAGTACCGCCGAGCACGATCAGGCACGTGTCGATGAAGGGCAGCGTGTAGCCTTGCAGCGATGGCCGCAGGTCGTGTTTATCGACGTCGAGCAGCAAGTCGTCACGGCGTTTTCCCAGAGCCAAGCAACACGCAAGTAAAAAGGTCATCAGAATCAGCCACTTCGAAACCGGTACTTGTGCCGCAAAGCCGCCCGCCAAAACACGCAGGACAAACCCGACCGCGATCAGCGAGATGTCAATCAGCGAAACGTGCTTCAGAACGAGGCTGTAAATGAGATTTAGGGAAAAATAACCCGCGATCACATAGAAATATGTCAGGCCAACGAACAGGGAAGTTCCGACGGCGAACGCGGCGAGGGCGAGCATCAATACGATCGCAGCTTTGATAGAAACTGCACCCGTAGCAAGCGGACGGTTGCGTTTTAGCTCATGCAGTTTATCTTTTTCGAGATCGTAAAAATCGTTGAGAATATAAACCGCACTTGCGATCGCACAAAATGCGACGAACGCGACCGCGAGTTTGTAGTCGCTCACAAACAGGCCGATCTTACCCGCAAAAAAAGCGGGTATCAGGACAAAGATATTCTTTATCCACTGATGCGGCCGCAGTAATCGTAGGTAATCTCTCAAGTCCTAAATTCCGTTCGTTCCTTATAAAGATACATCCAGAAAGCCGTCGCCCCAAAGATCAGCGAGAACATGCCGTATCCGGATTGTTGTAGAAAAAAATCCACGTGCCCAAGTTTGATCGAGTACACAGCCGATGTGAAAAATAGGACAAATAGTTGCACAAGGGCACAATTTCTAAAAAATCGTGCGGTGTCCGTTTTCATATCCTGAAATGAAAGACCAATCGCGATCAAACCCGTCACTCCCGGAATGATGATTCCGGCGTAGGGAAGTACGTCCTCGATGCCTTTCAATTTTTCCGATTGCACACGCAAAGGAGCAAATCCTGCCGGATCGTATAGCCAAAAAGGCAACGTCACGGCCAGAAACGTGATACCGGATACTGCGAGGTATTTTATCGCATTTTTCCAACCTGCTCTTTGAACTAAAACGGACAGAAACAACGGCATTATCAGCATGAACGTCGATCTAGATGAAAGCGCTACGCCAAGCAGGATCGCAGGTAAAACCCATTTCCACGTGTCTGGTTCCGGAGTGGATAGAGTTCGAATTAAGATCCACATCAGTACCAGAATGTAGATAGAATTCGACGCATAATCGGCTCCCGTGACGATGTTCTGAAGCAGCGTCGGACTAAACGCGAGCATCGCCAAGACAAGGCCGAGGGCTGAAGTGCTACTTTTCTCAAAGTAGCGGAAAACCAAAAAGAAAACGGCCAGCCAAAAGATGTTTTGAAGATGGATTGCACCAATAACCACAAATGGAATCGCCAAAAACACAGTTCCCGGCATCGGCGATATTGGATTGCCTAGATAAGTTGACGGCGTATAAGGATAATGCCCGCGGAGTACTTCGCCGACCGCAACCACCAATGCGTCATCCGCATCCGAGCCGCCACCAAATCGTCCCGCGTTTGCCATCGGATACACAATAAGAGTGAAAGCGATCAGAACGGCAAATGTGACGATCGCGAGAATATTTGCGGTACGTTCCGAGACATTCGCCTTGAACCACGGCAAAACAAATCGGTCGGCGGCAAATATTATCAAAGTTCCGACGGCAAAATAGCCGATAACGCCGCCAACGCCGAAGTATTTGAGTGCCGTATCGAACGACGGCGCAAGCAAAAAGACCGCCAATCCGAAAACTGTTAAGGATCGGTTGGAGGTCTTTTTGGTGGTCATATATGTCAGAACCGCCTGCGTTAGCGGCGGTCCTTGTTGGTCTTTATTCTGTCTGAGCTAGTTCCGCCCGCTAACGCAGGCAGTTCAGACCATTTACTTTCCTTCGAGAAAAGCCTTCAGCCTTCGTGAACGCGATGGGTGACGGAGCTTTCTTAAGGCTTTTGCCTCGATCTGCCGAATACGTTCGCGGGTGACGGCAAAATGCTGGCCCACTTCCTCGAGCGTGTGTTCCGAGCCGGTGTTACCGAGACCGAAACGCATTTTGATGACCTTTTCCTCACGTGGAGTAAGCGTTGCCAAAACCTCATCCGTTATCTCACGTAAGTTAGAGAAAGTAACTGATTCTGCTGGGTTTAGTATCGACTTGTCTTCGATAAAATCTCCGAGATGCGAATCCTCTTCCTCGCCGATCGGCGTTTCGAGTGAAATGGGTTCCTGCGCGATCTTCAGCACTTTACGCACCTTCGATACCGGAATGTCCATCCGCTTTGCAATCTCCTCGCTCGTTGGCTCACGGCCGAGTTCCTGAACAAGCAAACGCGAGGTGCGAATGAGCTTGTTGATAGTCTCGATCATGTGAACCGGGATGCGGATGGTCCGGGCCTGATCGGCGATCGCACGCGTGATCGCCTGACGAATCCACCATGTGGCGTAGGTCGAGAATTTGTATCCGCGACGCCATTCGAACTTATCCACGGCTTTCATCAAACCGATGTTGCCTTCCTGAATGAGATCCAGAAACTGCAAACCGCGGTTCGTGTATTTCTTGGCGATCGAAACCACGAGACGCAGGTTGGCCTCGACCAACTCGCGCTTCGCCTTGTTCGTGTCGAATTCGCCGACGCTGATCGTCTGATAGGATCGTTTGATCTCGACGACCGGAAGGTGATATCGCTCCTCGATAGCCGTGATCACGTCTTTTGCGTCGGCGATCTTGGCGTTAAGTTCTTTCTTTTCAGCCGGGGTTGGTTTGCCTTCGAGGCGTTCCTTCCACTTGTTGATCTGGCGTTCGTTTTTGCGAATCTCCTCGACAACCTTGCGAATCGCCGCGATCAAAACCTGACGTGAACGCTCGGTCAGGTTGAGATGCTTGATCTCCATCGCGATGTCGAGACGCAGACGGGCCGTCTTTCGCTTGAGAGCGAGCAGTTTTTTCGATTTTTTGCCGTCAGATTTTGCCTGTTCGGCAACCAGAGCGACCCACGATTTGAGAACGGGCTGGAAATTCTGCCGAATGCTGTTGATGCCTTCGAGTGTCCAGCGAAGGTATTCCTCGGCCTTGTCTTCTTCGATGGATATCTCAGCCTGTTCCGAGAAAACAACCGTTTCGCGGATGCTGGCTTTACCCGCAGCGAGATCATCGCCGATCTTGAGCAGACGTTCGACGGCGATCGGCGAACGCGAGATCGCTTTGTGTGTTTTGATCTGTCCACGCTCGATGCGTTTTGCGATAACTACTTCGCCTTCGCGATTGAGCAACGGCACGATGCCCATTTCACGGAGATAAAGGCGGACGGGGTCGTTCGATTTGTCGAGAACACCAGCCGAAAGGTCGAGATCGAGATCGTCTTCGTCTACCTCTTTTTCTTCTTCTTCGTCGTCAAGAGCGAGGCTTGAGGCACGCTCCAGCAATTGTGCATCGGTCTCGGCGACCGAAATATTTGCGCCCTCAAGGCGCTCCAAAACATCCTCGATGTCGTCAGCCGACAACATGTTCTCCGGTAGTTCCCGGTGGAGTTGATCGAGGCTTAACCCCTTCTTTCGCCTGCCGAGGGCCATCAGGCGATCCATTAAGTCTTCTTTTTCGTCGTAATCAGCCATATCTTGAATAAATTCTATTTGATTAAATCGCGGTGTAAACCGTTGTTCACTATATATTTACTACGCCAAAACCAAGCAAATTGTTCTAAGTCCGGCGTGCGAATTTAAAAGCGTAATTGTATCATAGATCCGCAACTTTTCGCTGCAACTCGCGGCGTATTTTTTCAAGTTCAAGCTGTTCATATGTAAGCTGATTAAAAAGCTCACCATCGCCGGCCTGCTCGGCGATGGCAGCCTCACGGCTGATCTCGATTATTCGGTTCGCGATAGCCATGTTCCGCAACGAATAAACGCAGTTTTCGGCGTCGTGCAGGATCGTATCCAAAACCTCGTCCTTCTCACGACGAGGTTTTCCCTGGAGGAGTTCATGAGCCAGATCCAGCGAACTTTCGTCATCGCCGATGTGTTCGAGCAGATTTTCGGGCGAAATATCCTTACCGGAATTATGGATCTCGATCAGGGCGTCAAAAAGCTCGCCACTCGAAAGGTTTTCATAATCGCTCGGTTCGAGCTGCGGCAGCACGATCTCGCGAAGGTCGTGGTCGAAGACGAGCAGCTCGAGCAGTTTCCGTTCAGCCAAAGTTATTTTCGCCCGCGCGGCCCGCGAGATCCGCTGCGTGACATATTCGGTATCGCTGGTCGCGGCCATTTTTAACGTTGACCATAGCTCACGCCGCAATCCGACATCCTCGATATGAAAAAACGTCATCGCCTGGTCGAAACTCTCTCGCCGCTGAATATTATTGCGGATCGCCGAGATCACGGGTAGGAAATCCTCTATCGCCTCGGCTTTTTGCTTTGCGTTATTGAGGTTGCGGCCGGTGGTTGAGGCTTCGAGAGCGAAGCGGAGGAACGGCGTCGCTTTGCCGCGGCTCTCATTGTAGGCGGCGAAGCCGTTCTCCCGGATGAAATCGTCCGGGTCTTTGCCGTCCGGGAGAACGAGGACCTTGATGTCGAATTCCTGCGGCAGCAGATGCTCGATCGCACGTCGGGCGGCCTTGATGCCGGCGGAATCGCCGTCGTAATTGATCACCACGCTCTTCGAAAAGCGGCTCAGCAGCTTTGATTGCTGGTCGGTAAACGCCGTCCCCAAACTTGCCGCAACATTTTTTATGCCGAACTGGGCGAGCGCGATCAGATCCAAATATCCCTCGACCAGGATCGCGAATTTCTTTTTTCTGATCTCGTCTTTCGCCTGGAAAAGGCCGTAGAGGTGTTCGCTTTTTATGTAGGCGGCGGTCTCGGGCGAATTGAGATATTTCGGTTGATCATCCGGACTCAAAGCCCTCGCGCCAAACGCGACCGGACGGCCATTGACGTCCAAAACGGGGAACATTATCCGCCCGCGAAAACGGTCAAAAACCCTTTCTTTCTCTTCGTTTACGGAAACAAGCCCGCTCTGCTCGACGAGTTTTTCGTCGATGTTCTTTTCCCGCAAAACCGTCAGCAAACCGTCCCAACTGTCAGGCGAGTATCCGATCCGAAACTGCTTCTGCACTTCGTCCGAAATGCCTCGCTGCTCCAAATACTCGCGTGCCTCTTTTGCCTTTTTACCCTTGCCTTGCAACTCAGCTTCCCAGTATTCGACCGCCAACTGGTTCAGCTCGATTACCTGATCGGCGAGTTTTTTCGTCTCTTCGCGCTTCTTTTTCGTGCGTTCGTAGCTGGCATCGTCAACCGGCTCAGGCAGCATCACGCCGCTGATCTCGGCCACGCGTTTTATCGCCTCGGGAAAATTCAATCCCTCCATCTCCATGATGAAATTAAACGCCGAACCGCCTTTCCCACACCCGAAACACTTATAGAACCCTTTCGCAGGATTCACCGAAAACGAAGGCGTTTTCTCCTGATGAAAAGGACAACACGCCATCCAATTCGCCCCTTTTTTCTTCAAATCCTGGGCATACGGCTGTATTATCCGCAACAGATCAGCACGGTTTTTTAGGTCATCTATGAAGTACTGAGGGTATAGCATTTTGCCCAAGCTGTATTACAGCTCAATTCGCGGAGTGCCTGTGTTTATTGGCTTATTCCAATCCTGTCCCATTTCCCACCACCTCGACGCGCGCACTTTTCGAGGTTTTTGTCGAATATTCCACTGCCCCGACGTGCGTGATTTTTCGAGTGTTGTCCCATGTCCCGGCCCCTCGACGCGCGCAACAATCTGAGATCCGTTTGTAGACCGATTGTACACCGGAGAAATCATGAACCTATTATACGTCGAATAAGTGTAGCGTGTTGCAAAAACAGTACAATGTAGCAGAAATGCCAGCAGTCTCGCGTAAACCACGTAGCGGAAAGGCTAGCTAGTATGAAAGGAATCCCGTACGTGTCTGCACTGACTCACCAGGACGGATCTTTGAGCATCCTATTTCGATCCCCGATCGTTGGTACATGATTCCCGGGCTTCGTCATTGATGTATCTGAGGATGACAGCGATCGATCTATTCTTTTCAACCTTCTCAACATATATTTCGTCGGCTGAGTTGCCGGTAAAAAAACGCATTCCTTTCCTTACGCCTTTATTCTTGCCAGCGTCGAGTACCACGCGATAGAGGTTGTGGGGACTAGCGTAGACGCCATTTCCTGTCTCATATTCTTCAACAACAACGGGCTTCGAGACCGAAATAAGGCGGGTTGAGATCGGGGTCCGTCGAAAGGCTTCATATTCTTTCGGGAATGTCGGCAGACCTTTCAACAGTTTCTCCAGATCACCGCGTACCCAATAATCGCTCCATGGACCGGAATGTTCACTCGGAGATTCCTCTGTTTGCTCACTGACGTCAAGTCCGGCGGCCTTTTCTGAAAAAGCCAACAAAGACGACTCGGCGACCAAGTATTTGCGAGCGTCCCATTTGACCTTAATGTACTTCTTCGGCTTCGATTTTCGTGGTGAACCTGCCTCGATGATCGGCGAGAGAACGATCGCATTGCTTGTTTCTATGGCCGATCCATAATCGAGCCATCTTTTTTCCGGCGTACACGTGTAAAGATAAAAGCCAGCGTATCCATCTCTGGAGTTCCAATAGAAGCGAGAGAATCCGATGGTGTCGGTATCTGAATAGTAAGAGCCTTGCCAGTCGACGTCGTCGCGCTTGATCAGTAGACTTATCCGACTTCGAAAATTGGCCGCGTCTGCTTGCGAATAAAGATCGTTACGCTGGGTAACAGGTTCGCCATAGATGCCCAACGTTACGGGCCAAGTTTCCCGACCATATTCGTCAAGGTCTTGGGAGACTAGAGTTGCCGCACAAATCAAGACGAATCCAAGAATGCATAATGACGATTTGAACATTCCTACAAGCACTCCTTCGAATCTACGACTTTAACCCCGCTATTGTAGCACCATTTTCGCCTTGATCTGACGGCGCGAAGGCGAATTTGGTGATGTATTGATGTATTGAGGAAGCATTTGGGAATAGAGTATTTACTTGTTCAGCAAGCTAGTGAGAAATTCTGCCGGCGAATACACGGGAATCGGAGATTTCTCGAAATCCTTTGTGTTGCGCGTAACTATTGCGTCCAATCCCTCAGCAATCGCAGATGCACATTGAACGGCGTCTTCGTAGTCGGTGAAATCCAACGTAAATGCGGTTTGAAGAACATTTTTGTCCGTTTGGGCAATCTCGACGAGTCTGACGAGACGCCGAACTTCTAGGCGTGCGTGCTCGCGATCCTTCATCTTTCGGCCAAAGTAGTAAACGTTTACGGGCGTGATCGCAGAGACGTAACCAACAAATTCCTCATTTGCCAGTCGAAGAATGATGTCCTCAGCCTTCGCGTGGAACGGGTGCCGTTCGAGAACGTAATCAAGGAAAACATTAGTGTCGATCAGAACACGCACCCTAACGGTATTTCTCCTCTAGATATTCCATTACAATTTCGCGATCTTCCTCCTTTGTCATCGGCATGTAGCGACCTTCAGGCTTGAAGGTCCCGGAAAGAGCCTTTGCGATGCCAATCTTATTCTCTCGCGTCATTTTCCAAAAAAACTTGTCGTCGGAGTCGTCGGCATCGGCAATGCGCAAATCTCGGGACACTTGGCTAACGAGTGAGCGTTGATCGCTCGGCGGAAGCTGCCTAATTTCCTTTATTAATTGTTCCTGTGTCATCATATTTAATCACAACCTCAATTCCGCTATTGTAGCACCATTTCCGCCCTGATCTGATGGGGCAAAGCCGAACTTTTCGACGTGTTGGTGGCCTTTTAGGAAGTGGTGGACGTAGTTTTTTAGGGCTCCGGTGCCGAATCCGTGGATGATGCGGACGCGGGGGAGCGAGGACATGTAGGCTTCGTCGAGGAAGCGGTCGATCTCGTATTCGGCGTCGGCGGTGGTTTTGCCGATGAGGTTGAGTTCGGCTCCGACATCGAGTGAATCGCGACCAACATCCGCGGTCGAAACGCCCTTTCGGGCTTTGGGCTTTGGACTTTGGGCTTTGGACTCGTCCGTTTCGGCCAGTTGGAGGTTGACTAACCTTTCTCGAAGGCGGAGGCCGCCGACGAGGACCTCGGCGACTTCTTTGTCCATTCGTTCGATGACGCCGATGTTTCCAAAACTGGTGACTACGCGGGAGCCGACCGAGAGAACCACCCCGTCAGTCGAAGCGGCTGCCACCCCTCCTTCGTAAGGAAGGGAGCCGGAACGTCCGCCTGCTGACGCAGACGGTTGCGACCCGCGATGCCCACTTTGCGCGCCGCGATTGGCCACTTTAGATATGATCGCCCGATTTAGCTCTGCTTTTCGCGTTTGGCGTTCTTTGTCGAGCTTGTTCTTGAGCGTTTTGTCTTCAATCGTTTTGATGAATGCCTTTGACTGGCGGTCGAATTCGTCGATGGTTTGGGATAATTCGCTTTCGAATTGCTTTTGCCGAGCTTTTTCTTTTTTGACCGCTTCGTTTTCGAGGCTGGCGTATTTCATGGCGACCGCTTCGCGTTCTTCTTCGAGGGCGATCCGAAGGTCGGTGGCTATCTTGGTTTCGGTTTGGAGCTTTTTCAGGTAGTTTTCGGCTTCCTGGGCTGAGATATCGAGATTTTTGCGAGCGGCGTCGATCACCGTTTGGTCGATGCCGAAGCGGCGGGCGATCTCGATCCCTGACGAAGCTCCGGCGAGGCCGAGCAGCAGTTTGTAGGTCGGCTGCAGGGTTTTTTCATCGAATTCGACCGAGGCGTTGATGATGGTTTCGTCGTTTGCAGCGTACATTTTCAGGCCGCGATAGTGGGTCGAAGCGATGACCTGAGCCCCCTTGGAACGGAAATGATCGACGATCGCGACGCCGAGCGCGGAGCCTTCTTCAGGGTCGGTCCCGGTTCCGGCTTCGTCGAGCAGCACGAGCGACGGCGGCACGCATTCGCGGATCATCTGCGCGATATTCGACATGTGGGATGAGAAAGTCGAAAGATTGGCACTCAGGCTCTGATGGTCGCCAATGTCGGCGAGGACTGAGCGATAGAACGGGATCTTTGCTTTGCTCGCCGGAACGGGAAGGCCCGAGATCGCCATCAGGCTGAGCAAACCGGCGGTTTTTAGCACAACCGTTTTACCACCGGCGTTGGCGCCGGAGATGATCATGATGGCGTGATCGCGTGTGAGGGCGAATGAATTTGGGACGACCGAGTCAGTACCACCTGCGGTAGCGGGTGGGGCTTTGGGTGCCGATGAAGATGTATTACGCGCGTCCAGAACGTCCCCACCCGCTACCGCAGGTGGTACTGACAGGAGAGGATGCCGGGCGTCGACCAGCTCTAGTGTTTCGTTGTCGGCAATTGTCGGCACGACGGCTCGGAATTTTTGGGCGAATTCGACTTTGGCTTTGATGAAATCGAGTTCGGTGACTGCGTCAACGGCCATTTCGATTGCGGGTAATTGCTCGCGGAGCGATTCGGTTAAGGCGAAGAGAATTCTTGCGATCTCGCGTTCTTCTTTGCCCTTTAGATTTTGAAGTTCGTTGTTGGCCTCGATCGCTTCTAGAGGCTCGACGAAAACGGTCGAGCCGCTGGATGAGAAGCCGTGGGCGACGCCGCCGACCTTGCCGCGGAAATCAGTTTTGACGGGAATGACATAGCGGTCGTTTCGCATCGTCACGATCTCGTCCTGGATCGCCGTTCCGGCGGCACGCATTGCGGCTTCGAGCGATTTCGTCAGACGGACGCGCTGGGCGTTGATCTCGCGTCGAAGTTTGGCAAGCTCGGGTGAAGCCGAATCGTCAATCTCGCCACCCGGAAGCAGCTTTTTGTTGACTTGATCAATAGCACCGAGCAGCGACGGCGGTATATTCTCAACAAAATTCCAAAGCACCGGAGCCGTCTCTTTCTCAGGGCTGATCGACGAACGGGCAAACAAAGCCTGATTACACACCCGCGAAACCTCAAGCATCAAATTCGGCTCGAGCGTGGCGTTTTGGATCTTGAGGATCGCGACCGCGTCGGAAGGGTCTTCGAGCCCGCTGAACGACCACGTAACCTGCTTTTCTTCGTTCAGGGCGATGGTTTCCGAGATCGCCGCGAGGGCGTTATCGAGTTCCGTCCGCGTCGCCAGCGGACGCAGATCAGCAAACCGCTCCACGCCCATCGGCGTTTGAGCGTGACGGCTGACAAGATCAAGGAGCTTGGCGTATTCGAGAGTTTCTAGAGAATAATTGCTCACAACGATTTACTTTGAAACCACAGATGGACACGGATAAACACAGATAGCATAACGACTTATGGATTTACTGATCTGTGTCCATCCGATCTTATCTGTGGTTAAAAACTCTTAACTGACCTGGACGCCTTTCCAAAACGCGACATATCCTTCGATGTTCTTGGCGTCGGGTTTGGTTTCCGGGTAATACCATGCGGCGCCTTTGTTTGTTTCGCCGTTTACGACGACGTTGTAGTAGCTCGCTGTGCCTTTCCAGCCGCAGACGGTATGGGTTTCGGTCGGTGCGAAGTATTCTTTTTTAATCGAAGCGGCGGGGAAGTAGTGGTTTCCTTCGACGACGATCGTGTTATTGCTTTCGGCCAGGGTGGCTCCGTTCCAGGTTGCTTTCATATATTCGTCCCTTTTCAACTGTTTTCCTCTTCGACTGGCCCTTACTTACGTGCGGGCTAAGGACACATGCGGGCTATCGACACGTTTCTCAGGCTAAAAATCTTTCGCGAACGTCCGGCGTCGGCATCATGCACATGTCTTTTTTGCCGAAAAGCCGATACCGGTACTTGGCAAATGTTTTATAAAAAAAATCGCGAATAAAGGTCGGTACACTAATAAAAACGTATGCCAGCGAATAAATGCCGCCGAGGTTTTTTGCTACACGCAGAGCGGCGGTCGAGTGTGTGAATGCTTGATCTTCCTCGATCAAAACGACCGAATCGACATCGTCCGCGATTCCGTATTTCTTCCGCATTTCGATCCCAAAATCCGATTGCAGCGGTGCGAATTTAAAGTTCTTGTCCTGATCGCGGCGAATTATATAATTCACCGAATCATTACAAAAATTGCACACGCCGTCGAACAGCAGGATCGAACTCATGTGTAAATTCTAACGCATTCGCGATCTACTTTGCGATTCCTTTGCTACCTTTGCAGCTTAGCGTGGGGAAAAGCGTTTTAACGCTAAGAACGCAAAGGACGCAAAGATAGATTTCGTTGATAGAAAAAAAATTGCACAACGGTTTTCGGATAGAAGGCGTTTGGTGAGCGATGTAAACTCGGAGACATGATGAACGAAGCAGCAGTAAAGACAACAGACAAACTCGACTGGCAATGGCGGGCGGTCGAGGCTAAGGATCGGGAATTTGACGGGGCGTTTTATTTTGCGGTGCAGACGACGGGGATATTTTGCCGTCCATCCTGCCCGTCAAAAACGGCGAAGCGACAGAATGTCTCGTTCTTTATAACAACCGCTGATGCGGAAAATGCAGGATTTCGGGCATGCATGAGATGCAAGCCGAAAGAGGAATATTTCCCGGGCCCGGCGGCGGAACTGATCGTCAGAGCCTTTCAGGTTTTGCGCTCCGACGAGACGGAAATACCGACGATCGAGGACTTGAGCCGCCGACTCAACGTCACGAGCGGACATTTACAGAAGACTTTCAAAACCACACTGGGCCTGACGCCCAAGGAGATAGTAGATATGATGCGAATCGAGAGTTTTAAGACGAATGTGCGGGAATGCGACGTGACAACCTCGCTTTATGACAGCGGGTTTGGTTCGAGCCGGTCGCTTTACGAAAAGGCCGGCGAGCGGCTGGGGATGACTCCGGCGACATATAAAAAAGGTGGAAAAAACATGAAGATAGATTACACAATAGTGGATTCGCGGCTCGGGAAACTGATGGTCGCGAGGACGGAAAAGGGAATTTGCTCGGTCAGCTTTGGTGATGGCGAGGACGAATTGAAGCGGGAACTCGGTAGCGAGTTCTTTGCTGCTGACATCGAGCAGAACGACGCGGTTTTGAAGGAAGCAGTAAACGCGATCCTGAAAAGCCTCGACGGCGAGACGGCGATCCTGAATCTGCCGCTCGATCTGCGGGCGAGCGCGTTTCAGATGCGTGTTTGGGCGGAGCTGCGAAAGATCCCATACGGCGAAACGCGTTCATATGCCGAGGTCGCGGCGAGTCTTGGTGAACCGAAATCGTTTCGAGCGGTCGCTCGTGCGTGTGCCACGAATCCGGTCGCTTTGGTCAACCCGTGCCATCGCGTGATCTCTGCCGCCGGAAAACTGAGCGGCTACAAGTGGGGAATCGAGCGGAAAGCGGAATTGCTCAAGCACGAAAAGGAGAGCGCGACCAAATGAACGCCGCGATAAAGAAAACATCGGACACCTTTTCCGCCTTGGATTGGAGCGGCGTTTCGGGTCAGATGGATGCGAGAGGTTATGCATTCATTCCGCGAGTGCTCAGCCGCGAGATCTGTGATGAATTCATCGCGAATTACGATCGGGCCGGATATCGCAAAACCGTCGTCATGGAACGCCATCGTTTCGGGCTCGGCGAATACAAGTATTTCGACCATCCGCTGCCGGAATTGATTCAAACAGCTAGAGAAGAGATGTATTCTCATCTCGCGGTGATTGCGAATCAGTGGGCTGCGCAATCAAGGACGGACGTTCGATATCCTATGAATTTTGCGGAGTTTCAGTCTGAGTGCCATAAGAACGGCCAGCTAAAGCCCACGCCTTTGATTCTCAAATACGGAAAAGGCGGTTTTAATACGCTGCATCAGGACCTTTACGGCGACGTTTACTTTCCGATGCAGGTCGCCTTCTTTTTGAATGAGCCGGACAAGGACTACACCGGCGGTGAATTTGTGCTGACCGAACAAGTTCCGCGTGCACAGTCAAGGGCGATAGTGCTTAGGCCGAAACGCGGCGATATGATCATTTTTACGACCAATTTTCGTCCTGTTCGCGGCACGAAAGGATTTTATCGCGTTAATATGCGGCACGGTGTGAGCGAAGTGACGAGCGGTGAACGCCACACGCTCGGGGTTATCTTTCACGATGCGATCAGCTAACAAACCCAAGTCTCCCAATTACTATTTCTTACCGTAGTGTAATGATTTGTAAAGATATTATTTTTGTTTAACCGCCGCTTTGCGTTCTGCAACTTTTCTATTATTCTCTCCGTAATATCAATTTCAAAGCAGTAACAGTTTGCCTTTTCTGAGAAAAGTTATGAGATCAAAGCTATTTTTGCTTGTCCTGACGGCTATTTTTTCGTTTTTTGCTGCGTCCGCAAATGCCCAGACCTACGCGATCACAAATGCTAAGATCGTGACCGTTTCGGGTGCGACGATCGAAAAAGGAACGGTCATCATCAGGAACGGGCTGATCGACGCGGTCGGTGCTAATTTGCAGACGCCGGCAGACGCGCAGGTTTTTGACGCGACGGGAATGACGGTTTATCCGGGATTTATCGATTCGCTGACAAATGTCGGAATGCCCGCCCCGCGACCAGGCGGCCAGGGCGGCGGACCCGGTGGCGGTGGCGGCCAGACAGCAGCAGCTGCGGCGACGGCGGCCCCAACCTCGAATTCGAACTATCAGGTGGGTTTAAGGCCTGAGGATATGGCGATCGAAGAGATCCGTGCCGGCGAAGCACAGTTTGATGCGGTTCGTAATGCCGGTATCACAACGGTTTTGACGACCGGACGTACCGGCATTTTTAACGGGCAGTCGGCGGTTATCAATCTCGCGGGCGACACCGTTTCGGGAATGGTCGTTAAGGCTCCATTTGCCGAGCATATTTCGTTCGCGACCACGCCCGGGCAGTATCCAGTCTCGTTATTGGGTACATTTTCGGCGCTCCGTCAGATGTTCCTCGACGCTCAACGTTTGCAGGAATTGCAAAAACAGTACGCGGCGAACCCGAAAGGAATGAGACGCCCCGACGCTGACAAATCGCTCGAAGCCCTCTATCCGGCGATCAACCGCCAAATGCCGGTTGTTTTCAATGCAAATACCGACGTTCAGATCATCCGGGCCCTCGACCTCATCAAAGAACTCAATCTGAACGGCATTATCGCCGGCGGCCTCGAATCTTACAAAGTGGTCGACCGCCTGAAAGCCGCAAAAGTTCCTGTTCTGCTTTCGCTCAATCTTCCAAAACGCTCAGCCGCCGCTTCACCTGAAGCTGACCCAGACACAATGGAAACCCTCCGCTATCGTGCCGAGGCTCCGAAATCGGCAGGAAAACTTGCAGCTGCGGGAGTTAAGTTCCTCTTCCAATCAGGCGGTGCGACGGCTATCGGTGATTTCTTTTCAAACGCAGGCAAGGCGGTCGAAGGCGGTTTGAGCAGAGACGCGGCAATCCGGGCGATGACGCTCGGTGCGGCGGAATTGCTGGGTGTCGATGACCGGCTTGGCTCCATCGAGGCCGGAAAGATCGCGAACGTTGTGGTCGTTAAGGGCGATCTATTCGGACGAGATAAATTTGTACCGACGATATTTATTGACGGCAAGGTTTTCGAACAGAAGGAAGCTCCACGCGCGCCCGGTGGCGGACGCGGTCCAGGGAGTGGTGGTGGTGCACCGGCAGCGGCTGCGGGGATCAGCGGCAGTTACTCGATTACGATCGAGGTTCCGGGCGAGGCTCTGCCAGCGACGCTCAATCTGACGCAGCAGGGCGGTTCGCTGACTGGAACGATGGTTTCGCAGCTCGGAACTGCTCAGATCAATAATGGACGAGCGACAGCGGAAGGATTTTCATTCGGTGCGTCGGTTCCATACGGCGGAGCGAATGTCGATATTACGATGAGCGGCAAGGTCACGGGCAATCAGATCGGCGGAACGCTCGATTCCGCACTTGGTTCGATCCCTTTTTCGGGAACTAAGAATCCATAGGGTTTTTGCGGTAGTTCTTTATTTTGAAAGATAACGCTATGAAAAAGTTTACGGCTATTTTTACACTCTTTCTGCTTCTGTTCACCAGCGTGCCGACGGCGGTCTTTGGCCAGTCAAAAGGCGATGTGCTGATCAAGAACGCGACCGTTATGACGGCCGGAAAAGGCACGTTGCAAGGCTCCGACATCCTCGTGCAGAACGGCAAGATCACCAGGATCGGCAAAGCTCTTGCGGCTCCGGCCGGTGTTCGTACTATCGATGCGACCGGCAAATACGTCACGCCGGGCATTATCGATTGCCACTCGCACTCGATGCTGGATGCGATCAACGAAGGCTCGTTTTCGGTGACCTCGATGACCCGCACGCGTGATCTGCTCAATCCGGGTGACATTTCGATCTACCGGGCTCTCGCGGGCGGCGTGACCGCAGCGAATCTGCTTCACGGTTCGGCAAACTCGATCGGCGGGCAGAACACGACGGTCAAATTCAAATGGGGCCACGAGGTCGAAGATTACCCGATCGCCGATGCTCCGCCCGGCATCAAGTTTGCTATGGGTGAGAACGTCAAGCAATCGGGCTTCGTCCAGATTCCGGGCGGCCGGGCTCCGCGTTATCCGCGAACCCGTATGGGCGTCGTCGAAACGATGCGTGATGCATTTATGCGGGCTAAGGATTACCGACAGGAGTGGGCAGATTTTCGTGCGAAGAAAACGAAGATCCAACCGCGCCGCGATCTGCAGCTCGAACCGCTTGTTGAGGTGCTCGAAGGCAAACGTCTCGTTCACGCTCACGGCTACCGCTCTGATGAGCACCTGAATCTGCTTTTATTGGCCGACGAAATGGGCTTTAAGGTTGCAACGCTCCAGCACGGCCTCGAAGCGTACAAAATCGCTCCTGAGATCGCGAAACGCGGTACGGGCGTCTCGATCTTTACGGATAGCTGGGGCTACAAGCTCGAAGCTTACGACGCCATCCCGTACAACGCATATATTCTATGGAAAAACGGCGTGAATGTTTCGATCAATTCGGATTCGGATGAACGCATGAGAAGGCTCAATCTAGATGCCGCAAAGGTAATGAAATACGGCGGTGTTCCAGAGGAAGATGCTCTTAAAATGATCACGCTCAACTCGGCGAAACAGCTCGGTATCGACAAACGTACAGGTTCGATCGAGGTCGGAAAAGATGGCGATCTCGTGATCTGGACAGGCCATCCGTTCAGCCCGTATTCGCGGGTCGAAACGACGATGATCGAAGGCGAAACCTTATTCGATCGCACGGCGGATGCCAAAATGCGCGTCGACGTCGCAAAAGAGCGTGAAGCTCTCGAAAAACTAGATATTAATAAGGCCCCGGCCACGGGCGGAGCACCGCCGCGAGTTCCGACCGAACGCCGCAGAGGCGATCGTGACGAGGCAGATAAAGGCGACGGAGGGAATCAATAATGCAGGCTACTTATTTAACGCAAAGCCGCAAAGAGGCAAAGACGCAAATGGAGTGTATGAGATCATTATTTTCACAGATTTTTCTTGGCGGCTCAACACCTTTTCGGCTTTGCGTTGTTATTCTCTTTCTTTCGTTGATTGTGATTGCGCAGAATGACGGTTCGCAGCAGAATCAGAGTGGAAAGGCCGGGACGTTTGCGATCGTCGGAGCGAGGATCGTTCCCGTTTCGGGCCCGGCCATCGAGAGCGGAACTGTTATTATACAAAACGGCAAGATCGCTGCTGTCGGTGCAGGTGTTGCGGTGCCCTCGGGAGCCGAACGCATCGACGGCAAAGGATTGACGGTGTTCCCAGGAATGATCGATGCCGGAACAAATCTCGGCCTTGTCGAGATCCCGCAGGGTTTGAACGCTTCGGTCGATACCGCCGAACTCGGAACGATCAATGCTAACGCGAAAGCGATCAGAGGCATTCACCCGCATTCGGCTCATGTTAATGTCACACGCGTCAACGGCATCACGGCGGTTATGTCGTATCCGACAGGCGGGCTGGTTCCGGGTCAGGCTGCGGTCATTAATCTCAATGGATCGACGCAGGACGAAATGTCGGTTGTCGGTGAATTTGGCCTCGTCATCAACTTTCCGCGAATCGCCGGTGGCGGTGGATTCGGCGGCGGTGGTGGTGGATTCGGTGGCGGCGGCGGACAGCAGGCCGACTTTAACGAGCTTGTCAGACGCCGCGATACGCAGGTCGAGGAGCTCAAAAAGCTCTTCAAAAGCGCCGAAAGCTATCTGAAAGCAAAGGCAGCTTACGAAAAAGACAAGACACTGCCGTACGTCGAGATGGATCTGAAATACGAAGCGATGTCACCGTACATTCGCGGCCGGAAGCCGATCATTTTCACGGCGGAACGTGAACGCGACATTCGCGGCGTTGCCAAATTTGTTGCCGATATGAAGGTCAAAGGCATCATCGTTGGCGGCCAGGAAGCGTGGAAAGCCGCCGACGATCTCAAAAAGAACAACATAAGTATCGTCTATACAAACATTTATGGTCTGCCTGTCCGTGACGATGATCCTTATGATTATCTGTTCGAGGCTCCGTCAAAAATGCAGGCTGCCGGTATCAAATACTGTATCTCCACCGGCAATCCCGGAGCCGAGGTCCGCGATCTGCCGTACCACGCCGGCTTAGCGGCGGCATTTGGGCTTTCGAAAGAAGACGCCCTGAAATCGGTCACGCTTTACGCCGCCGAAGTCCTCGGTGTCGCGGACAAAATGGGCTCACTCGAAGTTGGCAAAATGGCAAACGTCGTCGTCACCGACGGCGACATTCTCGACAGCCGAACAAACATAAAATACATGTTCATCAACGGCCGAATGATCCCGCTAACCAGCCGTCACACCCAACTGTTCGACAGCTTCAAAGACCGTAAGTAACACCAACCTCAACCGAAAACAAACAAGCACCTTGTCACTCGGGGTGCTTTTTTGGTGCATCGAGGTTAAAAGCGAAACCATAAGATTTCATTGCCGCATTTTGTCTTTTGGTTTATATTAGGGGTCACAGAAAGCATCCCGAAAATGAATAGCAAAGAAAAGGCATTACTCGCAGGTTCCGCTCTGGCAATCGTCGGTGGTGTCATGGCGGCTCCAATGACTGCCGGAGTGTCGCTGATCGCCCCGGCAATTCTGCAAGAAGGGCTTAAAGCGCTTGCTGGGTTGGGAACCGAAGTTACAGGTTCCATCTTCGACAATTGTTTTTTAAGCACATCCCCACAAGACGATGTTCTGAAAAACGGAGATTTGACCCGAGCGATCGGAAGTGCAGTTTTCAAACTTTGTGGACAACTTGCCGAAGAGACAACCAATAAAAACGACAAAAACTCTTTAGAAAAACTTGCGAAAACTCCACTTGAGACTTGGGAAAACCTAGTTCTTGGAGGTGGTTATAAAGAAGGCGTAGGGATAACTTTCTCGGAAATTGATCTTTCCGAATTATCAGCCGAAAGAAGCGTCCAGTATTTCGACGCAAAAGCAGAAAGCCTGGATGAAATCAAAACCCTGACTCCGCAAGCCTGGCAGAACGTTATCGATGCTCTTTGCCAAGAGCAAACATGCTTACTGAGCCAGTCCGCTAAAGAAGAACTTGGCGAAAAGTTACATAACGAATTTGCGAGAGCCTTGCGAAAAGTCTTAATTGATGACTTTGCAAAAGACGGAAAGGCATTTGCAAGTATGCAGTTTCGCCTCTTGAGCGAGATACTTAATGAGACAAAACGAAGTCGTGAACTCAGCGAATCTCTCCGTGAAGAAGTCGTTAAGTTAAGCGAAAAAATTGACGCAATAAACCTAACTGCTCCGCCTGCCTATCGGACTGATAATAAACAAGAATGGGAGCAAATCTTTTCCGATTTTGAGTCTTTTAGAACAACTCTCAATGCCACCTATCAGAACACTGAACAGCTCATTACAACTCAAGCCAAACACGGCGAGACATTAATTGAAATTCTAGAAAGACAAAGAAATCAGCCTAAAACAAAACCAAAAGGCTTAATCAATATTTCTCGCGATGGGAAAGCTTCCTTCACCGAGCAGGGAAGCGTGTTGGAAGACTTGGAGGCTCAATTGAAAAACAGGCACATTGCCTGTTTACACGGAAAACACGGACTTGGAAAAACGACTAATGCACTGGAATTTGCACGTCGGCAAGCAGGGAACTACGAGTTTATCGTTTTTCTTAATTCTGCCGATCATGTTATCGAGAGATCTATTGCTGAATTTGCGGACAACTTTGTTCCAGTACTCGCGGAATTATCCTTGCTTGATCGTGAACAGATTCAGAGCGAGAAAAAACTCAAGCTTTTCAAGGCGTTCCTTGAAGATATCCATATTTGGCAAGGCGAAAAGCGTGCATGGCTTCTGATCTTTGATAACCTGGAAAATCGTGATCATATCGTCAGATATTTTCCAGATCGCAACAACGGTGATGTTTTGTATACCTGTAACGATGATCTGTGGATTGACAATAAATGTGAAGTCCCGATTTACGAATTCAGCCAATCAGAGAGTGAACTTTTTCTTTTTACAACAAAGGATGAGCAAAGACGGACGAAGCATGAAGACATCCCGCCCCAGACCCTAGTCGATATTCAGAAGATTTTGACCGAATACGGAAGATTGCCCTTTGTTTTGAACAAATTTCGCAATTATCTATGTGAAATCCGTATTTCCTACGCAATATTTTACCAGGAATTAAGAAATAACGAGCAAAGATACCTTGAGGCAGCTTCAAATATCGATTATCAGTATAAAAACGAGATTATGGCGTTTTCAGTTTCCTTCGAAAGGATTGCGACACCTGAAGACGACAGGAAAGACTCAGAAATAATTAGCCATCTGGCTGTTGCTATACTGAATATCTCGGCATTTTGTTTTCCGGATCAGATTCCTGAGGAATTCTTAAATGAAATTTTGTTCCGAATGATTGATACGTCAGGATCTGCGATTTCGCAAGATGTCTTATTTGCGGAAGCTATGCGTAAACTTGAAAGATTCGATTTGCTAAATGCAAAAAATGAGATTTTTGAATACCAAGAAAAGGATGAGATCCTAGATGTGGCGGGGAGTCAAATCACCGTTGAATATTCACAACTGCAAACGGAAACAAAACTACACGACTCCCATCGAATCGTACAGAAAATTGTCAAATTATTACTTGATGACGATACCAAGCGAGAAATATTGGAGGAGATCACTATTGTATTAAGTTATTGGTTTCCGGAAGCCGCATTTGAGAGTTTTGATTTTTTCAGGAAGTACTCCCCGCACGCAATTTCAGTTATACGAGAGTCCAAAAGCCTCGGTGTTGCAACTGATGAAATGTGGAGATTATGTGTTGTTTTTGGAAACTACTTCGAATATATGGAAATCCCTAATGTGACTGAGTTTTTATGCGAATATCAAGTGGAAATTTCCGAGAAACTTTATAGTAAGTGGAATGCAAATATCGGTACGAGCTATTGTAATTTGGCTGGAGCATATCTATTGCAGGGGAAACATGAAGATGCAAAACTCTCTTATCTTAAAGCCAAGGAGATATATGAGAAGGGGTTAGATAAAGATGATGAGTATCTAGGTATTCTTTATTTGAATATTGGTGGATTATATATTCAACTTGGCGATTTCTATGAGGCTGAAGGATTTTTGAAGGAAGGAATATCAATTCTTTCGCAAACCGGCGGGGAAAATCATCGGGCCATCGCGGGAGGATATCACCACCTTGGTCGATTCTATCTTCGAAAAAACAAGCTTGAGGATGCAAGTTATTTTGCTGAAAAGAGTCTAGAGCTTCGCCTTAGAGTTTTAGGGAAGACTGATCTTCATACGGGGCACAGCCATAGTCTGCTCGCTGACATAAAGGGCCGGCAAAATGAAAACGAAGAAGCCTTACGAAATTATCGGACAGCTCTGGATATTTACGAAAAGGTTTTGCCTCCCGATAATATCAGAACAAAAACGGTAAGGGAAGATTTAGCACGAATCGAGATTAAGATGAGCGGTATATAAGAAAAAAAGGCGCCTATACTGATGCGACAAGGATATTCCATGCAATAAATTATACGGTAAATTCTTACTGTCGCTACGTGATGCATTAATCAAAAATCGTCATATTCAAGGGGCAACTATTTGAAAAGTTTCCTTCATCAAAAATCACATTAAGTGTTATCCGGGAGTTTGCAGTTGGGTTCCGGGCTTTATGGTTTCGGGAAGGGCTTTTGGATGGCGGGGACGGGAAGTTTTTTGATAGGGAAAATGTTTTGCGGCTTGGGTTTTGAGACTTTGGGCTTGCGTTTTAGGAGTGGGAATTTAGCGAAAAACTTTTGAAATCTGGCGAAAAGGTTTAGAAACTTCGCGATAAACACTTTTTCTTTAGCGAAAAACTTCTGAAATTTGACAATTATGCCGTCGGGGTTGGGGTTTTGAGTTTTACCAACTGGCTTCCGGGATCTCGATTCTGATGTTTAGGAGGAGATAAACGCGATGGCTACTAGAATATATCCTGTCAATGATGCGGAATTTGCGATTTGGCTGAAGAATTTTATTAACAAGAGCAACGCCAATCTGGCTGCGCTCAATATGACCGCCGCTCAGACGGCCGATCTACAGGCCAAGCTCACCACTTTTGAGGGCGACCTCGATCTCAAACAACAGAAAAAAGAAGAATCGGTCGCCCAGACAGCTCTCGTCAAAACCGAGCGGGCCGAACTGAACAAGATCGTCGGTTTGCTCAACAACGGAATCAAGTCGATCGACGGTTTGGCGCCGAATATTATCGAGGAAATCGGCCTCAACGTCAACGAAAGCACGGGCAGCGGTTCGGCCCCGACGGCTCCGTCCGATCTGGTTGTCACCGGAACTTCCGACGGCACGAATCACCTGAAATGGAAGCGAAACGGCAACCGGCAGGGCACGATTTTCGTGATCGAAGGCAAGTTCGGCGACGCGGCAACCTGGACTATTGTCGATGTCGTCACCAGCTCAAACTACGACCACACAAACCAAACTCCCGGCGTCAAAGCCCAATACCGCATCAAAGCAAAACGCGGCGACCTCGAAAGCGGCCCGTCGAATACTGCGGTTGTTTACGGCTAGAAAATAAGAGCTTTAGCCAAAGAGTACGCAGAGCAGGAAATTTAACCGCAGATTAACGCAGATAGACGCAGATAAGAAAGTGCCATGAGGTTAATGCTTTTCTGTCCGTGTTCATCTGCGTTCGTCTGCGGTTATTTCTTCTGTGGAATATCTTCATCCTCTTCAAAAAACTCAAGTGAAGCGGAATTGAGGCAATATCGTTGTCCTGTTGGAGGTGGGCCGTCGGGGAAGACGTGGCCTTGGTGGCCGCCGCATCTGGCGCAGCGGATCTCGACGCGGCGCATTCCGTAGCTCGTGTCTTCGATATTTGTCAGGTGATCTTTGTCGAAAGGCCGGTAAAATGACGGCCAGCCGGTGCCGGAATTGAACTTGTGGCTCGAACTGAATAGCGGCAGACCACACAGACGGCAGGCATACGTGCCGTCCATTTTGTTGTCGAGGAGTGTGCCGCAAAACGCGGGTTCGGTACCGTGATTTAGTAGAATTCGGTATTCTTCCTCGTTCAGATCCTGCGCGAGGCGTTCGATCGCTTCAGCACTCAGTGGAGTGATGTCGTAGCCTGAATCTGAAAGTTCCTTTTCCATAACTTAATTCTAAACTATTTTCACCTGCCGGATACAAGGGTCGATACACTCAAGTCGAATGTAGAGCCCTTGCTTACGCGCGGGCTTCGGCACCGAATATTAACCCCACCAGAACGATGCCGCAATGATGCAGTACAGGCCGATCAGAGCGAGGCCCTCAAGCCAGATGGATTCGCCGTCGTATACGATGAATGCATTTACGATTGCCGCGAGAGCGAGCGAGGCGATCAACATTGGCGGCAGGACAAGCGTGAGGATCGAGCCGCCCAACACAAAAGACAACAGTACAAGTATCGGTATCAACCCTAGTGCGATTTGCAGCGAGCTGTTGAGCATGATGCTGACGGCGTAATCGGTTTTGTTTCGCCATGCGAACTGAATGCCGACGATATTCTCGATCGAATTTCCCGCGATCGCAACTACGACTAAACCAGTGAAAGCCTCCGACAATCCAAATGTCTTCATCATCGGCTCAAGCGAAGCGACGAACCAGTCTGACACAAATGCCGCACCCGCTCCCGCACAGGCAAGCACGCCGATTGCGAGTCCGAGCGACCATTCCGCCGCACCTATTTCCTCGGACTGCGGGGTCACAGCGGGATCACCTTTGACGGAAAAGTACGTGTTGGCGACCAGCAAAATGAGAAGAACGATCGCCGAAACGATATCGAGAGTATTCACGTGAGCCTCGGCCGGCGTGTGGAGTTCTTTCGCGAGCGTCGGGATCATCAAGGCCGCAACGGCGAGGATCATCAGCGTCGCGATCATTTTGGGCGGTTCCGAGCGAAACGTTTGCGTCCCGTTTTTGAGCCCGCCTAGGAAAAGTGCAAGGCCGAACACGAGCAGGGCATTGCCGAGAATCGAGCCGATCAACGCTGCCTGAACCAGGTCGACCAAACCGGCACGCAAAGCAAATATACAGACGAACAGCTCGGGAAGATTTCCCAGACTCGCCTGCAAAACGCCAGTCGCACCGGGCCCGAGGCGTGAGCCGAGTTGCTCCGTCGCATCACCGACTATCATGGCCAACAATGCCAGTGCCACTGCCGATACGACAAAAGCAAGGATCGGGTTGATGTGCGCGTAGTGGGCCGCACCGGCGGCTATTGTGGCAGCGATGCACAGACCGATAATGATTTTTTCTTTCTTTTCCATTTTTAGTTATTTTCGTCGCCGAATACTTTTTTCTCAAGCTTTCTGAGACGGCTTGTCATTTCGCCGAGCTTTCTAAACGCGGCAGTCGAACGCAGCCAGTCGCGGTTTTCGAAGGCCGGAATGCCGGACAATATCTTGCCCGGCTCGACATCGTGCGAGGTGGCGGATTTTGCAGTCAGGACGGCATCGTCGCCTACTTTCAAATGTCCGGCGATGCCGACCTGTCCCGTCAATATCACGCGTTTGCCGATGAACGAACTGCCGGCAAGACCAGTTTGGGCACAGATCAGCGCGTCTTCGTCGATCGTGCAGGAGTGGCCGATCTGGACGAGGTTGTCTATTTTGGCGCCGCGTTTTATTCGCGTTTCGCCTACCGAGGCACAATCTATCGCTGTGTTCGCACCGATTTCGACGTCGTCTTCGAGGACGACGCGGCCTGTTTGCGGAATTTTTAGCCAGTGGTTGTTCTCATCCTTAGCGTAACCAAAGCCGTCCGAGCCGATCGTCGAATTGTTGTGAATGATACAGTTGCGGCCGATCTCGCAGTTTTCGCGGATCGAGACGCCCGAATGGATCGTCGTGTTTTCGTCTATCGAAGTTCCGTCGTAAATCGTCACATTCGGCATGATGCGAACGCCGCTTGCGATCTTACAATTGGCTCCGATAACCGCATTTGCGTGGATCTCAACGTCCTCGGCAACCGCGGCTGATTCATCGACCACGGCTGTCTTATGCACGAATTTTCGCAGTTCCGGCTCCGGGAAAAAAGCCCGCATTGCCCGCGTGTAAGCAACGTACGAATCTTTTGCCCGCAGTACGGCGATATCGCCTCTATCTATCGCTATTCCTTCATTTAGATAGATAGCTGAGGCCATTGTGCCGGCGATCTGGGGCGTGTATTTCGGGTTGGCGAGAAAGGTGATCTCACCTTCGCTCGCGAGGTCTAGACCGGCGGTTGAGGTGATCTCCACGTCGGGGGAACCGCGTTCGATGGTGGCTCCCGTTAGTTCGGCTAGTGTGCCAAGTTTCATAAAAAATGCCTTGATAGTTCGTTCTGCGATGTGTCACACTATTTTTAGCAGACAAATTTACCTACGCAAAGCCCTCAGTATTTTGAGACCCCCCTATTTCTGTTCGTTTTGCATTTTTTTTTAACAAGGAGTACCACCGCAATATGAACCCGACGGCAATTGATCAATCAACTTCCGCAGCAGCTAAGACCTTTTTACCGACGAACCGCGAAGGCCTGAAAAACGAATTTATCGACGGCAAGATCGTCTCGCGTCCCGCCGCAAACCGTTGGCACAATCTAATTGCTTCGAATTTCACGATAGCCCTCGGCGGTCGCGTGCAACGGAGCAATTGCGAAATATATTCGAACGACATGCAGGTTCGGATCGCTAAGAATTCGATCTGCTTTCCCGACGTTGTCGTCGTGACCGGCGAACCGGAATTCGCTGATGCGCGTGCCGAGGTATTGCTCAATCCGACCGTTGTTATCGAGATATTTTCGAGCTTTTCGAAAACCATCGACCGCACCGAAAAGCTGGAAGGTTTCCTCGCGATCTCTAAGATTAAAGAGTGCCTACTCGTCAACGAGACCGAAATGCGTATCGAGCACTATGCTCGCCAGAACGCAAAACAGTGGATCTACCGCATTTATAACGAACGCGATGACGTCATCACCCTCGAATCCATCAACTGCAAACTCTCGCTCGGCGAGGTTTACGCTCAGGTCAAACTCAAAGAATCGGCACTAAGTTCGAAGGCTGTAAACTGACCGAATCAAATAATAAGACGCGACCAGTCGGATTCGCGCTTGGAATATTGTGAGCCAAATAATTTCCTTGCGATCTGATAACCATTTTTGTGTTATCATTCGCAAAAATAATATTTGGAGCGATTTCTCAAGTGAAAATACTATTATCGGCATTCGTTTTATGCATCGTATTTGCTACTGCATTTGCCCAGAACACTGTAAGCGTTGGCGACGAAGTTCGTTACCAGTGCTTTTGCCTCGGAGCAGAATGGGTACGAGGCACGGTCGAGCGCGTTGATGGCGGTAATGTTCGTTTGCGATATGGCAACATGGATAACCAGGTCGTTACGCTGCCGATAAACTCACCAAAGCTGAAGATCGGTAATGCTGCCGTTAATCCACTTGAGGCGGTTCCGATGAACCCGATGCAGAAGGCTTTTAGTAGCGAGAACGGAAAGTTCCAAAGTGCCGTTCAATCGTTTGCCCATTATTATGATGCGAACTACTCCGAAGGCGGCGGAGGCCTGCCGGGATCGGAGCTGTGGCAGAGGTACATGGCCGAACTCGCCCAACTTGATTCGCTTTGCCGTACCCGATACCAGGGGATAACCGATTGGCGGTCGCCAGGATATATTCGCGAGGGGGTCGTAGATTACCGTTATGGCGTTTGGTGCGAGATCGCTGCAAACCGCGTTGTCATTGAGAAAAAAGCTCGAGCCGGTGTCGCCAATTCGGTGGTCGGCATGGGCTACACTCTCGAGAATCTCAACTTTGGGTTCAATGAACCGGACAATCCATTGCGGATGGAGGTTCAGGACATGATCTGGAACCGGGAGAAGTGGCGGGTCGCGAAATATGCCTGGCTAAAGCCGAAGTACGCTGCTTACGGAATCACCGAAGTTCCCGTGAACGCGACTGCTGAGGTCGAAAAACGCGCTGAAGAACTCTGGAAGCTAGCTGAAAAAGGTGCTACGAATCGCTCATACAAACAGCCGCCCTGGCGTGACGCTTCGGTCGAGTCATATGTAAAAGCCAAGCTCGCTGCGAAGATCCCGCGTGTCCAGATCGTAAAGATCGGCCTCGATTACAAAACTTGGGTAAAGCGAGCGAGCGAATCCCTCGTGGCGAGCGATGACTATTTCAACTACTACAAGGTCAGTTACAATTCCTACAAAAGAGGAAATGTCCTGATAAAGATTCCTGGCCGGCCGTTTTGTCAGATGCAGGAATTCGTCGTTGGGCAAAGTGGCAAAGGCCTGGTCGACGCGGGAATTGGCGGCAGCGGTACTTTTATGCGGTGCGAATAGAAGGTTACCTACAGGGAATGTCCATTTCCGGCGATGTTATCGGCGCGGCTGAGATCTCCCAAGTCTCGCCACTTGGCGTTGCCTTGGCCGCATACGTTCCGATCCTGAAAACCGGATTCGGCAGGTCGTTGCGGGTTTCGACGCCGACGCGGGCCCAATAGAAACTTTCGCATTGGTAAAATGCAATATCTGTCGAGTCGCGTTTTTGTTTAGTCAGGAAATGCTCACGCATCTCGGCCTCCAATCCTCTTGGGGCAGTAATGCGGTCGCCGACGCCGGGCCGCAAAACATACCATCCGCCGATCGCTGCGATAGTGACGAGTATCGAGAATATTCCAAGTGCGATAACGTATCTTCGGCCGCTGCTGCTCGTTTCCTTTACAGTCTCGAAAAGCCGGTCCTTTTCTACGATTACTGGATTCGCTTGTTTGGGCTGGATGAGCTCAGGTTGGTGGGCTTTCGGCTCTGACGGAGCAGCCGGCATCCTGAGGGCAGGAGCCGGTTCTTTTTCGTGATCGCTCAAAAGACCTTTTTGGAACTTCATACTTTTGAAAGAAGATATAGCACCACATTAGCCACGCTTGCAAATCCGGCGTTCCTGATTAATGCGAACTCAATTCTTCATCAGTTCGCTTTGCCCGTCGCCGGAACCTTTTCATCCAACAAATTTGTCGTTCCCTCGGTGACGCTCGGAATGTACCCGAAATCACCGATCGGCGATAGTTTTTTGGTTGTTTCGGCGGGCGGAAGGGAATCCATCGGTTGACTGGGAACAGTTTTGCTTTTTCGTGGACGCATTTCACGCATCATTGCGAAGGCGGCGACGAAGAACATCCCGATGATCATAACAAACAACCCGGCAAAGCTTAGCCACCGCACTCCGATCATCTTGCCGGTCACCGCAATCAGCAAACCGGTAAAAATCAACATGAGGACGCCTAGGCCCCAGAATCGCGGGTTGAACGAGCGTTTTTCTTTCTCGATCAGGCTTATCCCGCACGAACGGCAAAACTGCTGATCCTGCATCACTGATGTACCACATGTTGGACAGTTCATTTTTAGACCTCGGTTCTAATGTACGAATTACTGCTACGTTTGGTTCAGTATGGTCGTCCGATGGTATCAACGCAAAAAACGAGCACTGAAATCGATCAGTGTCTCTCCAAACTCCCCCTCGTTTTCTATGGAACGCGAAGCAAACTCCTAAATATTTACGGAGCTTGAAAACTCTCTCACAATTCACATATCATCGGTAAAAACCAAAATCATAGGGAGGTACGCGACCGGGTGATCGTGCGATCATATCCAGCGAGTCAAATTCTATATGACCAGTATCAGGAAAATCATTACCAAAGGCACGGATACATTTGCCGAGATCTTTGCCTACTATATCGGGGTTATTGCGGTTTCAGCGATGCTGTTTTCGTATTTCGAAGACAAGCCGATGTTCGATTCGTTCTGGTGGTCGTGCGTGACCGGCCTGACGATCGGTTACGGCGATCTTTATCCGGTAACGGTGGGCGGCAAGATCGTGGCGATCGCGTTGATGCACATCGTGCCGCTGATCATCATCCCGTTGATCGTTGCCCGGTTGCTCAGCAACGTTATCGAGGATGCGAACCAATTCAGCCACGATGAGCAAGAGGCAATGAAAAACGATATCAAAGCCATTAAAGCGGCGTTAGGCGTTGGCAAAGAGGACACTTGATCGTCTCAGGCGATGTTTATGGGAAACGGCTGGTCGATGAATTCAAGGTTGATTCGCGAGAGGCCCGTCTGGCTGGTTTGTATACCGCGGACGATCGAGATCAGGCGAATGTTGGTGGTCGGGGTTGAAACCCGCATCGTCGAGCCCACTGCGGCGGGCAATTGACTATAGACCGCGGCCCCGTTGCGGCTGATATTTATCGTAGCCGTAGTTTCCGAAGCGATGGCCCAACCATTTGCATCCATTAATTCGAGCGTAATTTCCTCGGGGATCTCGTACCGCGGTTGTTTCCGTAAATTTGAGAACGTAACCGCCTTTTTCGTTTGGGGAGCGACTTCGGAAAATACCCAAAACCCGTCTTTCGGCTCGGTCGCCGTTATTCCGTATCGTTTGTCCGGGTTTTCAATGTAATCCGCTGGCGCATCTTTACCCACAAAAGCGACCCCGATCGAATATCGGGCGTTCCGCTTGCCTCTGTCGACCTGGATGCACCTTCGTACGAGGCCCCACACTTTGTAGTCATCCTTGCCAAAGTCGTAGCTGCGCAATTCACGCGGCATCGGCATACTGATGAGTATTAATCGACCCGGTTTCACGGCGCGTTCCAGCGTGAAAGCCGAACCTAACGCGGAATAGTCGATGAGCGGAGTGGTTTCGCTCCACGTCATCATGCGGTCGATGCGACCCTCGACTGTCGCCATCATATTGGCGACCCGCCGTTCGTTTTTTCTCTGTTCGTCGTCGAGGAGAAGCATTCTTTTGTAAAGGTTGGGCCTCACTAGAGAGCAGAACTTAATATTATGGTCAGTGAGCTTTATCTAAAGTGACCCCGGTCACTCTCAGCCTGTATTCCACAATACCACGAGCTTCGCAAAGATCTTACGAAATCGAATGTAATGCGACGCCCGGATCGCACAAAAAAAATAACCGGAATTGACGGAGTCATTTCCGGTTACATCATTTGGAAGTTTTGAATGCGCCAATATTATCCTATTTCAGTCCATACAGAGTGACCGTCGAACGTGCACCCCGGCCCGGCGTGGCGGCTTCGTACCAGATATCGACCTTGCTAATGTAGCGGTCATTGCCCTTTAGGTCGATCGCGCGAGTTTCGCCACCGGCGCGGATGAGGTTTCGGATCTCGATATTGTCCTTTTCGCCGTTGGTGTAGGTCACTTCGCAGCGATAAAACCTAACCTGGCGGCGTGAGACGGCGAATTTGATCTTCTTGAACTGTCCCCTGGCCGCCGTGATGTGCCAGGTGTCCTGTTCGCTTCGATCCTTTACTTCTTTCGATCCCAGATTATCCCAATTTTGTGCCGAAACAGCGGTCGCACCGGCAGCAAATAAAAAGACGGCAAACACCATCAATAAAGCTCGTTTCATAGTTTAGCTCCAAAGTTTTAAGGTATGTGTCTGAAATTAACAGACGCGCGGAATTTTAGTCCCAAAACGTTTCGAATGTAAAGGGCACAGCGTCAAAGGACTCGACTCGACGAAACTCGGCCGCTACAATCCTGTCTATGACCGAAGAATTTGAACTGCTGTTGAACGATCCCGATCTGGAATCGCAACGCGGACCGGGCGGGACTTTGATCTTTATCGACGGCGGGCAATATTGCGTGGTCGGCCCGCGGTTCGTGAGCATCGAGGAAAGCGACTGCTACGCATTCGGCGAAACCCGCGAACAGGCGATCGCAAATTATGCGCTCAAGACGAAAGGGAACTGAGGGTTATTTCAGCAACGTTTGCTGTTCGCTCTTTAGCATCCATTTTCCGTCTTTCTTAACGTAGGTATCGGTGGTTGCGGCGCGGGCGGAACGGCCGTTTTTTGCGGTTACCTTGAGCGTGTAGGTAAGAACGGCGGTTGATTCGTCGAGGCTGACGAGGTTTTCGTTAGAGATATCAAACGTTTTGATCGCCCGTTCTTCTTTTACTTCGGCGAGCGCCTTGTTTTTGGATTTGACCGAACCGTCGACGTCCGTAAACACAAAATCATCGGTCGTCGCCTTTGCCAAAAAGTTCACATCGCCGTCCTTTGCCGCCGTGGTGATCTCATTTGCGAGGCTGACAAGCTGACGTTTGACCGCGTCGCGGTCCTGCGCAGGTTTTACGACGACATTCGCGGGCGGCTCGCTCGTCGTCCTCTGATCCTTTTCCCCAAGCCCGCACACCGACACGGCAGCCAGCAACGCAAACGGAAGCAGTATTTTCATTTTTGTTTCACCTGAATCGCAAGATCTTTAACCGCGAACAGTGTAGGTGAAGTCCGGCGAAAAAGTCAAAATATTCAAAACAAAACTCCCGACTGGAGCGCAAGCGTCCCGCTTGCAACGCCGCAGCCTCTGCGGCGTGGCGAAGATCGTTATTCTTCGAGTTGAACTAAACCTCAGCGCCTAAGCGGTTTTCAACCGCTGGCAAGCGGGACGCTCGCGCTCCAGTCAAGGATTCACCGTCACGATCGACGCGTTTCTTCTTCCGTAAAATAGCTAAAACCGTCGGGAAAATAGGTAAAACCGTCGCGGATGAGGCTAAGTTCGTCACGGACGAGGCTAGGTTCGTCGCGGATGAGGCTAGGTTCGTCACGGATGAGGCTAAGTTCGTCGCGGACGAGGCTAGGTTCGTCGGTAAAATAGGTAAATCCGTTGCTAACGAGGCTAGGATTTTTGCTAACGAGGGCTTTTCCGAGAGCTCCGAACCGGATTCCGTGTAACAAATTCCGTCGCTAGCGAAATCTATTGGAAATGTACTACACTTGCTAACCCACAGCTATAACTAACTTTGGACCGTAAAGGAGAAATCTATATGTTGAATGATTTTAAGGCTTTTATTGCACGCGGCAACGTGCTCGACCTCGCTATCGGCGTGATCATGGGCGCCGCGTTTGGAAAGATCGTTACGACCTTTACCGAAGGCATGGTAATGCCAATCGTCGGACTCGTAACCGGCGGCACCGACTTTAAGACAAAATTTTATGACCTCAGCGGAAAACTCGCGTCCGGTGCAACGCCGGATCAGATCGACGCCGCTGTTAAAGGCGGAGCACCGCTGCTGCGTTATGGTCAGCTGATAAGCGATATAATCACTTTCCTGATCGTCGGATTTGTGATGTTTATGATCGCAAAAGCCGCGATGAACTATTTTACAAAGCTTGCCGCCGCCACGCCGCCGCCGCCGCAGGAAGCCTTACTCGGAGAAATACGCGACCTTCTCAAAGCGAAGTAAGGAACGGAGATGTCTGAGAAGCAAAGAAAAAGAAAATTTAGCCACGAAAAAACACTAAAACACACAAAAAGGTTATAAAATAAGTCATTTTTGGTGTTCCTTTAGTGTGGTTTCGTGGTTATCTTCCTCTTACTTTGACTTTTCAGACATCCTCTTTGATTTCACTTGCCCCTGCCGGTTGCGTTCATTTTGGATACGTGCGGAATCTCAAGTATAATTGCCCAACACAAGGAGAACCAGATGGAACGCAAAACCGCAGACGAATATCCGCAGGAGTTATTGGATCTTTTTCACGAATATCAGCACGGCGACATGGACCGGCGATCGTTTCTCGGCAGCATCGGGAAATTCGCGGTCGGCGGGCTGACGGCCGCGGCGATCTTTGAGAGCCTGACGCCGAACTACGCATGGGCGCAGACGGTACCCAAGGATGACAAAGACATCAAGGTCGGCTATGAGGTCGTGCAATCTCCCGCGGGTAACGGAACGATCAAGGGATATCTTGCAAAACCCGCAAAAGGTAAGAAATTCGGCAGCGTCATCGTTATCCACGAAAATCGCGGTCTCAATCCATATATCGAAGACGTCGCACGCCGTCTCGCCAAGGCCGGCTACATGGCGTTCGCCCCGGATGGCCTGACTTCGGTCGGCGGTTATCCGGGCGATGACCAGAAAGGCGCGGCGGCATTTCGCACGGTCGATGGAAAGAAGATGACCGAGGATTTTGTCGCTGCGGCAATGTGGCTCAAGAAAAGGCCCGACAGCAATGGCAAACTCGGAGCCGTCGGCTTCTGCTTCGGCGGCGGGATCGTCAATCAGCTTGCGGTTCGGCTCGCCAAAGACCTTAACGCGGGATCAGCATATTACGGCCGCCAGGCTGGAGTCGCGGACGTTCCTAAGATATTTGCTCAACTTCAACTCCATTACGCCGGGGCCGATACAGGCATAAATGGCGGCATCGCGGCATACGAAGCGGCGCTCAAAGAGAACAAGAAGAAGTACGAAGTTTTCTTGTACGACGGAAAGCAGCACGGTTTTCACAACGACACGACTCCACGCTACGACGCCGAATCCGCCAAACTCTCGTGGGAACGCACGCTGGAATTGTTTAAGAAAAATGTGAAGTAACATCGTGAGATTTAGTGAATGATTAGCCTTTTTAAGACGGCAGGCCTAAGAAAGAAATAATGCTTGATCTTAAATATTCACTCGTCATAGAGGCCACCGACGATCCGGAATTCTTCGGTTTCTTTTCTCCTGATCTCGAGGGCTTTACAGGTATTGGGAATTCCGTTGAGGATTGCCTATACAAGGCAAAATGGGGAATGAATGAGCATATTGAATTGCTTCGCGAGCATGACCTGTCCGTACCATCTCCGAACCCATCTCCGACAGTGCTGGTCCGTAACTCTGAGCCCGTTCTGGCGGCGGCATAGAAAGCAGGCGGGCAAACGCCGGTGACAAACGCGTATGAAACTCATTTTCTCCGCCCTTGCTCCTATCGCATTGATTCTTGGAATTTCTACTGTCGCTTCTGCACAGTATAAAAAGGGAAGCGTTGAGGACAAATTGATCCAACTCGACAAAGCCTGGACGTTTGCCGAGCTAAAAGGCGACAAAAAAGCGGCCGGAGCGATCGTTGCAGACGATTACGCCGGCACCACCCAGCGGGGTGAGGTCGAAAATAAGGATCAATACCTCGCGCAGCTTGCTCCGAATGCCGATTTTGTCCGTTCGGATGATTATAAGGTCAGAATCTTTGGCAACACGGCGATAATGACGCATCGCGGAACCGTCGAGGGCGTGCGAAACATTCAATTTCGCAGCACCCACGTCTGGATGAAACGCGGCGGTAAATGGCTCGTCGTCGCCCACCACGGCGGGCAGATCCTGCCGCCGATCGAATGATCGCGAAGTTGTTATCACTGGGGCTATTTTGGTATTTTTGAAATAGGAGAAATTCATCTGTAATGTCAAAAACTGCTGGTAAGATCGGATCATTGCTTTGCGTCGTGGGCGTTATCGCTTTTTTTATTGGAATATTCGGTGGCCCGCGATCATTCGCGTTCGCCGGCGTCGCGATGATGGCAGCGTCGATGGTCGGGTTCTTTATCGAAGAACAAGGCGACCGAAAGGCCTCAAAATAGTCAAACGTATCTCACGATCATTTAGAAGAAAGGTTTTGGTAGGATCTATCGAGCCTTTTTTCGCGCTTTGAGCGTTCCTTTTTATTTGATTCTTCGGCTGTTCGTTGTTATTGTTCGGATATAGACGGATATTCTTGTACATATCAAAGGAGTAATATGAAAAAATTAATGTTCATCTCGGTCCTGGCTATAGGGCTGCTGTTTGTCGGTGCGGGGCAAGTGTCCGCTCAAACCTCGGTTGCGGGAGAATGGGATGCGTCAATGAACACGCCCGGCGGAGCCAGGCCGTTCAAGCTCGTGTTCAAGGTCGAAGGCGAAAAGTTGTCCGGCACGGCCAAACGTGCAAATGGCGATGTTCCGGTTGCGGGCACCGTAAAAGGCGACGAGATCAGCTTCAGCTACACGATCGACTACAACGGCAACGCCGTAACGCTGAGCTTTACCGGCAAGGTCAAGGGCGATGCGATCGCCGGAACCGTTTATTTCAACGAAAGTGCCAGCGACGAGTGGAGCGCCAAACGCACCCCGCCGCCAGCTAAATCGAAGCCGTAATAATTTAAATTTTCAAAGATCTAAAGTACGCTTTTTCGCCCGGCAAACGGGCGAAAGAGCGTATTTCTTTTTATCGCCCTTGCGGCGGCAACACATTAGAGCTTTCATCCCTTTGTTCGTTACCGTACAGTACCCGCTGCCTACCTGCGCAAGAATTTAATTAGGGGCAGAACTCCTCCAAAGTGCCTTTTGCGAATATAGGGGAGATTTTATGAAAAAGATCATCACAACATTTGTTTTGAATATGTTTGCTTTCGTGTACCTAATGCCGGCTTCGGCGGCATCGGTGCCGGCCCGGTTGAACGACGCCGCGTTTGATACATTCTTCGACCTTGACGCCTACTATGAACTCGCGGAAACCGCTGAGCCGGCAGCGATCAAGCCATGCCGGGCGGGAACGTTTCGAGTTCGGAGCCGAATGAGCACAAAGAAGAAACTGCTTCACTCAGCGGTCGCCGGCGGCATCGGGGCCGCACTAGGCGGAGGGATTGGCGGTAAGCGCGGTGCATTGATCGGCTTAGGCTCCGGCGCCGGCGGCTATCTCCTTTATAGATATGTCAAAGATCGAAACGGCCGCTGCGTGCCCCGTTATGTTGGAAGAGGGTAATTAGAAAAAGACAAAAGAGGCTGTCGGAAAAGTGCATTTCGGACAGCCTCACGCATTCGCCATCAATGCAGGGTTTTAAACGCTGAACGCAGTTCCGAAACTAAAAGCTCCGGCTGCTCCCATGCGGCAAAGTGCCCGACCTTGGGGAGTTTGTTGTAGTGCATGAGTTTTGGATACGCGGCTTGGGCCCATCTCCGTGGCGCCTGATAGAGTTCGTCGATAAAGACGCTGACTGCTACCGGGACAAACGATGATTCGTAACTTAAGATCACAACGATCCTTCAAAACCAATATATGAAAAAAGGCGCGACAATCTTTCTTCAGATCGTGATGGTTCGTTGCAAACTACCTCCAAATCAATCAAATATATTATTTTGGTTTTAGACCTCATTTCGCCCGTAACTAGCCTCTAATACAACAACTTAACCCCAGCTAACCACCTATTTTGTCCCAAAACTGTCCCAGCCCTCCACCGGGACAAATAAGTGTAGTGAATTCAATTACTTACAAACGTTTTTCCCGTTTTTTTGTCAAATTTAAAAAAAAGAAATTACTTTGTCTTACAATCGTCATAATGTGAAACAGTGTATCATACACAAGACAATTTGTCAAGGGCCGCCGTCGCAAGATGTGGGTGGGGATCAGCCGCGGGCCCGGAACCGCCGGAGATGGTGAAATACTTGTAGCCCACATCGGTGGGGATAAAAGATGGTCGGAACCGTCGGAGACGGTAACATAACAATCACGAGGCCTTTCCATGCCGGCGGGGGCGGCGTGGATAAAGAGAAAATAAACAACAACGAACACCCAACCGGCCCAGCCTATGTCGCACATACAAACTCTATGTACACCCACCTCGGATCGCACGTTTCGGTTGGACTAGATGCGGATTTTGGGCTTCGCCCACCTATTTGCGGAAAAGCTCTGCTTTTCCGGTAGGTTAATAAAACTCATCGCGGCTATGCCGCCGTTCTTGTTGTTAGGGAAGGCGGCGGCATAGCCGCGAGATCTTTGGGATGCTTTCGGAAAAGCACAGCTTTTCCGCAAATAGAGCGGCAAGCCGCAAAAGCACTTTACGGCAGATTTGAAGATCCGCTCGTCTTTTTGACCACGCTCAAAACCGCGTAGTCCACGCCGAGGAGGATGCCGGCGGGGCGGCGGCGTTAAAGAGAAAATAAACAACAACGAATATCCAACCGGCCCAGCCTATGTCGCAGATACAAACTCTATGCACGCCCGCCTCGAACCGCAGGTTCCGGCTGAATCAGATGCCCGTGCCCCAAGGCGCAGCAGCCGCGAAGAATCGCAAGATCGCAAGACTGACTCCGTTTTTGATCTTCTGGACCCCGTTTTTGATCTTCTGCGTCGCCGAGCGGAAAAGCTGTGCTTTTCCGGCAGTTTGATAAATTTCTTGCGGCTATGCCGCTGTTCCTGCGGTTGGGAAAAGGCGGCGGCGTAGCCGCGCAGTCATTTAGGGGGCTCTCGGAAAAGCACAGCTTTTCCGCTCGACGAATAAGGCGGACCCGCGAATGGTCGGGGACGGTGACAAATAAGTCCGTCCGCCTCGAACCGCAGGTTCCGGTTGGATCAGATGCCCATGCCCCAAGGCGCAGCAGCCGCGAAGAATCGCAAGATCGCAAGACTGACCCCGTTTTTTCTGACCCCGTTTTTTAACACCGTTTTTTAACAAAAGGCCGCATCACCTACCGCCACAAATAGGGGCGTGCCCGCCGATATGCGGAATGGCTGTGTCTTTTCCGGCCAAGCCTGAATAGATTGGATGGCGGCCGCCCTCTGCTAATTTGAAAGAGAAAGGCCGCGGGGATTGTCCGCGGCCGACCTACTCCTAAATTCGAGTTCTAAAGTTAACGAAGTGTTTTGAAAGCTGTGCGCAGCTCGCTCACCATTAACGCCGGTTGCTCCCACGCAGCAAAGTGCCCGCCCTTTGGAAGCCTGTTGTAATGGATAAGGTTTGGATACGCCTTTTCGGCCCAACTCTTTGGTGCCGGATAGAGTTCATCGGGGAAGACGCTAACGGCGACCGGGACAGACGCTTTGACTCCTTTGACCGCGAAGAACGATGATCCCCAGTTCTCCCAGTAGAGACGGCCGCCAGAAACGCCCGTGTTCGTCAGCCACGTGAGGGTAATATTGTCGAGAACATCGTCGCGGGTGAGCCCCTCGGTCTTTCCGTCAAAGACGCGTGCGATCATCGCATAGCTGCGAGCGTCGTGATCGAGGAAATACGCCGCCAGGCCGATGGGCGAGTCCGCGATCCCGTACAAAGTCTGCGGCCGCAGCCCCATCTGGAATCCGTACCCGATGCCCTTTGCATAGACAAAGCTAAGCTCATCGTAGGCAGCCTTCTCGTCGGCTGAGAGGCCGGCCGGGGCCGGCTCTCCCGAAAAAGCGGCTGCGTCGATCTCGGGCGGGATCACGTTAGCCATGTTGGTGTGAATGCCCGCCAATCCCAGCGGTGCCTGTGCGCCCATTAGCTCGGTGATGATCGCGCCCCAATCGCCGCCCTGCGCAACGTACCGCGTGTAGCCGAGACGTTTCATCAACTCAGCGTTGGCCTGTGCGATGTGGTCGGGCCCCCAGCCGGTCGCCGATGGCCTTCCCGAAAAACCGTAGCCGGGCATCGACGTAATGACAACATCAAAGGCGTCATCGGCCGTCCCGCCAAAGGCCGTCGGATCGGTCAGCGGTTCAACGAGTTTCAGTTGCTCGACAGGCGACCCAGGCCAACCGTGGGTGATGATCACCGGTAAAGCTCCTTCGTGTTTGGAACGAACGTGAATGAAGTGAATATCGAGACCGTCGATCTCGGTGATGAAATTCGGCATAGCTTGCAATTTCGCCTCGCACTTGCGCCAGTCGTATTCTGTCGCCCAGTACTTTGCGAGATTCTTCATTGTCGCGAGCTGCACGCCTTGCGTCGCGTCGTCGACGGGTTCTTTCTCAGGCCAACGGGTCGCCTCTATCCTGCGGCGTAGGTCTGTTAGATCCCCCTCGGGAATGTCAATGCGGAAGGGACGGATAGCAGTCCCCCTGCTGGTATCGGGAGCTGTTTTTACTTGTGACATAAAGTTCTCCTTATAATCGCCCGGCATGGCCTGAACGTAGTCGGTTGAGGCAAGCACCGTGTTTGCTCATTTAAAATAACGTCGGCTACACGTATTCGATACATGTCGATATACTTTCAAGCTTCCGGATATTCTTGTAACGTCAGTCGTTATTAAGCTGGCGGAGGATGAATATCGCGCCATTTGCGCGGTTAAATTTTAGAAGAACCGGAATGTGCCATCTGTATGCTGGCATACATAGTAAAAGAAGATACTGGCTTTGGGTTGTGTCATTGCGAGCAAGTTATTACGCTTCGAACACGATTATTGGGCTCCGCGCTTAATTATTTCGCTTCGTTCACGATTACTTCGCGTCGTGCCTCCAAAACGATGGAAAATACTGCTTGCTTCCTTGGATTGAGAGAAATTTAATTTCTTTTTGAACCTTGAAAATAAATCATTTAATAGAACTCCGAGAAAAAGGCTTCACCCGTTGCCGAGCGAAGTCTCTCATTTTACATTGCAAACTAAACCGCAGTCGCAAGCAAGTTGGGAACCGCCGCCCATGCCGGCGTCGCCCTTGTCGTCCTGGACGTCGCTCCCACCACCCCGTCCTCCGAAACGGACGCCACCCCTCCTTCGGCAGGAGGGGAGCAAGATGGCTTCGTTCGTCAGCATCATGCGGCAAACTCAAAGATCGGGGTTTCAATGGTTCGTTTAGGCTTTTGGCTCGTCAGGACGATTTTTCTGTAGTCGTTCAACCGTTGCCGGTGCGAAGAATTGTTCGCCGGTTACGACGCTGACGCGGGCAGGTACATTCTCGATAATGTAGAACTTGCCGTCTTTTTCGAGCGTGTAGGTTACTTGTTCTTCCTTCATTTGCTCATCTTTCATAGTTTACCCCTCG
>JBEBJB010000058.1:0-20835 GCA_040080065.1 Pyrinomonadaceae bacterium
GCAATTGAATGATGAGGGCTTCCAATTCGGCTTTCTTTTCTCCTTTTTTCATAAGCTTCTTGGCGGTATTATAAATGGGAATTTATATGTCCCATTTACTTAATTGGGACATTATACTTTCTAATTGGGACATAGTAAAGACAAAACGGGACATATGATGTGTCCCAAATAACTTACTTGTGTCCCATTAAAGACTGGTATGGAAAAGGTGATCTGACGTCAGAGCTCAAAGTAGTTCATAAAGAACAAGACAGCTAAGGCGGGTAGTGTTTGGCGGCACTTCTTGAGATAAAATGTTTTAGGGGCCGGCGAAATTGCGGCATTGGAGAAGTAATTTTATGCGAAAAGTACCGCTTTTCGGTACTTTGTGCAAGAAATAACTTTTGCATTCTTGGTGCCGATGCACGGCCTCCTATGAGGTATTGCATTTATCAACCAAAAAGGCCCCCCAATAGCTGAATCCGGCCCAAACTTTGAATACTCGATCTGGAATCCTAAATCGCTATGCAAGGAAGCGTTTGGAGAAAGGTAGATTCCACGACCTAAAAGTGACGTTTGTCAAAGAACGATATCGCGATGCACCAACCTGAAGAAGCGTTGGCATTTCAGACAATATTGTGCAGATCTATAAAAAGGCGGTAGGGCAAAAAAAGGGGGGGCGGAATGAAAACCGGTGTCCAACTACATGGTTTGTTAATAAGCCCGAATGACTTAGGAGATAGGGTTTCACACATTTGTTTCTCGAAAATATCGCAAAATCCTAAACAGCAAAATTAGTGTCTATTTTCGATCAGAATGTGATATTTTGTTGTTCTCGCCAGTGTTATTTATCGATGTTCCATTTGGGAATAATCTTGGTAAGTTGGTTGCAAGATGGTTGCACTTTTCCCGACGCACACGTTGTCACAACCTGCTAGCGACATGCATAAAGCCCAATTTGATTGGTTTTGAGAGATCTTGAGAACTTATGATTAACCCTCAGATTGGTTGGGGTGCGAGAGGTCGTGAGTTCAAATCTCGCCGTCCCGACCAATAAACACGGGGCTTTCGAAGAAATTCGAAAGCCCTTTTTTTGTGCAGATGGTTGCAGTTTTCGGTTATCCGGCGAACGGGCTGTAGACTAAGCGTTTCTAGATCAATGGTTTAGAGTGCGAGGTAAACTAGAAAAAACCGCAACCATTTTGCAACCATCAGACGCCCCCATTCTAAACGAACCACGACTGGTCTAAACGCGCACCTATCTGGTGCGTAAGCGTTCCAATTTTCGGTGTAAACATCCCAAAACTCCAGTAAATGGGCGGCTGACAAGCGGAACAGAACTTGCGAATGCAGGACTGGGTTCGATTTTCGGCTTTTTCACTTTGAACTTGTTAGGGGTAGTTATGTCAGTTTTCAAAAGATTCAATGGCAAGCGAATAACATCTTCACATCCAGCTTACGGGAAGGCTCGTTGGTGGATGTATAAACGCCTGAATGGAAAGGTCTTTCACCAAGCAATCCCTGAGGCCATAACGAAACAGGAAGCTGAGCTAGCCGAACGGCAGATCATTAAGACGACCTTTAATCACAACTATGGCGTCGCCGATAGCACCACCACCCTGGCGTCATTCATCGAGGCGAAATACCGGCCGTATGTCGAGCAGAACAGTGTCAACAAAGGTGCTAAGAATCTCTACATCCGGCTTCTCCTGGGACATTTCAAGAAGCGGCCCCTGGCCAGCATAAGTCCCCAAGACTACAGGGACTGCCGGTCCAGGCTTCTGACCCGGCAAAACAAACGAAAGAAGGAAAGTGAGTTATCACTATCTTCAATCAACAGAATAATGTCTACTCTCTCAAAGATCTTGAGTTTGCCCTGCGAAGAGGGAATCCTTGACCGAAACCCGATGCAGTACGTGAAAGCCTTACCGGAACCACCACCCCGGCGGCGATTGCTCAATGAAAAACAAAAGCAAGATCTTTGGAAAGAATTAGAGAAGGACACTCTTCTGTACCGGCTGATAGTCTTGGCGGTCAACCTTCCGTTACGCCGTGGTCAACTAATGGCCATCACCGAGGATTTTATCGACTTCGAAAACGAGCAGCTTCTCGTGATCGGCTCAAAGGGAAGGCCGCCACGTCTGGTTCCAATCAACGCGACAGCGACGAGGGTCTTGAAAGCTATGATCGAGGATGAGCAGTTGCCATTCCCGGTAAAAGACTTTCGCAAGCGATGGTACACTGCACTCCGTAACGCGGGAATTAACAAACGCGGAGGAACCAGAGAGGAGAATTATCACTTCCACGATCTGAGAAGTTACTTCGCGAGCGAATTGATCCGTAGGAACACGAATCCCCTAATAGTGCAGAACCTTTTCGCACACTCCGACATGAGTATCACAACCGTTTACGCTCAAACAGATGACAAGCTGCTTTTGGAGGCTGTAAAACGTCTTGATGAGTCGCAACGAAACGACGTGCGAGAAGGTGACGATGTTCAATAATCAGGAATGGTCTAGTTTGGACAACTGCAACGAAATAGTTCGCGGGCGTCTTTGAAGTTCGACTATCGTTATAGTCTCCGGCCCTAATCAACCGATTTCAACTTAAAAAAGATCGCTAAGGTAAGGTTGCTAATTTTTATGAATCCATCCCAATCAGAGATGGGTAGCCGCCTTGTGCGTCCATTGTTTCCCGTTCGCTCTGGTGCTTCGGACGGTAAAAGATAAAAAATATTAAATAGGTAAGTTTGCTATTTTTGAACAGTCTCTACTTATCAAAGGTTGAATAATTCGTAATATTTGCCGTTTTGGGGATGGGAGGAGGTTGTTCCTTTTAGATGCTCAATTCAGTAAAAATGAACGGAATGATATTCGAACTGAGAGAAAGGAGAACTCAATTGCGATACCGATTCTGGCAAAAACGCCAGATCCGAGGTATTTGCGTTCAGGTTGTTGGCTCGCCGGCCAGTTTTTCCTTGCATACACATTTCTTTGAAGGCCCAAATTGGAGACTTAATTACTCATGCTTCTTGACCAATCCTCGACACGCTTTGGCGAATCCTTAATTCCTTGCAACCGGTGCTCGATATTCAGCCGATGGCTCCTTGCTGCCGTCGTTGCCGTTATTATTGTCTCGTTGTCGGGTCTCCAAGTTCATGCCGGCCAGATCGACATCCCGGGCCTGGTGGGCAGCGGTGCGTTTGGTACAAGTGTAACCGGGCAGTCAAACAACAATTTTGCGGTGTTCTACGTAAACCTTGGTTCGATCACCGGCGGCGGCTGGATTCCGATTGATTTCGTTGCCAATGCTGCAGGAATGGGTTCGACCGTTGCTTTGAATGGAAATACGGGCATTCCGGTGCACTGCACTGCGGGAGGCAGTCGGTTCCTGGGAATCGATCTCGATTTTCCAAGCGACGATGCGGATGAGAATCCGTTTGACATAGCTCTGACGGGGACGGGGCTGGTTCCGGGAACGCTGCAGTTCGATGCACCGTCGTACAGCGTCAGCGAAAGTGCCAGTACGGTTACGCTCAACGTCACGCGAACTGGGGGAAGCGATGGTGCTGTTTCGGTTCAATACACAACTGTCGACGGCACCGCTGTGTCGGGAGCAGGATTTGACTATACAGGGGCAAGCGGAACTGTCTCGTGGGCAAACGGGGATTCAAGCCCTAAACCCATTGTAATTACGCTCCTTCCCGACGCCGTTTACGAGGCAAACGAGATCTTTAACGTCAATATTCTATTCACGCCTACGGGCGGAGCAACGCTTGGAACCCCGAACAACGTCCAGCTAACGATTCTTAACGATGATCCACCGCTGACAACTCTCGTCGTAAATACGACAGAAGACACCGACGATGGCTTCTGCCTGCCGTTGGGATCCGGCGATGGCTGCACGCTGCGCGAGGCGATAAATGCGGCGAACGTGGCAGATGATGTTTCGACAGTCAATTTCAACATTCCTGATGCGGATATCGGTTGCATTCCTATGATCGGCGTGTCAGGTGAAGTTTGTACCATCGCTCCTGATTCAGACCTTCCAGGGATTAACTTTACGACCATATTGAATGGGTATTCTCAGCCAGGTTCTAGCCCAAACACATTGGCCGTTGGCAATGATGCCGTTATCCACATTGTGCTTGACGGAATCAATGCTGGTGCCGTATTCGCGGGTCTTGTGAGCGTAGCGGCCGGCTCATCAATTCGGGGGCTATCGATTATTCGATTCGTGGCGCACGCGTTGTATTTGCAGGCACCAATCGGAACTGGGGCAGTCGCCGCAGGAAACTTTATTGGGTTAGATCCAACAGGGGCATCTGTAAATGGCAGTGGCGGTGCCGGTATTTATGTTGACAGCGGTTCAAGTACCATTGGCGGGCTTCTGCCAGCGGATCGAAATGTGATTTCGGGGAATGGTTTTGGAATCGCATTGCTTGGAACTTTCACCAGCGGGGCCCTCATTCAGGGGAATTATCTTGGGACAGACATAACTGGTCTGCTTGATCTTGGGAACAATAACGAGGGTATTTCAATAGCTTTGGGATCGAATGGCAATCAGATCGGGGGTACAGTGGTTGCGGCTCGAAACGTTATTTCTGGCAATAACGGGATAGGTATAAGAATTGTTGATGACAATTCCGCAAATAATACTGTTCAGGGAAACTACATTGGGGTTGGTGTTAACGGAACGACACCACTCGGAAATGGTACAGAAGGAATCGCGATCGGCGGGAATATCAACGCAGCCGGCAACGTTTTGGGTGGTATCGGCGCCGGCGAAGCCAATTTAATAGCAAATAACGGATCGGCTGGCGTTGGCGTTGCCGGTGGGGGCGGCGTCAGAAATACGATCCGGGGAAATTTGATCTTTAATAATATGGGGTTAGGTATCGATTTGAATGCTGATGGAGTAACTTCGAATGACCCGAACGATACAGATATTGGCCCGAATAACCTCCAGAATTTCCCGGTTCTCACGTCGGCGTACGTTTCCGGTTCCACGAAATCGATCCGTGGAATTTTGAATACGACACCAAGCAGCTCCGCCGGTTACGTTATTGACTTCTATACGAATTCGGCATGCGACGTATCAGGCAATGGCGAGGGCGAGACTTATCTGGGTTCCATAACGACCACAACCACGGACGGAAGCGGCAATGTAGCTCCGTTTGTATTCAATCCAGTCTCGCTTACCGTCAGTCAATTCATTACTGCGACGGCTACTGACTCGCATGGCAATACCAGCGAATTTTCGCAGTGTTTCGCTGTAACCACGGGAACAGCAGGAACGATCGAGTTCAGCGGCGATCCGTACCCGGTTGCTGAGAATGTTGTTGGTGGCAACGCGGCCATCACGATCGCCCGCATCGGCGGTACCGAAGGCTCGATAACCGCGACATTCTCGACCGCAGACGGAACGGCTGTTGCTCCGGGCGATTACGGCAGTGTCTCACAGGCCGTTACCTTCGCGGACGGCGTCGGCGGGACGCAGACTGTCAATGTCCCACTCGTCAACGAACCGCTTTTCGAATTGAACGAAACTGTCAATCTGAATCTTACCAACACGACCGTAAACCGCTCGGACGGCAGTACGGAATTATTAGCTCCCGAAGCCGATAGCGCTTTACTCACGATCACCAACGATGAACCATGCAATCCGACCCCGGTTGTAACCAATATAGGCGATGGGGGTGCCGGCAGTCTTCGACAGATGGTGCTCGAGGCATGTCCGAACACGACCATAACCTTCTCCAATACGACCGCAGGTGGAGCCACAAATTTCCACGACGGAACTCCGCGGACGATAACATTGAGCTTAGGGGAATTAGTGATCGATAAGAATCTTGCTGTGCAGGGGCCGGGGGCGACTCTACTTGCTGTTTCTGGAAATAATACCTCGCGGGTTTTCGTAATTCGCCCTGCAATATTGGTTGAAATTAGCAGGCTGACTGTCACTGGCGGAATGGCCGCTGATTGTTGTGACGACTCGAGGCGTAGCGGCGGCGGTATCTATTCTGAAGGGAATCTGAATCTTGTCTCGTCGGTTGTTATGGGGAATACTGCAACAGGGGCTGGTGGAGGAATAGCAAATATTACACCTGGAACAGTTACTACCATTACCGACACAGCGATCAGAAGCAATACAGGCCCGTTGGGTGGCGGGATAGTTCATTCCGGTAATACTTTGAATCTGAATGGTTCGACAGTTTCGATCAACTCTAGGTCACTAACGTTTAACGGGGCGGGCGGAATCTTTGGTGGCGGAACACTGAACATCACCAATTCAACACTCAGTGGAAATTCGGTGCCCTCCGGTACCTTCAATGGTGGAGCCATCTACTGGGATAACGGGAACGCGACGATCACAAATAGTACGATTACAAATAATTCAGCTCCTATCGGCGTTAATAACGCCGGTGGAATCCGTAAAGCATCGGGAACCGTCATTATTAAGAGTTCCATCGTTGCCGCGAATGCCAATAATGCCACCGTTGCAGATCTCGGCGGATCCTTCGTCTCTCAGGGCTACAATTTGATTGGCAATGTGGGAACCGCGATTGGACTTACTGCCACCGGCGACCAGGCGGGAACAGCTTCGGCACGGATCAATCCGTTGCTCGGGCCATTGGCAAATAATGGTGGGCCAACGCTGACACATTTGCCGTTGTTTGGCAGTTCGGCGATCGATCGTGGCAACAATGGAACGATTCTAGTCGATCAACGCGGCCTTGCAAGACCGTTTGACGATCCCGTTATCGCGAATGGCGTTGGAAACGGCTCAGACATAGGGGCGGTCGAAGTTCAGACAGCGTGTGTGTTAAATCCGACAGTCATCAACAACGCGGATACCGGAGCCGGTAGCCTTCGCCAGGCGGTCATTGAGGCTTGTCCGGGCAGTGTCATCTCGTTCGCAGGGTCGGTGACTAGCCCACTCCTCATTCCAACGGGTCAGCTTTCAATAATCAAAGACCTAACAATTGATGGCCCCGGAGCTGATCTGCTCACGCTTCGGAACACGACGGCGAGCGGCAGTCCAGTCGGTCGCGTATTCCTTGTTACAAATGGTAGCGTTGCGATCAACGGTTTAACGCTTACGGGCGGAAACACGAATGTAGGAAGCGGTATGGTTGTCGCCGGCGGATCAGCCGGGCCAGTTTCCGTGTCTATCTCAAACAGCACGATTGCAGGAAATACTGCCTCGGTAAATGCTGCTGGCATCTTCGCTTCGAACGCAACGCTGAATCTTACCAATTCAACTGTTTCCAATAATGTAGCCACGAGTGCCGGTGCTGGCGCGGGAGGTATCGAGCTCACGAGCGGGGCAATCGGGAACATCATAAACTCGACGATTTCAGGTAACACGAAGGCTGGCGGTACGTCGAACAATGCCGGTGGAATACGGGTGACGGGAACCTTAAACCTATACAATTCCACGATCACGAATAACTCGGCGACAGGAACTGGAAGCGCGAGCGGCGTCATTTTCAATGGTGGAACCGCTACGATTCGCAGTGCGATCATAGCAGGCAATCAAAACAACGCGACGACTGCGGACGTGTTGAGCAACGTCCCGCCAGTCAGCTCATCGGGCTACAATCTGATCGGAAGCTGTACGGTTGCTTGCAATACTATCGGATTTACGGGTGCCGGCGATCAGTTCGGCACGCTTGCGGCTCCACTCGATCCACGGCTCCTGCCTCTTACGAGTAATGGCGGACGGACGGAGACTCATGGATTGTGCTCGGCCCCGGGAGTCCCTTCGGGATGTACGGCGGTGAGTCCGGCCTATGACAAGGGAAATGCATTTGGACTGACTTTAGATCAACGTGGTGCGGGCTTCCCTAGGACGACCAACAATCCGGGCATTGTTCCTGCAGCCGGAGGCGATGATACGGATATCGGTGCATACGAGATCCAGAACACGCCGCCGACGATCACGGCCGTCGCGGCTGCGAGGCAGGCGGGCTCGCCGGTCTCCAATTCGACTATCGCAAACGTGACTGATGCCGAGAGCGGTAATGGCGGAGTCATTGTTACGGTCACGACGGCGAATCCGTCAAATGGGGTGACGATCTCGAATATCGTCAACACCGCTGGCGTTATCACGGCGGATGTCGTGGCGGCGTGCGGTGCGACGACGGCCACGTTTACGCTGATCGCAACCGATGGCGGTAGCTTGACGGCGTCTGCTACTCTAACCGTTACGGTCAATCCAAATACGCCTCCGACGGTGACATATAACAATCCGGCGCCGATTGTATTTGGCCAATCGGGCGTCACAGTCCCGACCGCGACGGCAATGGACAACGGCTCGATAACCGGCTACGCGATTCATAGTATCGTGCCGCCGCTAACCACGCCTCCGACGGTCAATGCGTCAGGCGTCGTCTCGATCACAAACGCCCAGCCAATCGGTGCTCACGTCATCACGGTGCGCTCGACTGACAACTGCGGAGCGGTCACCGATTCGTCGTTCACGCTTGTAGTCAACAAGGCCGACACGACAACCATCGTGCAGACGGCACAGAACGCACCGGTTTACGGCCAGTCAACGACGATCACGGCTTCGCTGGTGGCGAATGCACCGGGAGCGGGAACTCCTCAGGGGGATGTGAATTTCCTGGATGGAGCAACGCCGATCGCGGCTTGCCAGAATGTTACCTTGAATGCTCTCGGAGCGGCGGCCTGTTCGCTGAACACACTCGGAGCGGGAACGCATACGATCAACGTCAACTACCTTGGCAACGCGAACTTCAATACCTCGAACGGTTCGGCACAACAGACAGTGCTCAAAGCACCGTTGAACGTGACGGCATCGAGCCATAACGTAACGTACGGCGATGCGGCTCCAACCATAACTTCAACCATCACGGGCTTCGTGCCGGGTGAGACATCAGCGGTGCTGTTGACGCAGCCAACGTGCCTGACGACGTATACGCAAGGAGCGGGAGTAAATGCTTCACCCTACTCAACTACTTGTGCCGCGGGAGCGGCGGCTAATTACTCGTTCAATTACATCAATGGTTCGATCAACGTCGCCAAGAAAGGCCTGACGGTGACAGCTGATAACAAATCGAAAGCCTACGGAGCCGCTAATCCGGCACTGACGGCAACGCTTTCGGGCTTTGTCGGGGCTGACAATGCTGCCAACAGCACGACCGGAACGGCGGGACTGACAACCACCGCAACGGCCGCGAGTCCGGTCGGGAACTACCCGATCACGGCGACGCTTGGAACTCTCGCCTCGAGCAACTACTCGTTCGCGACCTTCACGAACGCAACGCTGACAGTAACGGCAGTCCAACTAACGGTGACGGCGAATAACCGGACGAGAGTGTACGGAGCGGCCAACCCGGCCCTGACATTCACGATCACAGGCTTCCAGAACGGAGAGACGCTGGGTACAAGTGGTGTGATGGGAGCCCCGAACATCTCGACCTCAGCCATCTCAACGTCGGCTCCGGGAGCGTACGCGATCACACTCACACAGGGAACCTTAGCAGCCCCGAACTACGTCTTCACATTCGTACCGGCGACCCTGACGGTGACACAGGCGGCAACGACGACAACGATCACCAATGCCACGGCCCTCGGAAACTCGACGGTGATTGGTCAGAACTACCCGGTCAACTGGACAACCGCACCGGTCGCCCCGGGAGCGGGAACACCGACGGGTAATGTGACAGTAAGTGACGGCACGGGCAACACATGTACGGCAGCAGTCGCGGCCGGCACATGCAGCCTGACCTCGACCCTTGGCCCGAAGACGATCACGGCAGCCTACGCCGGCGATGCCAACTTCGGAGCCAGCACGTCACAGGTGGTCCAGCACAACGTGGTGATTGCGATTACCGGAACCATCAAACAGTTTGGAACGAATGCCAACCTCCAAGGCGTGACGGTCGCTCTTAGTGGTGGAGCGGTGGAAACTGCGGTGACTGATGCGAACGGGAACTATACATTCGAACTGGCGACCGCTGGGGGAAGCTATATTGTAACGCCGTCCAACGTCGGCAAGACTTATGAGCCGATCAACCGGACATACATGAACGTAACTACCAGCATCACGAGTGCCAATTTTATCGAATACGGAGCCGAGGGATCGACCAGCAACCCCCGAAACCTCTCAGTTGGTAGTTCCACAATAACTTCTGCAAACAGTAGTATGACTTCTCCGGAGCAGATCGTATCGGTACCGGTTCTCCTAACAAGCCAGGGCAATGAAGCAAAGATAGATTTCAGCCTCAACTATGATCTGGCGATTCTTGGTATCCCTGCGGTTACATGCGGAGCGGATACATCAGGATGTACGGTTGTTGTCAATAATTCGCTACCGGGCAAAGTTGGAATTTCGATCACACCAACATCGGTTGTTGCGGCCGGCACGCGAGAGATTGTCAGGGTTACATTCCCGATTTCAACAAACAACCTGATTACTACCCCGATAAGCTTTGGCGATCAGCCAACGATGCGCGATATTAGGGACGCCGATAGCAATCCTCTGCCAAGTCTTTTCACGCCTGGTGTAGTTGGGGTAGCGCAGGGGGATCTGGGTCTTGAAGGAGATATAGTTAACGCTACCGGTGCTACAACTGGAGGTGACGGTGTACTTTCAAACGATGTGAGTATAATGCGCCAGCTTGTACTTGGAACGATCTCGCCCGATTTTGGCAACAACCAGTTCCAAAGGGCCGACACATCGCCGAGAGAAACCTTTGGCGACGGACGGATCGACGCCACAGATGTAACCGTGGCACGGCTATATAACCTAGGCGTTTTCCCGCCGACTACAGCTGCTGGCCCGACCGGTCCGGTGACGACAGGGCCTGATTCGCCTGACGTGGTTGGACGCATCATTCGTGCGGTCAACACGACGGGCGTGGCGGGACAGCAGGTAACTGTTCAGTTCCAGCTCGATTCGCAGGGTGACGAGGCTTCGGCCAGCTTCACGGTAAACTGGAATTCGGCCGTACTCACGTATGTGAGTGCTGCAGTCGGAGCCGGTGTTCCAACGGGCACGAACCTCGGCCTCAACACCAGCCAGACGGCACAGGATCGACTCGGCGTACTGCTTGATTCTACGAATACGTATGCAGCGGGCACACGCCAGATCCTGACGGTAACGTTCAATGTTGCACCGCTTCCAGCTGGTGCACCAGGAACCTACCCGGTGACGTTCTCAGGCACGCCGACCGCTCAGAGCATGTCGAATGCCCAGGGAGCTTTGCTTGCAACGACCTATGAAGCAGGCAACGTCGTCATCACCACAACTGCAGCTGGTGTTCGTGTCAGCGGCCGTGTAACAACGGCTGGCGGACAGGCACTGCGTAACGCTACCGTGATCCTTACGGATTCGGAAGGCAATCGTCGTACGGTTACTACCGGTTCATTCGGTATCTACACCTTCGACGATGTCGAAGCCGGTCAGACCTATGTTGTCGGCGTACAGGCAAAACGATATCGCTTTGTTTCACGCGTTGTAAACGTAACTGACAACGTGTCGGATGTAAACTTCGTTGGGCGGGAATAGTATTCTATCAATCACTAACAGGAGATTCGTAGACTAAGCCTGGCAGAATTCTAAGTTGATGCGAGACGGCAGTGACAATTCGAAGATTGATGAGTTGCTAGCTTCGTACTTGGAGGCCGCTGATGAAGCGTGTGCTCAGGGGCAGCTCGACACACTATTCGAGAAGTACATTGATCCGCAGATAATATTTGAGCTGAAGGCATATTCGACACTTTCGATCGAGGATAAAGAAGAGATCTGTTCGAAAGCCCATCTTCGTCTCGTTACCAAATTTCGGAAACTCCGTACTACCACAACCAACGGTGAAACCGCTCCGATAGAAAACACGGCCGCTTATATCAAAACGGTTATCAAGAATCTTCGTATCGACCATCTCCTCGCAAAGCATCCGGAATGGCGACATGCGGCAAACCGTCTAAAACATTTGGCCTCTGATTCGGATCGTGATCTAGAGATATTTTACGATGTTGAAGGTGTCTGCTGCGTTAGGTTAATGTCGTTTGATGCAATACCTTCTTCCTTCGATATTTCTGAGACCGTGAGGAAGGTGAGAGAGACGAACCCCCGCCACCTTTTCCTAAAGATTCAGGAGCTAACCCCTATAGTTCTCAATATTGTAGGACACGCAGTTTATCGCAATGACCTCGTTCGCTCGATCGTCGAGATAACCGGGTCAATGCGCTTTGAAGAGGTCGAACTACCGGAAGAGATCGATCATCTCATGTTCGATCGCGATAAATTTGTCGAATCGGACCGGCAACAAGTAAAGCTAAGATTGATCTGGTCCGAGCTAATAAAACTCCCGCCAAATCAACGGAAGGCGTTGCTCTTAAGTTTGCGAGAAACACGCGACACCGAGGCAATAACGCTTGTGCTAAAAAGACGTATCGCCTCGATCGCTGAGGTTGCCGATGCACTCGAGATCGGAATTGAGGAATTCTCGGAAATGTTTCAGCGGCTCCCAATGTCGAGCAGCGAAATCGCGGAACTACTGGGTATAGAGGGCAGCGAGCATTCCACGAAGGAGCAGAAAGTGGATAATTTAAGGAGCGTAGCTCGACAGTTGTTGAAAAAACGCCTCGGCTTCGGGCAGAAACAAACCCGAGAAAAGAAAAAAGATGGACGGTAGTCACATAACTGAAATTGAGCTTGAGAATTACGCACGGGGCGGTCTTGCCTCAGCCGAATTCCTGCGCGTTCACGGCCATCTTGAAAATTGCGACGAGTGTAAACGGAGGATAGATGATATGTTTCCGACTGCTGTAGCTGACGAACTAACCACATTATTAGACGACGGTGCCATCGATACACTACCTGAGTTTCACCTCAACTATGAAGATCATTTTAGGCCGTATATTGAGGAAATTATCGGACCTGTTGAGAAAGAATTGATCGAGGGCCACGCTGAAACATGTCTGAGCTGCCGCGAGGATCTGCGGGATATCGTGAGTTTCCACCGGGAATTGAAACAGGAAAGCGAGTTGAAGGATCTGGCTCGCGGATCAATGATCGCCAATTTGTCGGCGTGGCTATTTACTTCATCGAGGCGGCTGTTGTTGGTAGCGTTTGCGGCTTCCCTGGTTGTCTCGATCGGTTCGGTTTTGCTCTATTTAATCAATAGCCGCGTCGAAACCACCGTACAAAATATTGGCGACGAGGTGCAGCCGGAAAATCCCGCAGCAGGTCCGCCGATCGTGACTCCACCGACGGAACATTCTCGGGCGAGCGAACTGACAATACCAAAGAACGACGAGGAACCCGAGGTCGCAAAGCTCACTCTGCCATCCGTCCTGCGTGAATTACGTGTTGAGAGCGTCGGTACATTGCGTGGCAATGATGATTCCATCGCCCAAAAGATTACCGTTATTGCGCCAAATGGCTTGGTGATTCGAAGTTCGTCGCCTGTCTTGCGGTGGAGGCGAGTTGCGAATGAGCAAAGCTATGATGTAGCAATTTTCGATGCTAACGATAATCGCATTGCAAAAGCAGATTCAATCAAGGCAAATTCGTGGAGGGTTCCGGTTCTAGCGAAGGGCAGGGTTTACCGTTGGCAGGTTTCAGCTAACGTCGAGTCATCGGAAAATAAGGCTATCCGTTACATCGGGCAGGGTAAATTTTACATAGTGAGTGACGTTGATGAGAAACAAATCAATAAAGCAAAAAGTCCATTATTAAAGGGCAGGGCGTATGCCGAAGCCGGACTTCTTCGCGAGGCAGCTTCCGAGTTCCGCAAATATCTGGCTCAGAACCCAGATTCAGCAAACGCAATACGCCTTTTGAAACAGGTAGAGGAGGCACAACGCTAACCTTTTTGCGTATTTCGCGGTTTGACTTTAGAATCAGAAAAATTCTTATGAATATATCCCTATTTCTCCGAGTATTTTTTGGATTAATGGTCGCCGCATCGCCACTTTTTGCTCAGAGTGACGACGATCGTGCAATTCGCGACACCGTAAAATCTTTTTACGCAGCATTAGAAAAAAAGGATAAGGAGGCGATCAAACAATTCTGGCTAAACGACTCGCCTTACACCGCCGCATTTTTGGAGCAAAACGAAACTCTATTCTCCTCAGAAAAGGGAGTTTTTCTGAAGAACCTCGAATTGCACAATTCCAGTTATAGTGATGAGATATTCCGCCTTCGGCTTTCTATTGAAATCCGTGAAATAAAGCAAAATAATACCTTTCAGTTCGTAAAGCAAGGTAATCTATGGAAGATCTGGCGCATCCGGCGCAGCGAAGATGATCTTGCATACCAGATTGGTTATGCCGAAACCAACGCTGATCGCACAAAACTTCTCGCCGACAACGCCAGACTCAGTAACACCGCGCTTTGCGAATCGCTTTACGGAATAATGTTTGGCCTGCGGGACGCGGGCAAGTTCGATTCAGCCTACGGTGTTGCGGAGATTGGCATGCGATTGGCCGAGCAGACCGGCAACAAAAAATGCTATGTAAATATACAACAGCGGCGGGCCAGCGTAACCGATAAAAAAGGCAACTTCGCCGACGCAACCAAAGAATATTTTGCGGCTCTCGAAGCGGCCAAAAAAATTGGCGATCAACAGCTCGAAGCGACCATCATGTATCACCTTGCAAAACAGCTTAGTGGGCAAGGTAATTCCCAGCTTTCATCTGACTTTTTCAAGCGCTCTTTGGCCCTTGCCGAAAAAATCGATTATCGTCCTTTGATCAGGGAACTCCTCAATATGTCGGCGCTGGGTATTTCGAACAAAACTGAACAATTGGGTGCGTTAAGTCGATTGCTCGTAATGGTACGCGAGGTTGGCAATATATATGGCGAGGGCTCCGTGACTGGCAATATTGCTCATCTGTATTCTGATATGGGTGACCAACAAAAAGCGATAGAAAATATGGAAATTGCGCTAAGAAAATTTCAGCAGGTTGGCGTTCAATACGAACAGATCGAGGCTCTTCAGGGGTTGTGCCATTTTAATTCGGAACTTGGCCGATATGATATTGCCTTGGGCTTTGCCGAACAAGCCTATCAATTGGCCATAAAATTGGGTCATAATCGCCAAGGTTCGCTTCACCTTAAGTTCTATATGAACAGAAAGTTGGGAAATCTGACAGAAGCGAAGAAAAATGCCCGGGAAGCTGTAAAACTTGCCGAGGAAATGCGTCCGAAGGTACTTTCGGATGAAAGTACGCAAACCAGTTACTTGCGAAGTCAGTCGGAGGTTTATCAAGATCTTACGTTGATCCTTAGTGAATTGAATGAGTCTGAAGAGGCTCTCAAATCAGCTGAGTTGTTGAAAGCTCGTGTGCTATTCGACATCATTAGCACCGGCAAAGCTGACGTTTCAAAGGCAATGACCTCGGGTGAGATCGAGCAACGGTTGAAACTCAAACAGGCGGTTAACGATGCCAATCGCGATCTAAATAGGGAGCGGCAACGTGAATATCAAAATAAGGGCCGCGTCACTGAATTGGAAGTCAGATTAGCGAAGGTACGCGTCGATTACGAAGATTTTCAGATCAGACTCTTTGCAACAAAGCCGGAATTGCGAATGCAGCGAGGCGAATTCAAGCCGATCCAGCTTTATGAGATCGCCGAACTATTGCCCGACGAACGAACGGCCTTACTTGAATTTGCCGTTGCTGGAGATCGCATATTTCTGTATGCCATTACAAGGAGTATCGGTAAAGTGAATTTGCAGATCTACCCGCTCACTATCGAAAGAGATGCTTTGAGCAAGCAAGTTGAGTCTTTTCGAGCTAAGTTGCAAAATACGGATCTTGATTACCGTTCCGATGCTAAAAATCTGTATCAAACCCTACTTTCAAAGGCGAATCAGCAATTGAAAGGGAAGCACTCCTTAGTAATAGTTCCCGATGTTTTTCTCTGGGACATGCCGTTTCAAGCGCTCATCGGACCAGATAACCGTTTTCTAATCGAAAATGTTTCCGTCTCCTACGCTCCGTCATTAACCGTTCTGCGAGAGCTGAAAAAAAGCAAGAGTCGTCGCAGCGACAGCCCTAGACTCCTAGCTTTCGGCAATCCGGAACTAGATACCAAAGTCATTACAAAACTAGAAAAGGACCGAGGCGAGGCATTCACAGACCTCCCCTTGGCAGAGGTTGAAGTAGATAGGTTACGCAAGATTTACGGAACCGACCAAAGCGTCGTTTTTAAGAAAGGGAGAGCGAGCGAGGCCGCTTTTAAGGCAGCCGCGGGTAATTTTAATGTGCTCCATCTCGCAACACACGGAGTGCTCAATAATGATGATCCAATGTATTCAGCACTTATATTGTCGCCGGGGACAGGAGGTGATGACGGGCTTCTCGAAGTCCGGGAACTGATGGATCTAAATCTGAAAGCCGACCTTGCTGTCCTTTCTGCCTGTGACACCGGCCGCGGCTCCCGAATTGGCGAGGGCCTTGTTGGACTGTCGTGGGCGTTTGCAGTCGCGGGAGTTCCGCGTGTCGTCGCGAGCCAATGGAAGGTCGATTCGAAAAGTACGACCGATCTAATGACGGATTTTCACCGTTCGCTACGATCGTCACAAAAACTAAATGTCGGCAGGGCGTTGCAAAAAGCAATGTTGAATCAGCTAAAGAATCCGGGAAGGCGACACCCTTTTTTTTGGGCGGCTTTCGTCGCGATCGGTGCTGATTAGCAATATGATCTATTTCGCCTGTCGACGCTGCCCGTCCAACCTTTAGCGTGCACTGAACGTCTGGTGTGCGGGACGATCATATTCCGATCTGGCAATGAATTGTCGGTTAAAAGGGAGCGGGTTACTTGTTGCTAGGGAAACCGAACGTTCCGACGGCGTATTCCATAGTGAATGAACTCACGTTCGACGCCCTTTTAATCTGTGGAAACGCCGAAAAGCTCTCTTTTTTTGCAAAGACCTTGATAGCCGACTGGATCTTCTCGAACTGTGCTGGCTGTGGCTTCGGCTATAGAGGATTGTTTCGAGCACGTTGGTCATGCTGTAGAGCGAAAGTGCCCTCAGTCCCGCGCGAACCTCGAATTGGTTTATCGTCGATCGTATATGAAGACGCTTCTTTATTGGACTAGAAAATTATCTTTCGCTGATTCCCAAAAGCTGTTTCTTGTCGCTCTCGAAATATAAGACCCCTTCCCGTCCTTCAGACTCGATCCTTCCCAGGTCAAAGATCTTTAAGTTTATTGCATAAAGCAATGAGATACTTAAATCGACGCTAAATCCAAACGAAGGTTCTCTTGGATCTGCGATTTCCATAATTCGGTAACTTTGGCGGCTTCGGCAAAATCCGGCCATCTTTCTACCGCCTTTCGGACCTCGGCAACGATTGACTCTGCACGACCGCGTTTAAGGGAAACCGCCTCGGCGCATGCCTTAAAGTCATTCATCGAAAAACCATCCCGTTTACCGTTCATGGTCATCTGGTGACTCGATGTCCATACTCCGGATGGATTAAAGCTGTACGCTACATCAAAGGCGGGAGCAAGAGACCACTTGCCCTCCTTATCCATCAGAAAGGCAATATTCTTGACATGATCGTCCTGATTTCTCGCAAGGATGTTAAATGCCATCCTGCGAAACATCTGCTCAATAGCGGATGTCGGGAGCTTAAGCTGACGCATGATGAGCATGGCTTGCTCGCAGCCATAGGCGCCGGCATTGTTGAAATCAAAATGAGCTAGACCGCTCAGCGACAGCATGTGGAGCTTTTCTCCGTTTTCGAGGCGGTCGAATCGCTTTGTCATGAAATGCCTTCTGCCGTTTTCGTCGAGCAAGCGGCATTCGCTCATCTGAATTCCCGCCTCAAGTGCCATCAGATGATAGGCGTACTCAATTGCTCCATAACCCTGAGGGTCGGCAAGTTCTTTGTCGCGATTTCCGGTGACGCCGTCGAACTTTAATAGCCAATATTCAAATCCGTCGCCGGCCTTTCCTTGCCCAGACCTCACTTCATTCGTTTTTCGATTCCACGCGATCACCGCTTTCGCCCGGGCACCACCCGCGGAGGTTCCTACGCGGAGGATATCCCTCAGAGAATCGGGATCGTCAAAAGTAGTATCAAGACTGCTTCGTTGGTTCAAGACGTCGGAGGCTAGTTTGACTAAGGCGTCAATCTCGATCTTACGAGAGGCCATCTCCTTTGGGCCTTTGCTCGGGAAAAACTCAAGGGCCCCCATACCCCGTGAGCCTGTGTAGCAGAGCCTTTCCACCGCATTAAAACTATCAGCGGAACGGCCTTGCGTTGCGAGCCATGCGTCAATGAGTGCGTTGCCAAACTTATCCGGTAGTGAATCAGCTAGCAAACCGGGTAAGCCGTGAAAGGTCACTCGAGGCAGTTCCGGGAACACGTATGTTGATCCAGCGAGCGGCATCACGATCGGTGAAACTTCGATGCCGCTTGTCATGAATTCTGGTGTGTACTCAAAGGCAGCCACGTCGCTGCGGTCCTCAAGCGAAACAGCCCCAATGGTGCGCCCCCACAGTCTGACCTCAGCCAGCGTTGTCATGACTCATCCCCCCAACTCCAGCCAGTCCCTTTCGAGCTTCGTGATTCTTTAGAGGAAGCTCGTCGTCGCTTTTTCCCTTGAAGTTTTAGTTGAGCTATTGGGCTTGAAACGGGTTCGGGGAAGAGCATTTCTAAACGTTGCTGTAGTCCTAATGGGCGCAGGAGCCGAATCAGGCTTGTAATTTGTACCGATTCGCCAGCCTCTAGCCGTTCAACGGTTCGCTTTGACACGCCCGCTTGCTCCGCAAGATTTGCTTGGGTGAAGTTCTGATTCAATCGAACCCTTGCAATACGTTCCCCGATTTCTTTAAGTATCGCATGATCGGCATTATTCACATCGAATCTCATAATGCGTCAAGTATGGCGAATAAGTCTCGTAATGTCAATATATGTCGGCTAATATGACGAGTACATAAGGACGTGCATTCGGGGGGGGGGATATCGTCACTAATAACGAGTTAGAGCATATATTATGAATTACTCGCCAATTTCGGCGAAGTGTAGTAAAGACTCAACTATCTAGTTTCTGACTGAGATTATGTGGAAACACGGATCGCCGATTGAAGTGCCTTTTGCTTTGGTGGTCATGGCACGATGACCTCCAGATGCTTGGCCAGTATCGATTCAAGCCCAAGTTCTTTTGCTGCTTTTGCAAGCTTTGCTTCCGTAGTTCTTCGTGTTGCAAGAGCTTCACGGGCGGCTTTGAGGGCCGTTCGTTCACCTATCTTTCTGATGAATTTTAAAGCCTCTAGTACCGCCCTTTCGACGGTGACGATTCGATAGTTCTTTTCATCTACGATCTGTTTGTCTAGTCTTGTTTTTGTTCGAATCAGTCTATAGCCGGTTTTTCGTGTTCTTTTCTCAGGGAGAACCACTACCCATATTTCTCCGGGCGCTTGTTCGGCAAGATTGTAATGGCAGAGAGCCGAAAGACCCCCAATTGCTGAATCGGATCCAAACTTTGAATATGCGATTTGGAATCCGACATCGTTATCCAGGGATGCCTTTGGATGAAGGTAGATTCCATGACCGAGACGAACGAGATCCTTTGCCGCAACAAGTCGGGATACGTCTTGCTGACTAATTCCTAGGGACTTACCCTGAGCCAGTGTAAAGATCCCAAGTTTTTTTAGTTTTGTTACCTGATGCTTATCCATCATTTAAAGAATGTGGTACAAAGTGACATTTGTCAATGAACAATGTCGCGATGCACCCGCCGGAAGAATGGTTGGCATTTCAGACAACATCGCTAAGATATATAAAAGAGCGGCAGGCGAAAAGGGGGAGAGTAATGAAATCGGGATACCAACTTCTTGGTGTGTTTATGAGCCAGATTGACTTAGGAGATAGGGTCTTGTCTCATTTTTTTTCCGAAAATGTCGCAAAATACTAAGCAGCAAAATTAGTGATTATTCTCGATCAGAATGTGTTATTTTGTTTGTTCTCGCCAGTGTTGTTTATCGACGTTCTAATTGGGAATCTTGGTAAGTTGGTTGCAGGATGGGTGCACTTTTACCGACGCACATCTAGTCACAACCTGTGAGTGACACACATATAGCCGATTTTGATTGGGTTTGAGCGTTTTTGAGAACTAATGATTAACCCTCGGGTTGGTTGGGGTGCGAGAGGTCGTGAGTTCAAATCTCGCCGTCCCGACCAATAAACACGGGGCTCTCGTGATTTTGCGAGAACCCCGTTATTTGCGAGTTGGTCGCAGGTTGGTTGCCGTTCATTTTTCCACGTCAAAATCCTTCCATTAATCTTACTTTTTCAAAACCGTTCAGCCTAGTTTACGGGTCGTGCGGCTGCTCGGAGGTAAATGTGGTTGAGATCGTAACTACTGAGAAGTCAGAGTCCATAGCGGCTTAAGGATTGGTCCGGAATTCCTGATCAAGCGGCTTCACGTAAGATCAACGACATTTAGCTCGGCCTCTCGCAGTTTTTTCGGTTGTAAAACCACCAATTAATAAAGGTGGCGACTACGAAAAATACGGTTAAGCCGATAAAGAATGGATTGACGGTTCCGGTCGCCGAAAGTATTGTGCTGATCAACATCGAGAATATGAATGGGCCGTAAGCGGCGACGGCTGCCGTCCAACCTATAACGCCCGCAGCCTGTCGCGGATTGTGTCCGAAAATGATAGGAAATTGACGAAAAGTTGCGGCATTGCCCATTCCCGTAAAGAAAAAGAGGGTCAGCATTAGCGTCACAAATAATCCGAACTGATCAACCGAGGTAGGTGCAAAGAGACCCAACGAGATCATTGTGATTGTTCCTGTAATTAGTGCAACTCCACAAATCGTCGTCAAGATCGCTCCGCCGACCTTGTCCGCCACA
>JBEBJB010000003.1:0-10000 GCA_040080065.1 Pyrinomonadaceae bacterium
ATCGCAGTTTCTCTCCTGCCTTCAATCTTCTACCCCTCGCCCCTAAAGCGGACATCTCATTTGCTACTGCTACCGGACATATAATGTGCTAGCTACAGTTCGACTTTTCGTTCTTGAACTTTTCACAAATACGAGATAACCTAAAATCCCGTGGAGCTACACGGGAGCAATCCCCTACAAAATGTGATCGCAATTGTCCCCGCACGGTACGCGTCTACGCGTTTGCCGGGGAAAATGCTGCTTGATATTGGCGGTAAACCATTGATACTGCATACTTTAGGGCAAGCAGCGAAAGCGAAGACCGTTTCGCGGGTGATCGTGGCGACAGATGACGAGCGAATCTTGACTGTCGTTCGTGATGCGGGCGGTGAAGCCGTGATGACATCGCCTGACCATAATTCCGGCAGCGACCGGCTTGCTGAGGTTGCGGCAGGTTTGCCCGCAGATTCGATCGTGGTAAATGTCCAGGGCGACGAGCCGCTGATCTCGCCGGACGTAATCGATGCGGCTGTGAGTGCGTTGATCTCAGATCCACTTGCTGATATGGCGACCACCTGTGAGCCGATATCGAGCCTGTGGGAGCTGTTGAATGGCAATGCGGTAAAGGTCGTCGTTGGAGACAAAGGTTATGCTCTGCATTTCTCGCGTTCGCCGATGCCGTGGCCACGGGAGGCTTCGCTGCGATACGGCGGTGACCCAAATCAGGCCATCGAGGAAGAACCGGAACTGCTTTCGAATTTTCGAAAACACACAGGTTTATATGTGTATCGACGCGAATACCTTTTAAGATTTACAAAAATGCCGCAAACGCGGCTCGAAAAGTTTGAGATGCTCGAACAGCTTCGAGCATTGGAAAACGGAGCAAAGATAAGAGTGGTTGATGTAACCGAAAGCTCAATCGGTGTCGATACGATCGAAGATCTGGAGCGTGTCAGACGTATCGTGGAGGCTCGTGGGTGATTTGATCGGACTCGGATTTTTCATTTTCCTGATCGTCGCGATTGCGGTCGGGCTGAAGGTTTTGAGCAAACCTCAGAAACGCACGGCGGAAGAATTTGAAAAGAATGCGGCGGAAGGCACAACGATGCTCGGAGCGTCAATGAACGCCCTCAATGAACTGATGAATCCCTCTGAGGCAAAGGCAAAAGAAGTCGTCACACAGATGAAAGAAGGGCGTTTTCAAAAGAAAAAGCGGGAAGGCAAAGCAAATGACTCGGCTGAGGAAGGAGAACCGAACGGATGAATTTATCAATAATTATTGGTGCAATTGTCTTTCTCGGATCCATAATCCTTAGCCAGAAGCTGGCGGTTAATGCGTCGGCGAAACTTGATGATCAAACAAAACTTAAGATCGCAGAGGTCTTTCCAAAGAGAAACGCCAATTATTCGATAATCGTCTCTGGGGTCGTCATCGTTTTCCTGATCGCTTTGTATCTTTGGCCCAAATATTATTTGCAGATATCAGTTCTTTATGCGATCGCTTTTTGTGTTTACCTGATTACGAAATTGATCTTGAATGTGAGAAAGCTTGCGGAGATCGGAGCTCCTGATACCTACATTCGGAGCATAAAGGTGAGTTTCTGGGTATTTATTGTGGGTGCGATCAGCGCCGTTGTACTTGCATTGGTAGTAAATCAAGTTCTACCTGTTAACCATTAGGAGAGAAGATGACCAAATATATTTTCGTAACTGGCGGTGTTGTTTCTAGTTTGGGGAAAGGTTTGGCTGCCAGTTCGATCGGCTGCCTGCTTGAGACTCGCGGATTGAGTGTTCAGATGATGAAGCTCGACCCTTATATCAACGTCGATCCGGGGACGATGTCGCCGTTTCAGCATGGTGAGGTTTTTGTGACTGACGATGGTGCCGAGACCGATCTTGATCTAGGGCACTATGAGCGGTTTACGAACGCGAAGCTTTCGCAGGCGAATAACTGGACGAGCGGGCGTATTTATCTCTCTGTTATCGAAAAAGAACGCCGCGGCGACTACCTCGGCAAGACCATCCAGGTCATCCCGCACATCACGGACGAGATCAAAATGGCCGTGCGAAAGGTAGCGGAAATGCATCAGCCGGATGTTCTGATCGTCGAGATCGGCGGGACCGTCGGCGACATCGAGTCGCTGCCGTTCATGGAAGCCATTCGTCAGATGGGGAATGAGGAGGGCCGCAGCAATGCGATCTTTATTCACGTCACGCTCGTTCCGTACATTGCCGCCGCAGGTGAGCTCAAGACCAAACCGACGCAGCACAGCGTTCGCGAGCTGCGTGAGATCGGTATTTCGCCCGACATTCTGCTCTGCCGCTCCGATCGTCCGCTGCCGGCGGATCTGAGGAAAAAGATCGGGCTTTTCTGTAACGTCCAGGAAAACGCAGTGATCTCGGCGCTCGACGTGCCGTCTATTTATGAAGTTCCACTCGCATTTCGCGAACAGGGACTAGATGACCTGATCGTTTCCGATCTTCATCTCACCGAGCAATTTCCAACTGCCGACCTCAAGCGTTGGCGCGATCTTGTTTCAACGATCAAAGATCCATCCGGAGGTTCGGTCAAGATCGCGATCGTTGGGAAATACGTAGAACTTGAAGATTCATACAAATCGCTGCGCGAGGCCCTGACGCACGCTGGAGTCGCGAACAATCTTCGCGTAAATGTGGCGTGGATCGAATCAGAAAATCTTGTCAAAGAAGATTACGAGAACGAACTACAGGATTTTGACGCGATCCTCGTGCCTGGCGGGTTTGGAAAACGCGGCATCGCCGGAATGTTGAAGGCGATCAAATATGCTCGCAAGTCGGGAACGCCGTATTTCGGTATTTGTTTAGGGATGCAAACTGCGTGTATCGAATTTGCGAGAAGCGTTTGCGGGCTGCGTGACGCGGATTCGACGGAGTTTAACGAGGAAACGCCGTTCCCGGTAATTTTCAAGCTGCGCGACCTAGTTGATGTCGACGAGCTTGGCGGCACGATGCGCCTCGGGAATTATCCGTGTCTTCTTAAAGAAGGTTCGCTCGTCAGCGAGATCTATCACGGAGCAGCCGAGATCGGCGAACGCCATCGCCACCGATACGAATTCAATCCCGAATATCGCCAGGCACTCGAACGCGAAGGCCTCGTATTTAGCGGAATCTCGCCTGACGGCAAATTTGTCGAGATGGTAGAGCTTCCTCGTGAAACGCATCCATACTTTGTTGCATGTCAGTTCCATCCCGAATACAAATCGAAACCGCTCGCGGCCCATCCGCTGTTCGTTTCGTTTGTCGAGGCGGCGTGGAAAAACCGTATGCGAAGCGAAAACCTCGAGCATGACGTTGTCAGCGAGAAGCATCTCGAAATGCCGGACCATGTTGAGATCGGGGCGGAAGAATAAGTTATTGCATTTGTGGAAGTTAAACACTGTTCATCGTTTGTCTTGAGCTGTGATGCGTGTAATTTTGCTAACACACGGCGGTGCCGAACTGGTTATCAAAGAGATCTGCGGAAAGCCTGATCTTGAACTCGTGGGCGTTTTTATTGAAACAAAACAGACGCCCGAGCGATCGTTCAAAGAGAAGCTGAAGCGTTCGGTCAAATACGACGGCTATTTTGAAACCATAAAGAAATTTGGCGGCAAATTGGTCGGAAAGAACGCAACAGTCGAAGAAGCGGCGACCAGCGGCAATCCAACTGTGGAAGCTGCACAGAGCTTCGGGGTTCCGGTTCATTTTTTGGACGACTATCATTCAGCCGGTTCGTTAGAGCAGATCCGCAACGCGAATGCCGATCTCGGGATCGTTTTCGGTACAAATATCATAAAAGAATCAGTTTTCGGTATCCCGAGACTCGGTTCGATCAATCTGCACCAAGGCCTTGCACCATACTATCGCGGCGGGCCGCCTGTTTTTTGGGAGTTGTTCAATGACGAGAAGGAAGTCGGGCTGACGGTGCACTTTGTTGCTTCGAAGGTCGATACGGGCGATATTGTTCTACAGAAGACGGTGGAACTCGCGTATGACTTTGGATATGGCGATGATTTTCAGGGGTTCATCGATGATTACCGAAGGACATTGCGAAAAGATTGTGCCGAAATGGTGGCTTCGGCTGCCGAACTGATCGCGAGTGGTGATTTTCCGCGAACTACTCAGGACACGACGCTTGGCAAGCGATATCGTTTGCCCGTCAAAAGCGAAAAAGACGAGATGCGGCGGCGTTTGTTGGGGAGGAAGCCGTGATCAAGCAAACCGCACTCAAACTGCTCCTCGGAGCTGATGTCTTTTCTTTGTTTCGGTTCCTAAACCGTTCGAAGATGCCAATACTGATGTATCACCGCTTCAGCGAAAGCGAGGAATTTGGCAAGACATCGCGAAAAGCCTTTGAAACCCACCTAAAATATCTCACCCGCCACTACAAGATCATCTCGCTAACCGATGCCGTACGGTATCTGGCTGATGGCGAAGAATTACCTAATCGTACTGCCGTTCTAACAATCGATGATGGCTACCGAGATTTTTACGATGTCGCTTTTCCAATTTTAAGAGAATTTGATTTGCCCGCGACGATCTATGTTGTTACGGGATTTCTTGATAGAACTTGTTGGATCTGGACCGACAAAGCCCGATATTTGCTGACCGAAACGAAATTGGACCGGCTGTCGTTCACAATCGGAGAACGGTTTTTCGACGAAATACTGGGTGACACAGATTCTCGGCTCGCACTAGCGGGAAAGATAAACTCCGAACTCAAAAAACTTTCCGACAGCGAAAAAGATCGTGTGCTAAACGAACTCGCTAACTCGCTTTCAGTTCACCTTGATGAAACTCCGCCGTCCGCATTCGGTCCGATAACCTGGGATCAGGCGCGAGAAATGGCCGCGGCCGGGATCGAGATCGGCTCTCACACGGTAAACCACCCGATCTTAACCAACGTTGATGCCGACGCTTTGACGGAAGAACTCAGCGTTTCGCGGACTGTTTTAGAAGGCCAGCTCCAAACCGACAATCTCCACTTCTGCTATCCCAACGGAAACGTTTCCCAGCGCGAACGCGATGCCGCCGAAAATGCGGCCTATGCATCCGCCGTTACAACCAAGATAAGGATCTGCGAAAGGTCGGACGATCGCTTTCTCCTGCCTAGAATAGATGCCGAGCCTGAGATCGAGAGACTGATACAGTCAACTAGCGGATTTGACGCGTTCAAGGCCAAATACAGACCATAGCCGCTGCTAAAGCATCGACGAACCCGTGATATAATTTCGATACAGGAGCTGATGTTATATGGAATTGACCGTGAATATATCAGAAAAAACCTTTAGCCATGTTTCCGACATCGCACGTTTGAGCGAACGGACAATCGACGAGGTACTTGAAGAAACGTTCGAAGATAGCTTCGATGAGCAGGTCGCGAAATTAAAGGAAAGTATAAAATACTCATCCGACGCTGAGGTTCTTGAGCTAGCTTTGCTGAAAATGCCGGCGGATGAAAGCTTAAGATTGAGCGAACTTCTTGTTAAGAATCGAGAGGGTTTCATCACTTCTCGTGATAAGGCCGAACTGGACGGCCTAATGCAAAATAATCGATTGAATGATCTTAGAAAAGCAATTGGTCTAGTTGAGGCGTTGGAACGAGGCTTGATAGCCCATATCTGATAACCCCAGGTACATGGCTGGAAAAGATCTAGACGTTAAGATTAGGGCGGCCGCAAAAAACAGGTGTGGGTATTGCCTTGTACCGCAAAAACTAATCTCATACACCCTCGAGATCGAACATCTAATTCCGAAATCAAAAGGTGGAGAAACCGTAGAAGAAAACCTTTGGTTATCGTGTCGGCAGTGCAATCTTAATAAAGCCGCAAAGACCGTTGGTTTTGATCTTGTTACCTTTAAGCGGGTCGCGATTTTTAATCCGAGAGAGCAGTTTTGGCACGAAGAATTCGTGTGGAGTCCGGATGCTACCGAGATCATCGGGATAACCCCATGCGGCAGAGCGACAGTCACGGCCTTAAAACTTAATTCCGATATTCACGTGATCGCTCGTGGTTTTTGGCGATTAACGGGTGTTTTTCCGCCGCAAAGCTAAATTACTCTATCATATGAAAAAATTTGACGTTGGCGATGTGCAATTTGGCGGCGGGAAGTTAACGTTTATTCTTGGCCCTTGCGTTGTCGAGTCCTCACAGCATGCGCTTTTCATAGCGCGGGAGATCAGTGATATTTGTAAGCATGTCGGTGTCGATTTTGTTTATAAATCTTCGTTCGATAAGGCGAATCGGAGTTCGATCGAGAGTTTTCGGGGCGGCGGGATGGAATTTGGGCTTGAGGTTCTGGCTCAGGTCAGGGACGAGATAGGCGTGCCGGTAATCACCGATGTTCATGAGCCGTGGCAGGCGGAAAGGGCGGCAGAGTTTGTCGATATGCTGCAGATCCCGGCGTTTTTGTGCCGTCAGACTGATCTTTTGGTCGCTTCGGCAAAAACGGGGAAGGCGGTGAATGTTAAGAAAGGGCAGTTTCTGGCTCCATGGGACGCGAAGAACATTGTCGATAAACTCAGCGAAGCAGGCTGTGAAAAGATCCTGCTGACCGAACGCGGAGCGAGTTTTGGATACAATAATCTGGTCGTTGATCTGCGTTCATTTCCGATCATGCGGTCGTTCGGCGTGCCGGTCGTGTTTGACGTGACGCACTCGCTGCAACTTCCCGGCGGACTTGGCAAGGCAACTGACGGGCAGGGGCAATACATCGAAAACTTTGCTCGTGCCGGTGTCGCATGTGGTGTGGACGCCGTTTTTATGGAGGTCCACGATAATCCGGCCAAGGCTCCGAGCGATGGCCCGAACCAGTTGCCGTTGGCGAGGCTAGAGAAACTGTTGAACAAACTGAAACAGATCCATGAGTTGGTAACAGAAAGTGAAACTCCTTAGTTGTTTGATCATATTAGTTTTAGCTGCATCACTCGTTGGTGCACAGACATCTAGGCCGATCACCCGGGAAAGTAAGTTATCGGCGGAACGTTGTAGGTGTGGAAGCCTGATCGTCGAGTTAGCGTCGCTGAACACGAAACTCGTAAGGGGAAAGATCGGGCCAGATGCTGTTACTCCGATCCTGATCGAGATTTACTCGGTGCCCCGAGGAATGTGGAAAAAGGATTCATATCTGTTAACCAAGGAGATCAAGGCTCGGCGAGTCTTTCAGACAGATATGGACGGGAATTTCTTTTTGCCATCTTTAAAAATGGGGCGTTATGTATTCAAGTTCGGAATCGCGGGTGGCGGAATGAACTGTGCGTGGATGAAGGTGAGATTATCCAAAAAATATATTTATAGACCAATTGAAGCCGGAATTTCTGTAGGAATTTGATAATGCTAAAACTCGCGTCGATACCATGCTTTATTATATTTGTTTTGATGTTCGTGACGTCGATCGTCGCCCAGGACACGGCCCGAACAGCCGCCGCAACGTGGCAGGTGCAGAAGTTCGACATCGACGTGACGCTGCCGCAGGATAATGCCCGGACAATAACGGCACGTGCGGCTCTCAGTATCAAGAACATCTCGGGCAAGCCCGCCTCGACGCTGACTTTGCGTATCTCGCCTTCGGCTGAGGTGACAGCGGTCAAGGTAAATGATTCGACTGCCGATTTTACCAAGAATGAAGAAAAGATCGCGACCGGCAGCCTGCAGAGGATACAGACGAGGTTTGGTGCGGTTGCGGCAGATGGATCGCTGGCCGTTACGGTCGATTACAAACTTACGCTCAAGGATAATACGGCACTTGGTTCGGTTTCTCCTGGCTTGTCCCAACTTTTGCCGCTTTCGTATTGGTACCCGACGCCAAATAGCTGGTTCTTCCCGCGCGGAGCGGATGTGGCTGCGGCACGAGTAAAAGTTACCGGGCCGAGCGGCGTGATGGTGGTTTCGTCCGGAACAGAGTCGGCTGCGGGTTTTGATCAGAAACTGAAGGTCCAACCGTTTTTCATTGCGGGAAATTGGGATGTTGCCAATCTTTCCGGTGTTTCGGTCTATATGCCAAAGGGAACCGGAGTGGAAGGCCAAAAGCGTGGGGCCGAACTCGCTGCATTGTATTCGGATGCGAAAACGTTTGTCGCCGGTATGCTTGGCAAGGCTCCTGACGTGCCGTCGAGGATCGTTTCCGTACGGCGCGGAGCTGGTTTTGGCAGCGGCGGGACCGTTCTGGTCGACGAAGCGTTGTTCCGCCGTTCGAAGATCGATTCGCTAACCGCAATGAATATCGCCGAGACTGTTACAAAGCAATGGATCGGCAACTCAATATCTATAGGCGGCGAAGGTTATGGCATTATCAGCGAAGGACTTTCACGTTACATTGCTACGCAGTTTATTGAAAACAAATTTGGAAAGGATATCGGCGACATTGAACGGCTTAGGCAGCGAACTGCGTACTCCGCGGTCGCCAAACGCGATGCGCCGATGACCACGGTTTCACCGGTCGACGATTATTACTATCCGGTGGTTGCTAACAAAGGTGCGATGGCGTGGCGCATACTCGCGAAACGAGTCGGTGCTGTCGAATTTACCGACATACTTCGAAGAAACGGCCAGGACGGTAATCTCAGTGTCCTCGAACTCAGAGCCGCCTTTTCGTCCCAGAAAGAACTGATCGACCTACTATTCGATCAGGTCACCGAGATGAATTTGATTATTGGATTACCCCGGATCGAGGGCGGCGAGGCAAAGGTTGCGTTGCGTAATACCGGAGCGACTGACATCACGGTTGACGTTGCCGCAACCACAGCGAGTGGGCAAAAGATAGTATCACCGGCGTCGATCAAGGCGATGAGCTTTGGTGAGATCGTATTTAAGACCACTGAAAAGATTGTCCGTGTTGAGATCGATGCTGAAAAACTCTATCCGCAGCTCGATTATTTTGACGATATTTCTCCCCGGGAATCGACCGAGAGCGATCCGCTGCTGGCCGTGAAAAGGGCGTTTGATAAGCAGGACGCTCAGGGATACGCGACGGCGGAAACGACAGCCAGAACACTGCTTCGTGATCTGCCGAGGTCTGACGACCTAAGAGTCCTGTTAGGGCGAACTTTGCTTGCACAGGGAAAGACAGCTGAAGCAGAAAAGGAATTCAAAGCGGTCCTGGACGAGAAACTTCCGACTGCCAGAAGCCTGGCATGGGCCAACGTCGGGCTTGCGGAAGTCGCAGCCAAAGCTAACCAGAATGAAGTTGCCGTAAGATTTGCAGAAACAGCGATCGCGACCGATGCCGAATATGGAGCGAGTTTCGCCGCCCGGAATCTTCGCAACAAGCTCGGTGCAGCTTCGGCTGGTGATGCGAGCGTAAAGGCCTTCTTCGCTGATTTTGACAAGGCGGCTGCTTCAAACCGTAAAGCCGAGACTGAGGCCCTGGCGATGCCTGGCGAGGTTTCCCGATTTGTTAGCGGCATCTCCGGCTCGACCGAGCAATGGCAGACCCAGGTGCGTCAGATTGACCGCATTGACGCCAATACCGTGTTGGTCGAGACGAATATGACGATCAAGCTTCTGAATAAGGAAGTTGAGACCGGAATTGCCGTCTATCGTCTGACAAAAGCCGGCAATGGCTGGAAGCTCAGCGCGGTAGATATGTTTGAAGTCAGATAATAATTCTATGGATCTTAAAGAGCGGGCACGCAAGATCAAACTCATTATTCTGGACTGTGACGGCGTCCTAACGGATGGCCGTCTTTTCTACGGAGCGTCGGGCGAGGAGCTAAAGGTTTTTAACGCACGTGATGGACAGGGCATTGTCGATTGGCACAAGGCGGGCTATCGATCCGGGATCATTTCCGGCCGTAATTCTCCTATCGTTGAATTACGGGCAAAGGAACTTGGCATAGAATTCGTCTTTCTGGGAAGAAAGGAAAAGGTCTCGGCACTGAACGAACTTATCCTGGCAGCCGGAGCTCTCCGCGAAGAGGTCGCCTTTGTCGGAGACGACAGCCCTGACGCCGAGGCGTTTCCATTTGTAGGACTAGCTATCGCCGTTGCAGATGCACACGAAG
>JBEBJB010000003.1:15000-200634 GCA_040080065.1 Pyrinomonadaceae bacterium
CCCGCATCTAGACGGAAAGACCCCGTGCACCTTGACTACAACTTGATAGTGATTTCGGGTAAGTAATGCGCAGCATAGGTGGGAGGCTTTGATGTCAGGCTTTTGGGCTTGGCGGAGCCATCGGTGAGATACCACCCTTTACTTATTTGGACTCTAACCTCGACCCGTAATCCGGGCCAGGGACATTATCAGGCGGGTAGTTTGACTGGGGCGGTCGCCTCCTAAAGAGTAACGGAGGCGCTCGAAGGTTGGCTCAGGCTGTTTGGAAATCAGCCGCAGAGTGTAAACGCATAAGCCAGCTTAACTGCGAGACATACACGTCGAGCAGGTACGAAAGTAGGAGTTAGTGATCCGGCGGTCGCTTATGGAAGTGCCGTCGCTCAACGGATAAAAGGTACGCCGGGGATAACAGGCTGATCCTGCCCAAGAGTTCACATCGACGGCAGGGTTTGGCACCTCGATGTCGGCTCATCATATCCTGGGGCTGAAGAAGGTCCCAAGGGTTCGGCTGTTCGCCGATTAAAATGGTACGTGAGCTGGGTTCAGAACGTCGCGAGACAGTTCGGTCCCTATCTGGTGTGGGCGCAGCAATATTGAAGGAATCTGACCTTAGTACGAGAGGACCGGGTTGGGTTGACCTCTAGTGTACGTGTTATGGCGCCAGCCGTATCGCACGGTAGCTATGTCGAGCATGGATAAACGCTGAATGCATCTAAGCGTGAAGCCAGTCCTAAGATTAATATTGCCAGTGAGACTCGTGGAAGACCACCACGTAATAGGCTGGAGATGTAAGTGCAGTAATGTATTTAGTTGACCAGTACTAATTGTCCCAAGGCTTGACCATAAAATTTGTTGACTAGCAAATTTTAATTGCCAAGCAGCTTTAGTGGACTGCAATGTATTCAGTTGTTAGATATCAAGATTTGAAAATTTGTTTGGAGTCCCGCCTTTAGGCGGCCTGCTAAAACAGGTACTCCGAACGCCAATTTTCCGGTGATATTGTCGGTAAGGTCACACCCGTTCCCATCCCGAACACGGAAGTTAAGCTTACTGGAGCCGATGATACTGCAGTTTTCAATTGTGGGAAAGTAGGAAGTCGCCGGATCTAATTCAAGAAAAGCCCGCTCAATGTTGAGTGGGCTTTTTTCATCTTTGGACATCGGTTAAAATTGTAATGCGGAAATGACTTAGTAGCCAAACTTCATGAATTGGGAAATAAGAATCTATAGCGGTGCTGTTGAGTTGTCAATCGCAGCCCAAATGGCCGACGAGACATTCGGCGACTTTGTAAAAGGCGTGGTGGACGTTGAGCGAGAAATATTGGGCTTGGGTGGCGAGTTGCATTCGGATATAGAGGAGATGCTTCTCAGCCAGGGCAGTATCCAACAACATCTTTGGGGTATAAATCTGCATCCCAGTGAAAACTGGCCCGATATAGTAGAATTTGATTCCCTGATAAACATACGGCCGCGACAAAATAACCGTAGCCGCTATGTCGAAGATGCGATTCTACGCGAAAGGATAATCGACCTACTCGACGGGATGTTAGTGCGATGATAAGAGACTTTCTACACAAAACTCTGGCTGATGGACGTTGGTTTGAGTTGACCTTGGCAGAGCAACTCGGCAATATCGGCAGCGAATACAATCGAGCGATTGCGGCGAAGCGAAAGGGCGATCCTGACCGCTACCGAAATGCGTGTGACCGAGCGTTGGAGCTTTGCGAGCTTACCATTGACGACCCGCGATGGCGTGGAAAACCGGCGTTGAGGGAACTCTGCCGATTGAATGAAGAGGTCGCCAGAACTCTGGTCGACGAAGAGATGCCTGACCCGCGTCTTCAAGCGTTTTTTGACGGCCACGCTTACGCTGCCAGGCGTAGCAGATGATCATGTCAATTTGCGTCGATTGTTATCCATTGTGAACAACCAGAAACTCGGAAATTAAGTCTACCGGGGCGACGATGGAAAGTACGAAGTCGTCGGATCTAATTCAAGAAAGCCCGCTCATTTAGAGCGGGTTTTTTCGTGTTATAATTTGGAGTATGAATACCGTTGATGTACTTAAGGAGACCGAGATCGTAATCGCCGGTCTTTCGGATCGTGACCGTAAGCGATTATTCAAAAAATTCTCCCGTGATTTCGACGCAGGGGTTGAAAAGAACGGTGACGTGATGGGCGGGGTAGCGTGCGTTCGTCATACGCGTATCCCCGTATGGCTTCTGTACCGCGCTCGTCAATTGGGCTCGAGTGAAGCGGATCTGCTCAAAAATTATCCTGGACTGACGGCCGTGGACCTTGTCAATGCGTGGAAATATGCTGAAACAAACACTGAAGAAATAGAGTCGCAAATCGAGCTGAACGAACGTGACGACTAATGCGATTCTATGGGGACGAAAACTTTCCGCTGGCGGTTATTATTGAACTTCGTCGTCTCGGCCATGACGTTCTAACCGCGTTTGAGGACGGCAGAGCAAATAGGGCTATTCCCGATGATGCCTTACTCGCAAGATCTACGAGACTTGGTCGAGCGGTGTTAACGATCAATCATTCAGATTTCAGACGCCTTCACACATCCGGTCGCAAACACGCTGGAATCTTAATTTGTACGTTCGATTCCGACTTTATAGGACAGGCTGGCAGGATTCATGACATTTGCGTAGAAAGTGAAAGTATCGAAGGTGAACTCTTACGAGTAAATCGCCAAGGTTAACTATCTCCTCTGATTCAAGAAAAGCCCGCCCGTTTTGAGCGGTTTTTTTTGTTTGTGTAAATAATTCTGATTGTGGAACCGCCTTGCTTGCATTAGACGTGCCTTTAGACCATATTATTTGTGTTTCAAATCCGAATTATTCTCCCGTTAATTTAGAATTCTAAATGGGCGAGGTGGTCGGTGTGTTTCGGGTGTCATGTATATATGGATTGGCAACCCTAAATTTTGGATTTTACGCTATTTCCGGAGGGATGTTCATATGTTGAGAAACTATATTGTTGTGGTTTTGATCGGGCTAGTGTGTAGTTCTGCAATATTGCCTGCTTCCTACGCGAACTCAATAAAGTCGCCGAGGTTTGCGAATGATTCGGCCAGCAAGGTAAAGAAGACAGTCTCAAAGATCGGAACTGGAAAGAATGCGAAGGTTACGGTACAAATGCTTGATGACAAAAAGATCAAGGGCTACATTAGTTCTATGGAGAACGATCTGTTTACAGTGACGAGTGATTCGGGACTTGATACGAAGATCCGATATGATCAGGTTAAATTCCTTAACCGTCGCGGTCTGGGAATTGGATAATGGATAGTGATAGGTGCCCTCGGAGCAGCCGCGGCCTTTGTAATCGCGGTTGTGGTCAATAGTAAATGCCAGTACGGATGCTAATCTTTTCTTTCACAACTTGCCTGAGAAACGACAAGAGCAGAATGTAAGGAATTAGCAACGAACAGCAGCGAGCCGATGATGCTGTAGCTTCAATTGTGTGAAGTAGGAAGTCGCTAGATTTATTAAACGAAAAGCCCGCTTCACAAACGGAGCGGGCTTTTTGCTAAACTCAGTCAGTTCAGACGGATAGTTTAGAAGACCAGCCGCGCGCCGAGGATGATTCGGCGGTTACCCGCGGGGACTATCCCATCGAGGAGGAAGTTCGGATTGTTGAGTCTGCCTTCCGGTATGCCGTAGTTCCTTTTGTTAAGGACGTTGAACATATCTGCACGAACCTGGAAGCGGACCTTTTCCGAGATACGTGTATTTTTGATCACGCCAAAATCTACGAGGAACAATTTGTCTCCACGAAGAATATTTCTTCCCGCATTACCGACGCGCTGGGCCTGAGTAACAAAGGAGAAGAAATTCGGGCACTGATTACCGCCGACCGCCGTACCGCATGCGGCACGGATCTCGCGAGGGTTCATGCCGCTGAAATCGGGGCTGCCCACCAAATTCGGTCGAATCGAGTTGCCGACTAAGGCGTCGATACCGGCCAGTGCTCCAGCAGGATCGCTGCCGTTCAGTACCGTAAACGGTGCTCCACTCTGAATAGTAAAGAACGAGTTCACCTGAAACCCGCCTAAGACACGTCCGACAAAGCCCTGCTGCTCGCGGAATATCGGAAGCTCGTAAACAACGCTTCCAGAGACGCGATGCGGCCTGTCAAAGCTTGATCGGCCACGGTCGGCCGCGAGGTTAAACGAGTCTTGCGCAACGGCAACCTCAGCATTCGAAGGGTTAAAGGTCTCTGACGCGGTGTCAAAGAATCGGCTCCAGGTATAGTTGATATTCGCGCTAAAGTTGCGACTGAGGCGCTTGTCAAGGCTCATCTGAACTGCGTCGTAGTCGGATTCTGCACGATTCGCACGTAAGCGTATAACGCCGCGAGTCGGATCCACACGCGGGCACGGCGTTGTAGCCGTACCCGTTGGGCAGACAGTGGTGGGATTGCCATCTATGGTCTGGAATAGACCGCGACCGCGCGTTTTGATGTAACCGACTTTATAAACCGTGTTCGCGGTCAATTCACGTTGGACTTCGAACGAGAATTGGTCGGAGGATGGTGCGCGGAAATCTGCGCCGACCACGGTGCGTGTCTGCGTGAGCGGATTCGTGACAACGGGATTCGGATTTGCGACGGCGGCCTGTAGGTTCACAAAAGCATTATTAAGCTGCGCACCCGCAAAGGTCGTCGATACGACAAATGGGAAGCTGCTGGCGACGTTCAGGTTCAGGTTGATGTAATTCGCGTCATAAGTACGTGAATAGCCACCACGGAGGACAAGTTTATCGCCGCCGGTCAGGAACCCAACAAGCCCTTCGTTGCGGAATCTGGGGTTCCAGTTAAAACCAATTCTCGGCATAAAGTTGTTCTTGTCAACTTGCGGAACCGGGTTCAACGCAAATCCGGGGTTATTGCCGTTTGCCGAGAGAACTCGCTGGTTATTCGCCTTCAGGTAGCTAAAGGAATCGCCGGGCCACTCATATCGAAGGCCATACGTCAGGGCGAAATTGTTCGTAATTCTCCATTCATCCTGAACATAGGTATAGTATTCCTTCCAGCTGTAGTAGTTGATTATGTCGCCGCCGCGAAGAGGAGAGTTAAAAGTGGCTACGGACGCGATGTCGTCGATGAAATTCTGTAAGGGCAGACCAGGAGCAGCGGGCGTTGCGTATGAAAGCCTACCGCGTGTAGTCGGCACAAAAAATACTCTTGCGTCTGTACGACGAAGATCAACGCCGAACTTAAATGAGTGGTCTCCAGTAACGTAAACCATCGAATCGACGATCTGATAGGTATCGTTAAAGCGAAATTGTGGTAGATTGACCGCGAGGCCGATAGCCGTGCGGGTCGCCCCGGCGTTGAAGCCGGTGAGTCCAAGGGCGGAAATTTCAATCGACGGTATGACCAGCGACGACGGGTCGGAGGCGTTCGTCGTCGAGCCGAAACGCGACCAGTTGAGGCGAGCCTCGTTCGAAAGTCGGCCTGTAAGAACCGAGTTGAGAACGAGGGTTGCCGCCTGTGTACGAGTTGGAACAGCTGTCGTCAAACCTGCCGGACTTACCTGTCCGCCGCCTGCGGATACATTTCTGTCATACCGGTAACGGCCGTACAGAAGGTTGCGATCGCTAAAGCGGTGATCCATCCGGAACGCCGTCTGTGTAGAATTGAATGTAAATGCGGACGTTCCAGCAAAAGTTCCTAACGGTATCGTATAAGTGGTTCCTCCCACCGCGAAAGATGTCGATTGTCCATTCGCCGCTCCTGCCGGAAGAAACCGGAGAAGGGCTTGCACCTGTGGACGATTTCCGACAACGTTTTGCAGAATTGTCCGTCCCGCTTCCGTTGGGGCTCCATTGATCCCGGTACCGGAAGCCAGCTGACGATCCGTCCATTTCTGGTAATCCCAGAAGAAAAACGTCTTGTCTCGAGCGAGAGCGGGGACACCTTCTCCAAAACTAAGGAATGGGCCTCCAATAGTGAATCCGTATTGAAATTCTTTTCTGAACGGTGCGATCCTTCGATTCTCGATCGTTGATAATGGATTACAGAAGCCCGCGATCCTATCCGAGTTGCTACAGGCATTTAACTCCTCGCCGTTGTAAAATACGAAGCCTGTGCCATGAAAATCGTTTTTTCCCGATTTACCGATAAAGTTAACAACGGAACCGGAGTTACGACCGTATTCGGCCAAAAACTGATTTGTGATGATGCGGACCTCACCGATCGCATCTGGATTATTGAGCGCAACCTGACCGCCCGAAACGCTTGGGTCGTTGATGTCCTGCCCGTCCAGCATAAAGTTGTTCGAGCGAAGGCGTCCACCGTTTGACGAGAAGCTGAGACCATTGGCGAAACCGGTCTGCCCCGAACTCAACTGGCTTACGCCCGGCGTCGATAGCAAGACATTAAAAACATTGCGATTAGGGGCAATTGGAAGCTCTGAAAGGCGCTTCGAATCGAACCGGGTACTGACCTCGGCCGTCGTCGTATTTAGCACGGAAGCGTTTTCCGTTACGTTTACAACTTCGCTCACGCCACCCGGTTTGAGCGTAATGTTCACAACCGCATCCTGATTAACAACCAGCGTTATACCGCTCTGGACAAGCTTGGCAAAGTTGGTCGCTTGGACCGTCACCTCGTAGCTTCCGATCGGCATGTTGCTAAATTTAAATCGCCCTTCGCCGTCCGTGGCTGCGGAGCGGGACAATCCATTTTCCACATTTCGCGCAGTGACTGTTGCGCCGGCTACGACAGCACCGCGCTCGTCGGCAATCGTGCCCGAAATCGAGCCGGTTACCGACTGAGCCGACACTCCGGCCGCCGAAAGGGCCACGATCAATGAAACTAAAATCAGGCTAAAGTATTTACACATTTGTTTTTACTCCTTTTCTTTAACGGGGTTAAACGTACGGGTCACGAATTCGGTATATAATGACGCAATTTCCGTTCCGACCTTTAAGTAACTGAAAAGATGCCGGAAGTGAAATAAAGAGGGCAAAAAACATGAGCGAACGTCAAAAAAACTCCAAAAAAATGGATATTCCCGCTTTTCGAAATTTGACGAAGTATACTACAAAAAAAGTCCGCCTGAGTTCATAAATGTAAAGCTTCTACAGGGATTGAGACGTCGGGATAAGAAAAGGTAGTGGATCAGTTTGAATGTTTCAATGGACGTAGGGAGAGCTTTTGTTCTTAAGCTGCGGAGCAGCGGAATAATTGTAGCCCCAGGTGGAGCAGAGCGGAACCTGGGGAAAGGCCCGCCGATTATTTGCGAGCCTGTGAAACAGGCGAAAGGCCTGATGCGGATTGATGATTCACCTGTTTCACAGGCTCGGGTCAAAAACCGCATTTTCTACACGTTCCGCAAAGCTCCACGTGTAGCTAATATCATTGCGCCCGCTCCGCAGGCTAATAATCACAATTATTTCAAACTGACCCACTACCTAAGAAAAGGACGATTGACCACTAACGACGATACTTCTTCAATTAGCCGCTCAACCTCATTATCGGTGGTGTAACATGTACACCCCGCGCGCACTAGGCCGCCAACGCCCAGGCGTTCGACGACGGTTAAGGCATAAAAATCACCGTCCGAAACAAAGATGCCTTTTTCGGCCAGTTTGCGGGCAACGTCTTCGGAATTGTGGCCAGCGACGGTGAAGGAGACGGTCGACGTGCGCGGGTAATTGGGCGACGGCCCATACAAGCTGACTCCGTGGATCCCGGACAGGCCGTTCCATAATCTTACTGTCAGTGCGAGCTGCCGGGCGTGCATTTCGGTGAAGGTGGTCGCGAGGCGTTCGCGGCGGGTGCCGTGGGTGGCGAGCGACGCGAGAAAATCGACTGCTGCTGCGGCTCCGGCGATGCCTTCGTGGTTTTGGGTTCCGGTTTCGGCGCGTTCGGGGCAATAATTCGGGGCTGGTTTTAGTTTGGGGAAATCGATCTGCTCAAGCAGGCCTTTGCGGCCGTAGAGAATGCCCATGTGCGGGCCGTAGAATTTGTACGACGAGCACGCGAGGAAATCGCAGCCGATCTTTTTGACGTCGATCAGTTCGTGGGCGGCGTAATGGACGGCATCGACGAAGGTTAACGCTCCGGCCGACTTCGCCATTCCCACTGCTTTCTCGAACTCGTTGATCGTGCCCAAAGCGTTCGACGCGGCTCCGATCGCGAGCAGTTTGGTTTTGGAATTTAATAGGTCCGACAAGACATCCAGCTCCAACTGGCCGCTCTCCGTGTTCATCGGGATCGTCCTGATCACAACGCCTCTATCTCGTTCGAGCGAACGCCAGGTGTCGGAGTTGGCGTGATGGTCGAGTTCGGTGACGATGATCTCGTCGCCGGCGTTCATCTCGCGACCGAGCGAGCGGGCGAGGTGGAATGTCAGCGTGGTCATGTTCTGGCCATAGACGATCTCGTCCGGCTCCGCATTCAGAAAATCCGCCATCGCCTGCCGCGAGTCTTCGATGATCTCGTCCGTCTCGCGGCTCGTCGTGTACGCCCAATGCGTGTTGGCATTGTGGTTGTACATATAGTCGTTCATCGCCTCGACCACGCTTCGCGGAACCTGCGTGCCGCCTGGCCCGTCGAAATACGCGACCGGATGCCCGGCGATGATCCGCTCGAGCGCTGGGAATTGTTTGCGGATCTCTTCGACGGATTTGACAGTGTTTGTGGCGGGCTTCGCGTTTTCCATATTTGAGAGATTATACAAGAGTCGTAACCTCCGGCGTAAATGGGCGGAATTAGACGTGGCGTACGGGTGGTCTAGGAGCTAAGTATTGATCGAGATCGGCGTTCTTTCCGCCCGCTTGCGCAGACTGTTCTGACCCGGACCGCCCAGCACCCAAATTTTTGCAACCTTCGCTTCGTGAAAGCGATATAATTACTTGGGCTCCGATCTGCGATGAACTTCGAGAAATTCTTTCGGCTGGTCTCATACGCGGCAGTTTTCTGCGGCTTTTTTTCGTTGTGGATTTCGGGCACTTTTGGGGCGATCGTCACTGTCGGTTTTGCGTTGTTATTCGTTGGGGCGTGGCTGCTTGAGGATTCACGATGGCAGGTCGGCGAACGGACGGGAACGGCGTTGATCGTACTTGCACTTCCTGTATTTTACGGGCTATGGTACACCAGCTTTCTCGCTCCCGCGAACAGTGAAACACCGTGGATCGCCGGCTTGCTTGCGCGGATGATCCTATGTCTGACGGGAATCAAGCTTTTGCAGCGGAAGAGCGATCGCGACTGGATCTTTCTTTATCTGATGGCGTTCTTTCAGGTGCTGCTCGCGGCCGGTCTGAGCATCAGCGGCCTTTACCTCGTCTCATTCATTCTGTACCTGCTTCTGATGGTCAGCGCGATCATTGCGTTCGAGATCAGGAAAACATCTCGAGATGTCGAGCGGAAGATCGCGGGAACGGTCGCTGATAAACGCTCTGAGATCTCGGAATCGAAGATGATAATGCGGGTCCGCCGTGTTCCGGCGATGTCGGTCGCTCTGATCTTATTTATTATCGCGGTGGCCATTCCGATGTTTTTCATGTTGCCGCGGGTTGGCGGTGCTGGCTTTGGCGGGAATCAGGGTGGTCTTAAAACAACAGGATTCTCTGAGAGAGTGAGTCTCGGGGATTTCGGTAAGATCGTCGAGAATGACAGCGTCGTGATGCGGGTAAAATTTGAGGATGAGGCCGCAATAACCGACAACCTGTATTTTCGCGGCGTCGCTCTTGATTCGTTCGACAACAAAACCTGGAGCAGATCGAACGTCGGGCAAAAGGTGCCTTATCCGAAAATCGGCCGCGATACGATCCGGCTAAATGAACCGTCAGGCCGCGAACCGCTGCTCGTTCAGACTATATATCTCGAGGCGCTCGATACACAGGTGCTGTTTGCTTTGCCGACAGCAATAGCGGTTCAGGGCTCTTTCGACATTCTGTACCTCGACAGCTACGGCTCGATCAACCACACCCGAACGGCCGAACGGATCACATATTCGGTCGCATCTGATCGCAGCGTTCCGAGTCCGGATCTTCTTCGTGCTGATAGACAGCCGTATTCGGCGGATGTCCAGAACTACCGCTCGCTACCGGCTGTCTACGATCTAAAGATCGCGGAACTTGCGAGCGAGATAACGGCTTCGAGCAAGAACCGCTATGACAAGGCCGTCGCGGTCGAATCGTACTTGCAGACAAACTACGGCTACACGCTCGAGCAAAAAGCGGGCGGCAGCGAGCCGCTCTCCGATTTTCTGTTCAGGGTTCGCGAGGGCCATTGTGAGTATTTTGCGACGGCTATGGCAATAATCCTGCGGACGCAGGGAATCGCCACGCGGATCGTCAACGGCTTTCACGGCGGCGAGTATAATGATGCGGTCGGAATGACCGTGGTTCGTCAACGGCACGCACACGCCTGGGTCGAGGTGTATTTTCCGGGCGAAGACGCGTGGGTGAAGTTCGATCCGACGCCATACTCGGGCCAGCCGGGCGAAATTGCGGCTACAGGTTTGGCGGGAACGTTCGGCAAGTATGTCGATGCCCTCGAGGCGATCTGGATCCAATATTTTGTGGCGTTCGATGATCAGGAACAGCGGTCGCTTGGCCGGTCGGTGCGAAATGGATTTGTCGAATATCAGGCGAAAATCGCTGCATATGTCGGGTTAACGACCGACCTTGCGGCAGAATGGCTGAAAGACGTTCGCGGCGACAAAGGCCTTCAAGCGAGCCTGGCGGCCGTCGGGTATGGTGCCGTCGTATTGGTCGGCTCGATCCTCGGGATCTTTCTCCTTATCTGGCTGATCAAAAAAATTACCAGATTACAAGTTTGGCGACGGTTGTTCGAACGGTTGTTTTCTAAGACTGACAGGTCGATAGTTGAGTTCTATCAGCGGCTGATCGCGATACTGGCAACTCAAGGATTTAAGCGGCCTCCGTTTCAGACACCGCTCGAATTTGCACATGCTGTTGACCTGCCTGAAGCGGTTTCGATCACGCAGAAGTATCAACAGGTTCGATTTGGTCGGTACGATCTTTCGAGTGCTGAAGCCGAAGAGATAGGTGAGATGCTGGAACGGCTAAGAAAAAGGGATACGCCGGAATGATGAGATAAACGAAATTGGGCGGGATGTTATTTTCATAGTCCCCCGCCCGTAGTCAATAAAATCCTAGTTGCGATCGTCGGTATCGGCCTTTTTCTTATCTTCAGCCGAAGGAGATGTCGGGGCCGAGCCCTTGATCGTGAGCTTGCCAGATTTGCTGTCGATCTTTTTGCCGTCACCGTCCGAGAGTGTGGCTTCGACGCCGTATTCGCCGGGAAGCGGCGACGAGAACGATTGCCAAAGCTGCTTTGAGCCCTCAAAGTCGACCGTGTTCGTACCAACTTCCGCACCTTTCGATTTGCCCTGGACATCCTTGTATGTGATCTTCCATGTCAGTTTGTATTTACCCTCTGGAGCGTTGCTCACCGTTGCCAGAGCGTAGATATCCTCGCCCGTATTAAATGTCGTGGCGGCTGGATCGGCCTTATTGTTTTTCCCGAACTTTAGCTCGCTAATGTTTGCGGTCGTAAAGCCTCCGTTGCAAGCGGCCGCGATTGCGATCAATAGGCCTAGCGCACAAATCGCAGAAATGTTCTTGATCATGGAATCTCCTCTCAACCTAAAAATTCAACGCATTCGATTCGGATGCTGAAAGTGTAGCCAAATGAGGATTATTCGGCAAGTCGGTACCTGATCAATATGGTAATCTAAATGTTTGGCAATTAGCCGCGTGAACTGTTATGCAGAAAGTTGGATTTGTTAGTCTCGGATGTCCCAAAAATCTCGTCGATAGCGAGGTAATGATGGGTCAGCTCGCTGCGGCGGGTTATGAGATAACCAACGACGCTGGCGAAGCTGATACGGTGGTCGTAAACACGTGCGGATTTATCGAATCCGCCAAGCAGGAATCTATCGACACGATCCTCGAAGCCACGCGATGGAAGTCAGAAGGGACGGCCACAAGAGTCATCGTCGCCGGCTGTCTGGTCGAGCGTTATCGCGACGATCTGATGAAAGAGCTGCCCGAAGTCGATGCATTTATCGGCACTTCGCAGATCGCCGAGATCCTGAACGCAGCCGACGAGACGTACGATTCGAAGCAGCTAACGATCTCGCCTATCGGCAATAAAACCTCAACATATCTCTACGATTTCGACACTCCGCGAATGCGGGCGACCGATTCGCACACCGCGTTCATAAAGATCGCCGAGGGGTGTGATCGACCGTGTGCGTTTTGTTCGATCCCGGGAATGCGAGGGTCATTCAGGTCCCGGCGATTTGGCTCGATCATCGAGGAAGCCAGAAATCTTGGCAAACAGGGTGTTAAGGAGCTGGTTCTGATCGCTCAGGATTCGTCCCGTTACGGCGAAGATCTCGGCGAAGTCGATGCTCTCGCGGCTTTGATCCGGGCCCTTGGCGAGATCGAAGATATCGAGTGGGTTCGCGTGATGTACGCCTACCCGACCCACATATCCGACGCCTTTCTTTCAGCGATCGCCGAAACCCCCAAAGCTGTTAAGTATCTGGATATGCCGCTCCAGCACGGCTCGCGGAACGTTTTGAAGCTGATGAAGCGAGGTGGAACGCGGGAATCGCTCGAGAAGTTGATCAAGCGCGTCCGCGAACGTGTTCCGGGGATAACGATCCGGACAACCTTCATTACCGGCTTTCCAGGCGAGACAGACGACGATTTTGAAGAACTGATGGAATTCGTGCGGAACTGCCGTTTTGATAACGTCGGGGTTTTCACTTACTCAGACGAAGAGGGAACTCCGGCTTTCGAACTGCCGAACAAAGTCGATCCGAAAGTTGCTAAACAGCGCCGCAACCGGCTGATGAAGGAACAGGCGAAGATCAGCAAACAGATCAACCGGGCGAAGATCGGCGGAACGTTCAAGGTGATTTTTGAGGGCTTGTCGCAGGAATCCGATCTGCTTTTCCAAGGCCGTCTCGAGGGACAAACGCAGGAGATCGACGGCTATATTTTAATTAATGACATGCCCGATTATCTCGATCCTAAGGTTGGAGCGATCTACGACGTCAGGATTACCGAAGCCCATGAATACGACCTGATCGGTGCCATTGTTTAAAGTTTCTTACAACCTGGCTACGGCTTTCGCTCTCTAATCGATCGGTAAACGTAAATTGGTTGATTTTGCTGCGTCAATATCTTAAAATTCTAAGTTATAAAATCTATAGAAGGTGTGTTTTCGAAGTATGAAAAATAGCAGGTATCTAGTGTTTCTGTGTCTTTTCGTTTTTGCGGTGTCGGCATTCGGCCAAAAAGATAAGCCTTACCAGAAATGGGGGAAGGAAGAAACTCTCAGGCTTTTCAACGATTCAGCATGGGCCAAGCCATATCAATCCAATATCGGACAGGCAAACGCGGCCGCCGGACAGATTCAGCGAGAGCAGGGCCAGTCGGTAAATAGGGGCGGATCAGACCCGCGAAGCGTCGCCCGCGATTTTGGGCCGCCACCGGTAACCATGCGGCTGCATTCGGCTTTGCCTATCCGCCAGGCGATCGTTCGGCTACAGCAGATTGATATCGGCTACGATAAGATGAGCGATGCGGACAAAGCCGCCTTCGACAAGAGCAAGGAAGGCTATTTGAAGTGTGTTATCTGTACCGATTACTATGTTATCACACTTATGAAGGCTCCGGATGCGTCGAAATCTACGGTCGAGGAAGGTATTTTTCAGGGAATGACGCTTGCTGAACTCAAAGGAAACATAAAGCTTGTAAATGAAAAGGGCGAAGAGCGCGAGTTGATTGAGTTCAATGCTCCTAAGGGGCCGCGTGATCAGACGGTTTTCTATTTCAAACGGCTGAACGATGCGGGAGTTCCTCTCTTCACGGCGGATTCGAAGGAGATCAAGTTCGTGTTTAGCCCGACGTTCCTGGATTCGAAAAACCGGTTTGCGTACCTCTTGCCGAGAACCTTCGAATTCAAGGCGTCAAAGATGGTCGTCGATAATGTATTGATCTTTTAGCTTGGATCTGCAATTACGAAAAAACGAGGCTGGCTGAAAAGCAAATAGGAGAAGTTCCAACCACTAAGGAACATTAAAACACGCAAAAAAGGTCAAGAATAAGCCATTGGTGTTGTTTTGATGTGGTTTCGTGGTTATTTTCCTCTTAACTTGACAGGCAGCCTGTTTGCATTTGTCTAGGGACGGGTTAGTCGATAGATCAGAATAGCGGCGCGCTTTGTCAGCATCGGCAGTGTATCGATTTGAGCACTCTCGCCTTTTGCATGTGAGTTTCTCCCGCCTCCGATTCCAATGCCGTCGAGCCCGGGGATTATGCCGGAGATGAAGGCAATATCACCGGCGCCGCGTTCGCCCGGATCCAGGGCGTCGACCTTTCCGAATCCGAGGTCTCGGCTGACCTGATCGAGCTTCCTCAAAAGCTCATAATTCCCCTCAACCGGCGTCATTGCCGGCAGGCCGTCGAAAAAAGTGATCTTCGCGGTCGTTCCCGGCAGGTTTTTTGCGACGATCTCACGCATCTTAGCTCGTGCTTTCTCCTTCTGCTCTTCGCTAATGAATCGCAGATCGCCGTTCACAACGAGTTTTGCGGGTACCACGTTTGTCTTTCCGGTTGCCGAGCCTGCCGTTTCCTTCGCATCAACGGTTGTGCCACCGAGTATCAGCGATGGATTGAATGTAAGATATTTTTCGCTGCCGAGTGTCTCGCGAAATGAATTCAGAATTCTCGAAGCTTCGAAAATCGTTCCGTAACCCATTCCTTCGCGAAAGATCTGTCCCGAATGTCCTGTCTTCGCCTCGACCTCCAGCGTCCATGAACTGGCTCCGCGTCGGCCGACAGTGGCGGTGTTAAGAACGGTTGCTTCGAAACTCAAAGCAGCATCGCTTCGCTTCGCCGCGCTGATCATGTCGCCTCGGCTAACCTCGACCGGATCGACCGAATCTTCTTCATCACCGGTTAGCACGACGATGATCCGCGTGTCCTTCAACGCTCCGGCGGCGTTGAGTGCCCGCAGGGCCTGGAGCAGGACGACGTCGCCGCCTTTCATATCGGCCACGCCAGTTCCGTGTACGGTATTTCCGTCGAGCCTGTATTTTTCGCCGCGCAAAACGGTATCAAGATGACCGAGGAGCAAGAGCCGTTTTCCTTTCGACCCGCTCATTTCTGCCTGTAGATGGCCAGCACGCTTCATCTCCGGCGGCAGGTTGAGCCATTTGGTCGTCATCCCGATCGCTTCGAACTCTTTCGAAAACAGCGTTCCCATCGCCCGAACGCCAGCGATATCTTCGGTCGGGCTTTCGATGTTTACCGATCGCTCGATCATTGAGAGAGCGTCGGCGTTGTTTTTGTCGATGTAGTCGAGGATCTTCTTCTCGATCGGATCGATCGACTGGCCATTCGCAACGGGGATGGCCATCGTAAGAATTGCGGCCATTAGAAATGCGGTTAGAAAGTGTTTCTTCATATAGAGATAAGCTACACGGGATTTGATTCCATCGTCGCGGAAAAGGCTGTCCGCGTCAAGACGGCACAAGTTTATTATAGGTTGGCGGAATGCTTTTAAATCCTACAAATATGTAGGAGATTTTAAATAATGTTTCCGAAGCGGCTGACGGGCTTTTAGGTCACTTTTCGTTGATATAGAATTTCTCCTTTGGAAATCCTTGGCTATTAAAAATGTTTATTGGCTAGAAAAATTTAGGAGACATAATGAACGCAAAAAATGTATTAGGTTATGCTGCCGATCAAGAGGCACGTTTCGTATCTGTTAGATTTACAGACCTTATTGGTTCCTGGCACCATCTGACGTTTCCGATCTCACAGCTTTCGGAAGACAGTTTTGAAGACGGTTTTGGTTTTGACGCATCGAGCCTGCGCGGCTGGGCGGCTATTCACGAATCCGACATGCTGCTCGTGCCTGATCCGTCGAGATTCTGGATCGACCCTTTCACCGAGGACACGACGCTTTGCCTGATCGCGAATGCAGTCGATCCGATCACGAAAGAAGGTTATTGGCTCGATCCACGCTCCGTGGCTCAAAGGGCGGAGAGTTATTTGAAGTTTACCGGCATCGCGGACACGATCAATGTCGGTCCGGAAGCCGAGTTTTTCATCTTCGACGAAGCAAATTATCACAACAACCAACATTCCGCCGGATTCTATGTTAATTCGGAAGAAGGACATTGGAACTCGGGACGTTTGGGATCGCTTGAAAACCCGAACAACGGCTATCACATCCGTCCGAAAGAAGGCTACGTTCCAGTCGCTCCGCTCGATACGCTGATCGACATTCGGAATACCATCTCGTCGATCCTGGATGAAGTCGGCATCAACGTCGAGTGTCATCACCACGAGGTCGCCACCGCCGGCCAATGCGAGATCGATTTTAAATTTTCGAATCTGCTGCACACGGCTGATAATTTGATGCTCTTCAAATACGTCGTTAAGAATACAGCTCATTCTGTCGGAAAATCGGCGACGTTTATGCCGAAACCGATCTATGGCGATAACGGTTCGGGTATGCACTGCCATCAGTCGCTCTGGAAAGACGGCAGCCCGTTGTTTGCTGGTGACCAGTACGCCGGGCTTTCGGAAATGGCGAAATTTTACATCGGCGGCCTGCTCAAGCATGCTCCGGCCCTCGTAGGTTTTGCGGCTCCGACGACTAACAGCTATAAACGCCTCGTTCCCGGCTTCGAAGCACCCGTCAATTTGGCTTATTCAGCTCGTAATCGTTCGGCGGCCGTTCGAATTCCGATGTTCTCATCTTCGCCAAAAGCGAAACGCCTCGAATTCCGTCCGCCCGATCCTTCATGCAATCCGTACCTGACATTTGCCGCACTTCTGATGGCGGGCCTCGATGGTATTCAGAATCGCATCGATCCGGGCGAACCGCTCGACAAGGATATCTACGATCTTCCGCCGGAAGAACTAGCAAATGTTCCGTCCCTGCCGGGCAGCCTTGACGAAGCCCTCACAGCACTCGAGAACGATCACGAGTTCCTGCTCAAGGGCGACGTTTTCTCTGAATCAATGGTCGAACGCTGGATATCTTACAAGCGTGACAACGAGATCACGCCGCTCCGTTTGCGTCCGCATCCGCTCGAATTCAGCATGTATTACGACATCTAAATTGTTGTCTTAATTACAAAAAGAAACACGCGGGCGGGTCGAACGATCAGCCCGCTTTTTGATATCCTATCTGCGATGAAAGTTGAACCGGTTCTTCTACAGGGTGAATTTGTACGGCTCGAGCCCATGCGTGTCGATCACCTGCCTGCGCTATGCAAGGTCGGGTTGGATCCTTCGCTGTGGGAGCTTACAGCCAATATTGTAAACGACGCCAGCGATCTTGAAAGGTATGTTCGTTCGGCTTTAGCCGATCAGATGCTCGGAAAAGCAATTCCTTTTGTAACCATCGAGCGAGAGTCTGGAACAGTTGTCGGCTCGACGCGATTTTGCAATATCGATACGGCAAATCGCAAGACCGAGATCGGATGGACATGGATCAATCCGAAATGGCAGCGAACAGCGATCAATACCGAAGCCAAACTGCTAATGCTCACACACGCTTTTGAAGTTTGGAATTGCATCCGGGTTGAACTCAAGACCGACGTTATGAACGAACGTTCAAGGAACGCGATGAAACGCATCGGCTGCGTCGAAGAAGGTGTTCTGAGAAATCACATGATCACGGAACATGGGCGTTTTCGAGACTCGATATTTTTCAGTATCGTCGACACGGAATGGCCGAGCGTGAAAGAGAATTTGGCGTCCAAACTGGCGGTGGCTGCATGATGAAAAAACTTGTACTGATGGCAGTGTTGTTAGCGTGTTCGCTTGTTTTCGGCTGTTCTCGTGCGCCGGCGACCAACGCGAAGTCGACTCACGATGTAGTTTCAAACGACACGAAGCCGCCGGACCTCGATTCCAATGCGATTGCGAGCAACAATCCTCGCAAAAACAGAAAGGATCGGCCGGATGAAAATCCGTCCGCGACACCGGCCCCTGCCGAGTTTCGAGCGGCGCCTGAGAATTCTGAAGTCTCGGTGATGATGAACACCGACGGATCGATCACGGAGATCCGGATCTTTAAGGATCATCCGCAGATTTCCAAGGCCGAAGCGACCTGGTCCGATCCGGCAAGCAAAACCTTAAAGGTTTACCTGAAAAATGGAAAGGTTTTGACGGCCAAAACGGACAAGATCCCTAACTTGAATTCGGTTGCCAGCGATGTCATTTTGCAGGCCGTAGGTGTCAAATCGTCCGCAACCAGGGGCGACCGTCCGCGGGTGGTCAGTGAGAAATAGAAGCTGATTTCGTGCGAAATGGTATATAATTTTCGATTGATATGGGAAAGTACTCGATAATTTGCCCTTGCTGCGATGCGACGTTAACGGTTGACGCCGATACCGGGGCATTGCTCGCACACGAGGAGAAGAAGAAAGTTCTCGGGTCGTTTGAGGATTTGAAAAGCGACCTCAACAAGCAGAAAGAGCTTCGCGAGAATATTTTTGCACAGGAAATGTCCTCGATGAAGGATCGCGAAAGATTATTAGAGGAAAAATTCCAACAGGCTCTTAAACGAGCAGAAACCGACCCCGGCACACCTTATAGAAACCCGCTGGATCTTGATTAAATGACAGCCAAGCCTTCTGAATCCCCATCGCCAGTCCTCGTACCAAAGGACCGGATCATTGTAGCTCTGGACGTCGATAAGGCGGACACGGCGAGAGAGATCGTTAGTGAACTCGTCGGAGCGGTCGGGGCGTTCAAGATAGGTTTGCAGTTGTTTCTCGCGGCAGGCCCGACGTTTGTTGAGAAAATGGCCGAATCCGGAACCAAGATCTTTCTCGATCTAAAGTTCCATGATATCCCGAATACCGTTGCAAAAGCCTCGATTGAGGCAGCAAGAATGGGTGTGTGGATGTTCAACGTGCACGCCTCCGGCGGCAGGGAAATGATGGCGAGGACAAAGGCGAGCGTTGCCGACGCATGTGAGCAGGCAAACATTGCGGCGCCGCTTATCATCGGAGTAACGGTGCTCACGAGTTCCGATCAAGCTACGCTCGATGAGATAGGCGTTGAGCGAAATGTTGAGGATCAGGTCGTCGAGCTTGCGAAGCTGACCGCCGAATCCGGACTTGATGGAGTAGTGGCTTCGCCCCACGAAGTACTCGCGATCCGGAGAGCGGTCGTAAATCCAGGGTTTTTAACAGTTACGCCGGGAATTCGGCCAATTTCTGCAACCCTGGACGATCAACGGCGTGTAACTACATTTGGGCAGGCTCTGGCCAATGGGTCAGACTACGTCGTCATCGGCCGGCCCATTACGCAGGCGAAAGATCGCTCGGCCGCTGTTGATGACATACTTAGGGAGGTCGGGCAATAATCAGATGAAACGAACTGGCCGGACGCAATCACGGCATTTTCAAAGTAGACGGGGTTTCGTGTTTTTCGCGACCCTTTTGCCGCTATTGCTGGTTGGTCTCGCTTTGTTCTTCGGCCCGCAAACTTCGGCTCAGACGGTTGAGGTTAGTTCGTCATCGATCTTTAGAATTGGCGAGAAACTTCGCTACACGATCTCTTTTGGCAAGATCCAAAATGCCGGTTATGCTGAGACGAATGTTATTTCGCGGGGAAAAATCAACGGCAAGGATGCTGTTGAACTTCGCGGCAGAGTCAAGACCGTCGACCTGGTTTCAGCGGCATTTTTTCTCTTTGACGAAAGCCGCACGACATTTGCCGCTCCCGATACGGGACTTCCGCTGTATGTAACCACGAGCAGTCTCGACTCCGTAAGGCCGAAAGAGACGATCCGCAATTATATCAAACAGCCAACCTCGAATTACGACCTGCTGAGCCTGATTTATAAGGCCCGCGAATCGAGCGGTATCGGATCGTTCCCGCTGTTCGAAGGCGAGCAGATGTACACGGTCAGCCTCCAGGGCTCGGCCGCTGAAAAAGTAAAGACGGAAGCCGGTGATTTCGATACTACCGTCTCGGTCGTAACGAGCGATTTTTTGATCGGAAGTGGTATCAAGGATCTGAAGATCAACTTTTCGACCGACGAGTTTCGTGTGCCGGTTCTGATCCGGTTTAAGACCGCTAAAGGTGAATTCAGGGCGGCTCTCTCGGTTCTCTCGCTGCCTGAGCCTGTGGCACCGACACCGACTCCGACTCCGGTTCCGAGCCCAACGCCTGATATCGGCAAAAAGCCAATCGCCACGCCAAAGCCTACCGCGACGCCGATCCAGTATATCGATAACATGCCGCTGATGGCTGATCTTGGCTTTGAGATCGGTGAGGTTTTGGACTATCGCATTACGTCGGACGGCAAACGGCTCGGTATCCTGACGCTGAATGCCCGCGAACGAAAACTGTTTGAAAAGCAGGACAGCCTGCTGCTTACCGCGACGATCTCGAGTGTAGAGCAGGAGAATGCGATTCTGAGATTAGGTGATACGGCGTCGGTTCAAGTCGATCCTGAGACATTGTCCCCGCGACGGAGCGAATCAAAATTTGCTTCGCCCTTCCTTGGGCTCAATCAGACTCTCATTTTCGACCGCCGCACCGGAGCAGTCACGTTTAATGAAAAACAGTCGATCGATGCGCCGATCGGAACGCAGAGCTTTCTCTCGCTTATCTACGCGATGCGCTCCTTTAACCTGAAGCCGAGCAAGGATATCTCAAATCCCGTTAATGACACTCGCGTCGCGGTCTTCTGGGATTCCAGGTCATATGTGTTTACCCTGCGACCTTCAAATCCAGAAGAAATAGTCATCAACGGGGAAAGTGTTTCCGCTCAGCTTATCAAGATCAACACGGGCAATAAAGAGCTTGATGCCCTCGGCCTCAAGGTCTGGCTGCGAACCGACGATCGCGTTCCGGTCCGATTTTCTGCCGGAGCCTATCAGGCAGACCTCATCCTAGCCGCTAAAAACCTTTTCTAGAAATTCCTCGTATTCGATCAAGAATAGTCCGTCGGATTATTTTTCAAATGAAATTGAAAATGGTTTTCAATTAGAGTATTATCTTATTAGACAGGGAGATTGTGATGAAAAGGAATTTTATCTTCTTCAGCCTGCTTACGATCGTTTCGACGATTTCGATATTTGGCCAGTCGGATGCAGATCGCGATGCGATCAAACGGACGGCCTTGAATTATGCCGAAGGCTGGTACGAGGGCAACGCCGATAAGATGGAAAGTGCTCTCAGCCCGGACCTTGCCAAGCGGATCGTCCGCACCAACCCACAGGGGCAGAGCAGTTTAGGGCAGATGACAGCGATGACGTTGGTTCAGTTCTCGCGGGCCGGCGAAGGCAGGCAGACCCCAAAGGATCAGCAGCAAAAGGATGTAACGATCCTCGACATGCTTACCAGTTCGGCGACGGTTAAACTCGAAATGCGTGACTGGGTCGACTACATGCACATCGGCAGGATGAACGGGAAGTGGGTCATTATCAATGTTCTTTGGGAACCGAAGCCCAAGAAAGATGAAAAGAAAAACTAGCGAGGCTAAGACTATGACTTTGACAAATCTGCCGGTTGGCGAAGACGCTCGTGTGATTTCGATCAATGGAAAAGATGCCGTGACCAGGCGTTTGATGGAGATGGGCCTTATTCCGGGCGTTGCGGTGCATATGGTCAAATCGGCGCCGTTTGGCGACCCGATCGAGATACGAGTTCGCGGCTACAGTCTGGCCATGCGGAAGAATGAGGCAGATTCGATCGAGGTAAGCTTCTAGGCGTCTTCGCACCCTTGGCGACTTTGCGTTAAGAACTCTTTTCGACGGATAAGCCACAATGAATGAACGACGGCGTACATAATCGTAAAATAACCATTGCTCTTGCCGGTAACCCAAATGCCGGCAAGACGACTCTCTTTAACTCCCTCACCGGCCTCAAACAAAAAGTCGCAAACTATCCCGGCGTCACGGTCGAGCGCAAAGAAGGTCCGTGGCATATCGGCGACAGGACGGCAAATCTCATCGACCTGCCCGGCCTTTACAGCCTCGACGCAACATCGCTCGACGAGCAGATCGCGAGCGACATTATCCGCGGCAAGCAGGACGGGCTTCCTAAACCCGACGCAATCGTCGCCATAGTTGACGCGACAAATCTCGAACGAAATCTCTACCTCGTCACGCAGATCCTCGAATACGGTATTCCGGTCGTCATCGCGTTGACGATGATTGACGTGTTTGAAAAGCAGAAGCACGAGATCGATATTGAGATGCTCAGCCTCCTGCTAAAAACGCCGGTCGTTGCGGTCAATGTCAAGAAAGGGCGCGGCATCGACGAACTCGTGACAAAGGTTAATGAAGTTCTGTTTACGACACCGGCGGTACCCGATATTTTTGTCGATACGGACGGTGAGGAAGGCGCGAACGGCAGAATATTTGCCCGATATAACTTTATCTCAAATGCCCTACAGGAATCGGTCTGGCACAGCGATCAGTCGCAGCATCGTTTGTCGGAAAAGATCGACAAGGTTCTCACCCATAAGTTTTTCGGGCTCGTAATCCTGATCGCGGTTTTGCTTGTCGTGTTTCAAACGATCTTTTCATGGGCGAGCCTGCCGATGGATCTGCTGGAACGCGGATTCGGGGCGATCAGCGATCTCGTCAGAGCTGAAATGCCGCCGGGCATTCTCACAGATTTGATCGCCGATGGAATAATCGCGGGCGTCGGCGGTGTTGTCGTTTTTCTGCCGCAGATCCTGCTTTTGTTTTTGTTTATTTCGCTGCTCGAAGACAGTGGCTACATGGCCCGGGCGGCTTTCCTGCTCGACAAACTAATGAGCCGCGTCGGCCTGCACGGAAAGGCTTTTTTGCCGCTGTTCAGCAGTTTTGCGTGTGCGATTCCCGGAATTATGGCTACACGGACTATCGAGAGCCGGCGAGATCGCTTCGCGACAATCATGATCGCACCGTTCATGAGCTGCTCGGCACGTTTGCCGGTTTACACGCTCATGATCGCAGCGTTTTTCGCGGGGCAGACGGTTTTTGGTTTTATCTCCGTCGGGGCTCTGCTAATGATGGCGATGTACGTTCTCGGCATTTTTGTCGCGATCATTGCGGCGTTCATCCTGAAACGCACGCTTCTGATCGCCCCGCCGCCGCCATTCCTCATGGAAATGCCGCCGTATCGCGTGCCGAATCTGCGAACCGTTATCCAAAACATGATCACGCGAGCGTGGCTATTCCTGAAACGTGCAGGAACGGTGATCCTCGCGATCTCGATCATACTATGGGCTCTGATGTATTTTCCGCGGTCTATCGAGTCAGTACCGCCTGCGGTAGCGGGTGGTTTAACTCGCTCGATCAGCCAGCCTGTTGGGCAGGTTCAACCACCGACCGACTCGGAGCAGCTCAAAAACAGTTTTGCCGGAAAGCTCGGCCACGCGATCGAGCCGGTGATCAGCCCGCTTGGCTTCGATTGGAAAATAGGTGTCGCTTTGATAGCGAGCTTTGCGGCTCGCGAGGTTTTGGTATCGACGCTTAGCATCATCTACAATGTCGGCAAAGATGAGAACGAGGAATCGGAAACGCTCATCGCCGCTGTCCGTGAGGCAAAACGGGAAGACGGGAGGCTTGCATGGACACCGCTCACGGCGTTGACCCTGATGGTGTTTTTTGTCCTCGCGATGCAATGTATGTCCACGCTTGCGGTAGTGCGCCGCGAAACCAATTCCTGGCGGTGGCCTGCATTCATGCTCGCGTATATGACGGGGCTCGCTTACATAGCCGCGTTCGCAACCTATCAGGGCGGAAGACTCTTGGGATTTGAATGACTGGAAGTCAAGGTCTTTTGCGGCTCCGCCGCTCTATTTGCGGAAAAGCTATGCTTTTCCGATAAGGTCAATATGATCGATGCGGCTATGCCGCGGCTCGATTGATCAAGGAAGTTGGAGGCGGCGGCGTAGCCGCAAAAACGAAGCCCGAATTGCCGGTGAAGCTAGCTTCACCGCAAATAGATGGGCGGAGCCCTAGAAACAGTTTTTTGATTTGCATCCTTAGTTGGTGGATATGATGAACGTACAAACGATAATTGCGTTAGCCATCATCCTCGCGGCCGCTCTGTACGCCGGTCGTGTGATGGCGAAACGCGTCCGGTCATTCTCACCCAAAACCGGCTGCGGCGACGACTGTGGTTGCAACGGGGCTTCGAAAAAATTACCCTCATAGTTTGGACTCCAACCCAAAATTCCTGACCGCCGGCGTGAGATCGATGTTCTTATCGACGCTCGCGTTTTTTGCTGCGAATGTGTGCGTCAAACAGGTCGCGCACATTCCGGCGATGGAAACGGTGTTTTTTCGCTGTATCCTGGCGACGTTCTTTTGTATTGCGATCCTCAAACGAGCCAACGCGAGCGTCATCGGTTCGAACCACACGATGCTGCTTCTGCGCGGGCTGTTTGGCACGACTGCTCTATTTTGCTTCTTTCTCACGCTACAGCACATGCCGCTCGCCTCGGCGCAGACGATACAGTACGTTTCGCCGATATTTACGGCGACGATTGCGATCTTTGTTCTAAAAGAAAGCGTCCTGCCGATGCAATGGCTGTTCTACGCAATCGCATTTGGCGGCGTTCTGCTGATCGACCGTTTCGACCCGCGAATCTCGCCATTCTATCTCGCCCTCGGTCTGATCTCCGCGTTTTGCTCGGGAATGGCGTACAATCTGGTGCGAAGCCTGCGCGGCAAGGAACATCCGCTGACGGTCGTCCTGCATTTTCAACTCGTCGGAGCGGTTTTGGGCTTCATCAGCCTGTTCTTTCAATGGCAAACGCCGCAGGGTTGGGATTGGCTCTATCTATTCCTGATCGGCGTATTCTCTCAAATCGGCCAGATGTTCCTCACAAACGCCCTCCAACGCGAAAAGATCGCTGGCGTTGCGATCATCAATTACACAGGGCTGATATACGCTCTGACCGTCGGTTGGTTCATTTTTGGCGAACCGCAGGGAATCGAGGCTTTGCTTGGAATGGCGTTGGTTGTTTTGGGCGTGTTGCTGAGCGTATCATACAGTAGAAGGCAAGACAGGCGGCTCGAGGAGATCGAGGCAACTGCTGCGTAAAGTGATTGAACTTGTTCCGCGTGTACCACCCCCGCGGTGGCGGGAGAGCTTCGGTCAGAATGTTCAAATCCCCACCCGCTACCGCAGGGTGGTACTGACCCGGCAACCGCACGAGGGCGGGTACGGATAGTTAGGAGCGACACCGTGACATGCAATCCGTAACCGCTCTAGCTAAAGTTCGTGGCAACTCATGGAAGAAAATTCAATAAGAGCAGCGATCGTTACCGTCAGCGATACGCGCAAGCCTGAAAACGACGTGTCGGGCAAGCGACTCGCGGAATTGCTCTTAGCTGCTGGAGCCGTGATTGTAGAGAAACTGATCGTAACCGACGATCTCGAACACCTCACCCAAACCCTCTATTCACTGGCTCAGAGTGACGACATCAATCTGATAATAACGACCGGCGGAACGGGCTTTGCTCCGCGCGACAACACGCCTGAGGCAACAAGGGCCGTCATCGAACGCGAAGCTCCGGGTCTGGCTGAGGCGATGCGCCGCGAATCGGCGGCAAACACACCAATGTCGATGCTCTCGCGAGGCATCTGCGGCATTCGGGGAAATACGCTGATAATCAATCTGCCGGGTTCGCCGAAAGGCGTCGAGGAATGCTTTGCAGTCATTCAGTCGGTTTTGCCTCACGCAATTTCTCTTATTGCGGGCGAAACAAGCCACACTTAACAGCGACGCAGGTCGCAAATTGCGGTAAATTTCCAGGTAGAGGTTTTTTGCACCGAGAACGTTTGACCAATCTCCTATTTACCTCTACCAATCGACCTGTTTTCGGCCGATAAAGCGGCCAATTCCTTTGACCAAACACCTATTATTTTTAATATTCACCCATAAACAAGGCGTTTTATTCAAAATGTGGCACGTGCCACATTTAAATACGGGCTCGGATAGAAAACACAAAAAATTCTCCCCCAAAAATGGAAAAGGCTGCCCGGAATTTCATTTCCGAACAGCCTCGCGGATCCCGAAAGTGATCTTTATGCCCTCTTAGTTTTGGTCAGAGGTTTTGGTTTCGCTACTGCCTTTGGAGCCGCCACCTTTTTCGCTACTGCCTTTTTCGGAGCACCACTTTCTTTGCTGCTGACTGAGGCCTTCGACTTGGCCTGCGGGTTGAGCATCGCGGTCCACTGATATTCCGGCGTATCCCAGCCTTCGGCGAGCTTCTTGAGGATAAACTCGGTCATGTTATCGACGATCCAACGGTGGTTGTATTCGCCCACCGAAGCAAGCTCAGCATCCGGCGCCGGATTCATGAAGTCGATCGCATACGGAACGCCGTCCTTGATCGCGAACTCAACGGTGTTGAGGTCATATCCAAGTGCCGTGCAGATCGTCTTAACGTCCTTTTCGACGCGGGCGTGAAGCTCGGGCGAGAGGTAATCGTCGACGTTAACGTACTGCATTCCTGAGAGATACGGTTTCGAAGGATCGTACGGCATGATCAGGACCTTCTCCTTGCCGACGCAGTAACAGCGGACGAACTGGTCATACTCAATGCCCTCCTGCAAGGTCATGCAGAGCGTGCCGGACTGATTGTATTCCGTGAAAAGCTCGTCGAGATTGTGGATCTTCGAAACGTTCTTCCAACCGCCGCCGTCGAATGGCTTGAGGAACGAAGGGAAGCCTACATAGTCGATCACACCCTGCCAATCGATAGGGAATTCGAGATTGCGAAGGCTCTCGGCTGTAATGTCTTTGATGTAATCGTGCTGCGGAAGCAGAACAGTCTTCGGGATCGCTACGCCGAGTTTGGCAGCGAGTGCAAAATTGAAGAATTTATCATCAGCCGACCACCAGAACGGGTTGTTGATGATGTACGTACCTTCGAGAGCAAATCGCTTAAGCGTGGCCCGATAATACGGCACTTCGTGTGAAATACGGTCAATGATAATGTCGTATTTCTTTGGTTCATCCATTCGAATGCCGCCGATCGTGACCATCTCGGCAACGACATTTCCGCCGCCTTTTTCGTTGATGCTGTTAATTATGGATTCGGGAAACGTATGTTCGCGCCCCACTAAAATTCCTACTCGTTTCATATTTTTGTATATAGATAGCTAATTATTAAGAAATCAGACAAGTCTGAAATCCCTAATTTTAATCCAAATCAAAATTGGGGGCAAGAAACGAGTTGATTTTTAAGGAAACGCTTTAGTTCGGTTACTTCGCCCCGGGCAGCAATTCGAGGTTTCCCATCTCACGATTATAGTTATCGAGAGCCCCAACCTCATCCGCCGTGGCGTCAAGCATTTGCTTGGTCATAGCGATGGAATCGGAGAGCTGCTCGAAATCGAGGAGCGAGAATTTCTCGGGGGTTGAGATGGTGACGATCTCGTCGTTTAGGTAGCTGAAAAAATTTTCGATCGACTGGAGCTGGCCTTCGACCAGTTTTACGCTGCGTTCGATCTCGTCGAATGAGTTGACGCGGCGTTTGAGAATCTCGACATTGGTTTGCTGAATTCGTTTGGTCTTTTCGTCGCCGGCATTTTCCATCGCACGAAACGCTTGTGAAAGCTGATTGTGAACGGCCTGACGATTGATCGATTTGAGATGCTGTTTGCGGCGGCGATAGACGTCGAGCAGGTCAACGAAATCCTCCCAACGCTGGTCAAGTGCCTTCAGATTTGACGGCAACTGGCCGGCACCGGTGAACTTGGTGTAGTTGTCCTGGATCTTGTCTTTGAGCCAGCGAAGGTATTCGACTGCCTCACGCTCTCGGGGCGTGAATGATTTGATCAGCTTTTCGCGACCATCGGTGTGTTCCTTTAGCCGGCGCTGTTTTTCACGGTTTTGGACGAGGCTGCGATACATCGGCAGATTGGGCACGATCACAACATACAATGCCTCGCATATCAATGCGATGAGCAGCGGAATGACGCTGCCGGTGTAAGCCGCGGCCACAAGAAAACCGGCGAGCCCCCAAAAATTCACTGGCTCTTTCAGAGCTGCTTTCGCGTAGCTCTGCTCAAATTTTGTAATGTCCTGCCGGTATTTCGCTATATCAGCCATATCAAACTAACAGATGCAAATTGACGCTCAAGCGTTCGAAAGAACTATTCCGATCAGTTCGAATGACTTTTTTCGTTTGTCTCATCAAATATCGAAGTATTAAGTACCTCGGCTTCTTGCACGCTCGAATTTGCCGAGATCTGCTTGCTCGGCTCGGGTGTTCCTGCTCCGAGCATGCCCATTTGCTGCTTATATTCGAGTAGTTTGTCCTGAAGCTGGATGTCCATCGCTTCACGCTCGATGTCCTGCATTTGCGCATCGACGTTCGACGAACCAAGCTGTAATTTTGCTTCGGCGGCGGCAACGCGGCGGTCAATCTTTTCTCGCATTTCGTTGAATGTCGAGGAATCGTCGCCGATGTTGAATGTGTCCATCGTCTGGGCGAGCTGCTCCTGCAATTTCGCCTGTTTCGCCGCGCTGATAAGCTGCATTGCCTCGGCACTGCGCTTTTTCATGTTCAGGACGTAATTATCACGGGCTTTTAGCGCCTGTTTTGAGGCAAGCTGTGCGTGCTCGGCCTGAGCTCCGGTCCTTTCTAGGTCCATCTGAGCCTGCTGGAGCTGGCCGATATAGGCAGTTGCAATATCGTCGCGACCCATTTTGACGGACGCTTTGATCTTGGAATCGAGGTCGACGACTTGAGTCGAAAGATTCTCTTTTTGCTTAAGCAACAGGCGCTCCGTGGCCATCACCTGTGCGACGGAATTGTTCAATTCCGGCACGCGGTCGCGCATGTCGCGAATCGTCTGCTGTAGCACGAGTTCCGGATTTTCGATCCTGTCCAAAGCGGCTCCGGTGCTTGCCCGAAATACCCTACTGATTCTTGCCCACAATCCCATTTTTCCTATTCGCTCCTCAAAAAATGTGTTACCACAAATAATCGCCAAATCCCTTACGACACAAGAAATCGCAAAGTTGCAAATTCCAAAACAGTATAACAGGAAAATAAATTAAAGGAAGAGAATATGCCCGCAAGCAGGGCGGCTTGATTGGGTTTTTGCAGTAACTGGTTTACAGTAGTTTCGCGCGGGCTTTGCAAGGAAATCGATGTCACTAACCCTCCAAAAACTTGTCGGCGATCTGGATACAAAATTACTACAGGAACACAGTCTGGACACAGCGCTTTTCGACCGGTTGGAATCCATCCAACGAAGTTCCGGTATTCTGCACGGAGAACGGCCAATTTGTCCGTTCCTCAGGCCGTATTTTCTCGCTGAATCCAAATACAACGCGATCCGACAAGCCGCCGCAACGCTCAACGGAGCATTCGCGTCATTAACGCGAGCGGCACTTGATCATCCGGAGATCATGTCGGAGCTCGGCGTGTCGGAGAAAGAGGAGCGATGGGCACGGCTGGAAACGGGCTATTTGGACGTATCTATAAACAGCCGACTCGATACTTTTCTCACTGCCGATGGTTTTGCCTTTCTCGAATATAACGGTGAGAATCCCGCCGGTATCGGTGACCAGGCAGCGCTGGAGCGTCTTTTCACTCACGTGCCGCTTGTCGAGAGGTTCCTTCAGGATAATCGGCACCATTATCCGCAGCCGCAATTCCGCTTACTCGATGTATTGGATAGCGCTTATCGCGATTTCGGCGGGAATAAGGCGAAGCCGAACATCGCGATCGTCGACTGGGCGGGTGTCTCAACGCGGCCCGAGTTTGTGATTCTGGAAGAGTATTTCGAGACCCGAGGATATGCAACTAAGATCTGCGTGCCGGCGGAGCTTGAGTATAAAAATTCATCTTTGATCGCCGGGGATTTCGAGATCGATATCTTTTTCAAGCGGGTTTTGATCCACGAATTTCTCGACCAATTTGACGAGACTCACTCGCTTTTTCAAGCATGTTCGGATGGAAACGTCTGCATGGTCAATTCTTTCCGCTCAAAGATCCCGCATAAGAAAGCGAGCTTCGCGATCCTTACGGACGAACGGTATCGAGAGTTTTTTGATGCTGATCAACATCAAATCATCCGTAAACATGTTCCATGGACGCGCAATTTCCGGTATGGCAGGACAAGCTATGATGAGGAATCAGTGGATCTTGTCGAGCATGTTCGGGCCGGTCGTAAGAAGTTTGTCCTCAAGCCGAACGACGAATATGGCGGCAAGGGCATTTATTTCGGATGGGATTGTTCCGAGGCCGAATGGGACGAGGCGATAGATATAGCACTTAACTCGCACTACGTCGTGCAGGAACGTGTGTTGGTCGAGAAGACGCAAATTCCGGTTTACGACAACGGAGAGGCTCGCATCGAGTCGCTGACCGTCGATTTCGATCCGTTTTTATTTCGCGGCAATGTCGAAGGCGGCATGGTTCGCCTGGCGGCCGGTTCGCTCGTAAACATAACGTCGGGCGGCGGCGAAACCGCCTTGACGATCCTTGAAGGGTTCTAACTGGTTGCAAGAACGAACCGCGACGAACGTTCCAACCATAGTAAACGGCTAGGTTTATGCCGATGCAGAATTTCGACAAGGGACAATATCATAATGCAAAAGATTATTACAGCGACTTTAATATTAGCTATCTATCTAGGATTTGTTACGCCGCCGAGCATGGTTGTTCACGGCCAGATTATCGGGAGGGCGATGGAGCAGCGTATGAAGGATGTGCCCGGCGGGCTGAAATTCAAACTTAGCGAGGGCGTCGAGGGTGCGGAGACGCGTGAGAAACAGCAGCTGCCATCGACCGATCCGTTGGCGGAGAAGGAAAAGGCTGATCTGCTCAAACGCATTCCTGAGATCAAGGCCCAGACCGACGATCAAACCGATTTTGCGAAACGCGTCGGATCTTTACCCGCGCCAAAAACCGGAAATAAGATTCCGGTAAAATTCCCGTCGGACGATGGACGCGGCACCCCGAAGATCGATACTTCGGGGCAGACGCTGCAAATCATTCGCTGGTCGCCTGAGGGGGAAATTCCACTCGCTCCGGATCTAAATGTGACGTTTTCGCAGCCGATGGTGGCGGTAACGTCTCAGGAACAGGCCGCAAAAACCACACCCGTTGAACTCTCGCCGCAGGTCGAAGGCAACTGGCGTTGGCTGGGGACGAAAACGTTGATGTTCGATACGACAAAGCGTTTTCCGATGGCGACGAAATTCACCGCGCGTGTTCCGGCTGGAACGAAATCGGCAACGGGTCAGGTCCTTGCAAAAGATTTCTCATGGACATTTACCACGCCGCCGCCGAAGGTCTTGCAGATGATCCCAAACGGCGGCATCACGAAACGCGATGCGTTGATGTATCTGTCGTTCGATCAGGAGGTAAATCCTGAAGCCGTTCTGCGAACGATCTCCGTCGTTTCCGGTGGAACGAAACTGCCGATACGGCTCGCGACGGAAGCAGAGATAAGTGCGGACAACGTCATCAGCTACACCTCGAAACAGGCTCAGCCGAGGCGTTGGCTTGCATTTCGGGCAGTGAATTCGGACGGCTTAACCGAGAACGCTTTGCCCGCTGCGTCGTCAATTCAGGTCACGGTTGAAAAGGGGACGGCTTCGGCTGAGGGACCGTTGACGACGACCACGGCACAGTCTTTCGGATTTCAAACTTACACGGCCCTCAAATTCAACGGGGGATATTGCGGTTGGAGAAATAACCAGAACTGCACGCCGTTCACGAACTGGGCACTCGAATTTAACAACCCGCTCGACGCTTCGAAATTTACGAAGGAAATGATCAAGGTCGAGCCGGCGGTCGAAGGCTTAAGTATCTATCCTTCCGGTAATTACGTTTACATCAACGGTTACAAAAAAGGCCGCATGACGTATACGATCACGGTTGACGGTGCGATCTCGGATATCTTTGGCCAGAGCCTCGGCAAGAACGCGACGGCGACGATCAGGGTCGGGTCGGCTGACACGAACCTGTACGCGCAGGGCGGTTTTATAACCGTGATGGATCCGAACGCGAAGGCGACTTTCTCGATCTATTCGACCAATCACAGCTCGGCAAAGGTCAAGCTTTATCAGGTCAAGCCTGAGGACTGGCCGATGTTTCAAGACTACGTTCGTCACATAAATTACGACGACGGCAAGCGTCCGGTGATCCCTGGAAAGCTGGTTTCGGATAAATCCGTTACGATCGCTTCGAAACCGGATGAAATGGTTGAGACTCGCATCGATGTTTCGTCCGCTCTCGACGGCGGTTTTGGCAACGTCATTATCGACATCGAGCCGACCGTAAAACGTGACAAAAACGACCGCACACGCGTTTTCACCTGGCTCCAGGCAACGCAGATCGGGTTGGATGCATTTGTTGACAGCACGGAACTTGTGGGTTTTGCGACGGATCTGAAAACGGGCAAATCGCTGCCGGGAGTCGAGCTTTCGATCTTTCCGAACGGCAAAGGCGTGGTCAGCGGTAACGTGGCTGAAAACGAAGAGAAAGGCATTCTGCAGACGGTCTGGGATTGGGTAACCGGAGCGGGCGGCCCGAGTGCGGGCGATACGGAATCGATCAACGAAGACGGCACGGCCGCCGAGGTCGAAATGGTTCCGGCGGCTCAGACAAACCGCACGGCTGAGAACGGCATTTTGCGGCTACAGTTGCCCGACGCTTCGGCCACGAATACTCAGAATATTCTGATCGCGAGACGCGGCAAGGACGTTTCGTTCCTGCCGGAGAATGCCGATTATTACTGGCAGACGTACGGCAATTGGCATAAAAAAGGCCAGCCGGACTACCTGCGTTGGTTCGTCTTTGACGACCGCAAGATGTACAAACCGAAAGAGGAGGTCGCGGTCAAGGGCTATATCCGCAAGGTCACGGGCGGCAAACTCGGCGATGTCGAAGGCCTCGGCGACGGTGCAAGCGGCGTGACGTATTCGGTCAAAGATCCGCGAAACAACGAGATCGGCAAAGGTACCTCAAATCTCAACGCTTTCGGTGCGTTCGATTTCAAATTCACGCTGCCTGACAACGCAAATCTGGGCAATTGCCGGATCGAGATGTCGACGAGCAGTTCGTATTCGGGAAATACCCATTATCACGACTTTCAGATACAGGAATTTCGCCGGCCGGAATTTGAGGTCACCAGCAAGGTCGAGACCGAGGCTCCGCACTTTGTCGGCGGCAAGGCGTTGCTGTCGGTCGAGGCAAAATACTACGCCGGTGGCGGTCTCGCGAATGCCGAAACGAACTGGACAGTGACCGCGACTGCGACGAATTTCACGCCGCCTAACCGCGACGATTTCACATTCGGAACGTGGACGCCGTGGTGGGGCCGATTTGGCGGCTACAATGGCGGATATTACGGTGGAAATTCGCAGGCATTCAAAGGCGTGACCGACGCGAGCGGCAAGCATTTGCTGAAGATCGATTTCGAATCGGTCAAACCACCGCGTCCGTACACGATAACCGCCGCTTCGTCGGTGATGGATGTCAATCGCCAGGCGTGGTCGAGTACGACTTCGCTGCTGGTGCATCCGGCAGATCTATATGTCGGAATCCGAACGCCGCGAACATTCGTCCAGAAAGGCGAGAAAATGGAGGTTGAAACGATCGTTTCCGACCTCGACGGCAAGCTCGTCGCCGGAAAGGACGCGGAGATGAAAGCCGTCCTAAAAGATTGGGTCTTCGACAAGGGAAGTTGGAGTGAAAAGGTCATCGACGAGCAAAACTGCACGGTCAAATCACAGGCAGAACCACCTGCGTCAGCGGGTGGTCGAAACGCACCTGCCAAATGCTCCTTTGTCGCTAAGCAAGGCGGACGCTACACGATCACGGCGACCGTGATGGACGACCGCGAGCGGTTCAACGAGAGTGAACTGACGATCTGGGTTCCGGGCGGAAAGCAGCCGCCGAAACGTAATGTCGAGCAGGAAGAAGTGCAGATCATCCCGTCGAAAAAGGATTTTGCACCTGGCGACACAGCCGAACTGCTCGTAATCGCACCGTTCACACCAGCCGAAGGCGTCCTGACGCTGCGGCGTGACGGTATCGTGAAAACCGAGCGTTTCTCGATGAAAGATTCGTCGATCACGCTGAAAATACCGCTCGAAGAGAAATATCTGCCGAACATCTACGCTCAGGTCGATCTGGTCGGGGCTGAGGAGCGTTCGAATGACAAGGGCGAGGTCGATCCGAAACTCGCGAAACGTCCGGCGTTCGCGTCGGGGAATATCAATCTCGCGATCTCAACCGCTTCACGAAAATTAACCGTCTCAAGCGAGCCCGTGGACAAAACACTCGTCCCTGGCGGCGAGACGAAGGTCAACATTCAGGTCAAGGACAGTCGCGGCGAACCTGTTGCAAACAGTGAAGTTGCGGTCGTCGTAGTGGACGAGAGCGTGCTCGCTTTGTCGAGATATGTGATCGGAAATCCGATGGACACGTTCTACACGGCACGGGCGACCGGAGTGACGGATCATCATTCGAGGCAGCAGATATTGCTCGGAAATCCGGATGATGTACAAGAGCCACCGCCACCACCGGCCTCTGAAATGAACGTTGCCGATTCGGCTGTGGCGACAGGGATCATGATGCCTGCACAAGTATCACGCGGCGTATTGGGTGGATCGGCACCGAAACCGGCGGCGATGAAGAAAGAAGCAGGAAGGCTCGATCGGGATGAATTCAAATCTATGGGTGGCGAAGAAGCTCAACCCGACACACCGATCAATCTCCGCCAGAATTTCAACGCTCTCGCGAAATTCTCGCCATCTGTTCGCACGGATTCCAATGGCCGGGCGGTCGTTGATATCAAGCTGCCGGACAATCTGACGCGATATCGCATAACGGCGGTTGCGGTCGATGCGGGCAAGCGGTTTGGAAAATCGGAATCGAACATCACAGCCAAGCAACCGCTGATGGTCCGGCCTTCGGCTCCGAGGTTTATGAACTTCGGCGACAAGGCCGATCTGCCGGTCGTGATCCAGAATCAGACCGACAAAGATATGGCGGTGGATATCGTCGTGAGGGCGACGAATGCGACAATGATTGAGGCTGTACCGCCCGCGTCAGCGGGTGGCATACCGGTCGGGGCTTCGACGCCACCCGTTTACACGGGCGGTACTGCCTCCACAGCCGGCCGACGCGTTCTCATCAAGGCCAACGACCGTGCCGAGGTTCGGTTCCCGGTGACGACGATCAAGGCCGGAACGGCGAGATTCCAGTTCGCGGTATCGAGCGGCAAATTCAGTGATGCAGCTGAGATTTCACTGCCGGTTTGGACTCCGGCGACGACCGAGGCCTTCGCGACCTATGGCACGACGGATCAGAACGGCGCGATCATTCAGCCTGTGCAGACGCCCGGTGATGTTTATCCGCAATTTGGCGGGCTGGAAGTGACGACATCGTCAACGCAGCTTCAGGAGCTCACCGATGCGTTCCTTTATCTGACGAATTATCCGTATGCCTGCTCAGAGCAGATCTCTTCGCGAATGATCTCGATCGCGGCGATGCGTGACGTTCTGTCGGCTTTCAAGGCTAAGGACATGCCGACGAAGGAGCAACTCGAATCGTATTACAAACGCGACATCGAGATCCTTCAGTCGCGGCAGCGAAGCGATGGCAGCTTTGGCCTGTGGAAGCGTGACAAGGAGCGTTATGAATATCCATTCCTGACCATCCACGTCGCTCATGCCTTAGCTCTCGCCAAGCAGAAAGGCTACAAGGTGCCCGACGACATGCTCAACAAGACCAAGCCTTATCTCAAGGACGTCGAGAAGCATTTTGACGAATGGTACAAAAACTCACCCGAAGTCCGCTGGACGATCTCGGCCTATGCCCTGTACATCCGCGACCTGATGGGCGATAAGGATGTGGCGAAGGCGAAGCGACTGTTGGCAGAAGCCAAGACAGCTTCACCTGCGGGCCAGGCAGAACCACCTGCGTCAGCGGGTGGTCCGAACGCGGCGATCTACAACACAAAAATGCCGTTCGAAGCGTTGGGATGGATACTTTCCGTCCTCGCAAACGATCCGGGATCGAAGCCTGACGTTGATAACATCGTTCGATTCCTGATGAATCGCACGACGGAAACCGCCGCAACGGCAAATTTCGTCACCGATTACCGCGATGGTGCGTGGCTGATAATGGCTTCGAATCGAAGGGCCGACGGTGTTCTGCTTGAGGCGTTGATTAAGGTTCGGAGTATCGGCTTTAGCCGGCCCGACGCGACGGGGGAACCGCCTAAAGGCGGGACTCCGAGCGCGGTCGATGACCTGATTCCAAAGCTCGTCCGCGGCTTGCTCGATCACCGAACCAAAGGTGCGTGGTCGAATACGCAGGAGAATGTGTTCATTCTGCTGGCGCTCGATAAATACTTCAACGCCTTTGAAAAGGTCACGCCTGATTTTGTGACGCGTGTCTGGCTCGGCAATACGTATGCGGGTGAACAGGCGTTCAAGGGACGCTCGATCGATTCGAACGAGATCAACATTCCGATGTCGTATCTCGTCGATCAGGGCGGAACGTCGAACCTGATCCTCGACAAACAAGGTGCGGGACGGCTCTATTACCGCATCGGCATGAAATACGCCCCGAAAAACCTGAAACTCGATCCGGCAGATTACGGATTCACGGTACTCAGGAAATACGAGGCCGTTGATAACAAAGACGACGTCAAACAGAATGCCGACGGCAGCTGGACGATCAAAGCCGGAGCGAGGGTCCGCGTGAGATTAACGATGGTCGCACAGGCACGGCGATACCACGTCGCCCTCGTCGATAATCTGCCAGCAGGTTTAGAGATTCTAAATCCGGGCCTCGCCGTAACAGAATCGATTCCGGGTGATACAGGCGGCATTACGAGTGTGTTGGAGGTCGGAAGCCGTTCGATCGGACGCAATTACTACTGGTGGCGTCAATACTGGTTCGAACACCAGAATTTCCGCGACGAACGCGCCGAGGCCTTCTGTTCGCTGCTCTGGGAAGGCGTTTACGCGTATTCCTACGTCACCCGTGCAACAACGCCTGGCGTTTTTGTCGTACCGCCCGCAAAAGCAGAGGAAATGTACCATCCTGAAACATTCGGACGGACTGGGACGGATTTTGTGAGGGTCGAATAATTCCCTTAGGCCTGAGAGAAGAATATGAGTTCAAAAGAGTGATGGTCGCGTTGATCTCATATTCTTCTCTCCTATCTCACCCTCGTTACGAAAAACCTGGCATCGTTAGCAAAAAACCTAGCCTCGTCCGCGACGAACTTAACCTCGTCCGTGACGAACCTGGCCTCGTCCGTGACGAACCTAGCCTCATCCGCGACGAACTTAGCCTCGTCCGCGACGAACGTAGCCGCGATAGGTGCAACACTTATGCAGGCGTTTCCTGGCCGTGAAATGCATTAACGCGTGTGTGGTAATATTGCTTCGATGAACTTTATAGTGGGCATTCTAATAGTCCTCATTTCCGTCTTCGCCGCATCCGCTCAGGCGGATGTGCAGAAGATTGTCGATACCGAGCACGGGTTTGCCAAATTTGCTGAAGAAAACGGCACGAAGGCGGCGTTTTTGGAGTTCATTACGAGTGACGGGCTATTGTTTTTGCCGGACAAGGTGAATGGGAAGGAGTATTGGAGCGGTCGCGGACCTTCGACCGGCTTGCTAAGCTGGGCTCCGAATTACGCTGATATCTCGGCGAACGGAATTCTTGGGTACACAACTGGCAACTGGGAATATCGCCCTAAAGGCAAAGGCGACGAACCGACCGGATTTGGCGAATTTATCACCGTTTGGCTGCGGCAGCCGGACGGGAAATATAAGTTTGTCGTGGACATAGGCGTCGGGCATAAAAAGCCTGAAAAATACTCGACTGACTGGGTGACGGCAGCCGACAAACGAAAGGATCTCAACGAAAAGAACAGCTCGGCCGGCGATAACGCGAACGGATTCTTCACGGCGATGACGGAGAAAGGCATCGGCAAAGCATACGAAATGTATGCGGTCGATGATGTACGGGCTTTTCGTGAGGAAATGGCTCCGATCATCGGTAAAAAGGCACTTATCTCGTTGGTTAAAGGCGAAAAGACCACGTACTCGATCGCGAAACGAAGCAGCTTTTTCGGCTCGGCCGATCTTGCTTACAATACAAACACATATACAAAAACGGCGGATGGGAAAATCGTTGAACGGGGCAATTTGATGCAGATATGGAAGCTCGTGAACGGCCGTTGGCGGATCGTCTTGGACATTTTCAAGCCGGTACCGCTGCCAAAAAAATAGTGATGGACGCCTACGAAAAAGTTGTAGATATTCTGCGCGTAGAGGCCGACGCGATTACCAACGCAGCTGCTAATCTTGATCGCTCGAGCGTCGAAAATGCCCTCGAAATACTGTCGACCTGCACCGGAAAAGCCGTACTCGTTGGCGTAGGCAAATCGGGCGTGATCGCGCAAAAGATCGCGCAGACGATGACGAGCACGGGAATGATGGCGATCTATGTTCATCCTTCTGATGCTCTGCACGGTGGGCTCGGCGTTGTTACGGGTGATGATGTGGTGATCGCTCTGAGCAATTCGGGCGAGACTGACGAGATCCTCGCGATTCTGCCTGCGCTCAGACAGCGTGGCTCATCGATTATCTCGATTGTCGGCAATGTAAATTCGACCCTCGCTCGCGGTTCCGATGTTGTTCTAGATGGCTCCGTCGATAAAGAAGCCTGTCCGCTAAACCTGGCCCCGACGGCCTCAACAACGGTCGCTCTCGCGATTGGCGATGCTGTGGCGATGGCCCTGATGGAATCGAAAGGCCTTACGCAAGAAGATTTCGCCGCCAACCATCCTGCCGGGCGACTCGGTAAGAGATTGACGCTCAAAGTCTCGGACCTGATGCATCCGAGCCCAAACATTTCGGCTAGCTCAGGCTGGATCGAGGTCGTCAAAGCCATTTCAAGCCACGCACTCGGAGCCGTGAATATCGTCGAAGAAACTGGGAAGCTCCTCGGCATCGTCACCGACGGCGATCTGCGCCGAACTATCGAACGCACTTCACCCGACAACTTTTCGTCACTGACTGCGGAAGATATGATGACGCATTCCCCGATCGCGGGCTCGCCGGAAATGCTTGCGTTCGAAGCACTTAGGATAATGGAAGACCGGCCTTCGCAGATCTCGGTCTTGCCTGTCGTGGACGCGGATGGAATTTGTGTTGGACTGCTGAGATTGCATGATGTGGTTAGGAGTGGTCTGTGACACTTTACGAAGATCAGGAACTGATTCTCAAGGATGTCACCGAGCGATTCGATCGCTTGAAGATACCGTATATGCTTACCGGATCGATGGCACTTTCAAAGTATGCGATGATGCGAATGACCAATGACATCGATATCGTCATGCAATTGAAATGCAGCGATGCCCAGAGGATAATCAACGCGTTTGAGCCGGAATATTATGTTCCGCATGATCGAGTGAGCAGAGCGATCGAGACAAATTTCATGTTCAACCTCCTTCATCAACGATCGCTCGTAAAAGTTGATTGTGTGATGTTAAAAAACACGGAATTTCAGACCACGGCTTTTGCCAATCGACACGAGGTAGATTTTTCGGGTTTTAACGTTTGGATAATTGGAAAAGAAGACCTGGTGCTTTCGAAGCTGCTTTGGGCAAACGAGTCGCGATCTGAGATGCAAATGCGTGATGTGGCAAGTATCATTCGAAATGGCTACGATGAAGAATATGTCAGTTCGTGGGCAAAGAAATTAGGGTTAGAGAACATCCTATCGGAGTGTATGGCGATGTTGGATAATTATGCTGAGTGACACATCTCGGGAAATTGAAGAAATGCAAAACGACCTCTGGATGAAAAGGTCACCGCAGGAGCGCGCTAAGTTTATGTTTGGTATGTTTGCCACGGCACGGCGAGCTGTCATCTCATCGCTTCCCAAAGATTTGTCAGAACGTGAATTTAAGGATCAGATTTATTTCCGAACTTACGGCGAACATTTGCCTGAAGATTTCTTCAACGATGAGGTTAACTGATGTACAAACGAGCTTATGCCGCCGGTTTTGCGGTTTTTTTGTTTATTTCGGCGGCTAGTGCTCAGCGGGCTGAGGTGACGATTAGTCTGAACGAGGCGTTTTTTGATTCGCTGTTGGACTCGATGTTTCAGAATTTTGACCCGCCCGAGTTTTCGATGGCAAGCGATTTTAACCGCAAGGAAGGTTTGACGCAGAGTGGTATTGGTTGGGGAAGTTCGTTTCTTTCGCCGCAGGACTCCGCGTCCCTGCGGCTCAGCGGCGAAAAACCATACTGCAACGAGTCAGTAAAACTCCTTCGCGAGATGAAAGGTGTGCGGACGGCGGTTAAGTTTCGGGAAGGGAAGATCTATGTGCCGCTGGCATTTTCCGGGAATTATGCACCGCCGTTGATCGGCTGTGTGGAGTTTGCGGGCTGGGCTGAGGCGAATATCGATCTGGAATTTGATCAGAATACGCAAAAGCTAGTCGGCCGTGTGCGTGTCTATAACGTAAGTCTCAACGGAACGGGCGGGCTCGGCGGTTCGGTGATCGCCAAACTGATTCAGGGTTCGATCGACAAAAAGCTTAATCCGATCGAGATCATGAGCCTCGACAAAGTGTCGTTTGGTGTGCCGGTGCAGAGTTCGGGAACGCTTCGGATGAAGGCTCAGAAGATCAAGCCGGAGGTTGGTGCGGGTGCGTTGAATGTGCGCGTGGAATATGAATTTGTAAAAGGTTGAGTTGCCAACCGAAATGGTTGAGTTTGCCGACCATTTAGTGTTTGTGAAATCGAATAGTCTGATAAAAGCCCTATAAAATGGGGCTTTTTTATTTGGTACGGCTATTGCCCTTAGTATCGGCAGGACGATTTGTTTCGCCCGGTAAAAAGGGGAGATGTTATATGAAACACACAATCAAGAAAAATCTAGCGATATCGATGCTCAGCTTGTGTACAGTTACGGGGCTGCTGGCAGTTGATGCTAGAGCACAGCGTGGACGCGGCAAGGATCAGCCGGATCAGCAGACGACCGAACGCCAGCAGCCGCCGCGTTCGGAGGAAAAAGCACGGCAGCCGGAGCAGCGGCCTCAGCGTCAGCCGCCGCAACAGGCGCCGCAATATACACGCGATAACCGTGACGACCAACGTCGTCAGCAGGAACAGCGGCAGAAGATGGACGCCCAGCGTCAAGAGCAGATGCGAAATCAGCAGAATCAGGCGAACGAACAACGTCGCCGTGATGAGCAAATACGCAGCCAGCAGAATCACCAAAACGAGCAGCGTCGGCGTGATGACCAAATCCGCAATCAGAAGAATGCGGAACGTCAGAATCGAGAGGCACAGCAGCGTCAGATGCAGGAGCGTCAGGCTGAGGAAGCAAAACGTCGTGCGAATATGAACAATAATTCGCGCAACACGCAGTGGAATTCGCAGCAGGATCGCGAAAATCAGCTCGAACGCCAGCGAGCCGAGGAACGCAAACGCCAGCAGAATCAGGGCTCGAATCAAAGCTGGCAAAACGGCCGAAACAACAATAACGACAACAACGGTCGTCAGAATGGCAGATACACACAGTACAACCGTGACCAGCAGGAACAGCTAAAACGACAGCGTGTCAGCCAGTACGACCAGCGTTGGAATAACTGGCAGAATATTCAACGCGACCGCGGGCGTTATCTCGAACAGCAGCGTCGCCGTTCCTACCTACAGTATCAGCAGCGCTACTGGGAACGTCTGAGACGAGACCAGCAGCGTTTGCAGCAGGCACGTTATTACGACAATGTGTATAACAACTATCGCTATAACCGCGGCGGCCAGTATTACTACACCAGCCAATACGGTGCCCAGATGCTCCAGCAGGCGATGCAGAACGGCTACGAAGAGGGCTTCTACGCCGGACAGGCCGACCGCCAGGATAACTGGAATGGCGGATACAACCAGTCATACGGCTATCAGGATGCCGCGATCGGTTATGACAGCTATTATGTGAGCTATGACGAATACAACTACTACTTCCGCGAAGGCTTCCGCCGCGGTTATGAGGACGGTTATTACGGCCGGAATCAGTATGGTAGATATTCAAACGGCAGATATTCACTGCTTGGGAATATTATCGAAGCGGTTTTGAATATTGCGATCTTCTAAACGAAGTATGATTCGTTAAAATAAAAAGGCTGTCCTCGTGGGCGGCCTTTTTCACTGGAGGGTGAGCATCCTGCTCACCCGTCGATATTGGCGAGCAGGATGCTCGCTCTCCAGTCAATCCGTCTGAGCCTCGACCTTGCTGAATTCCACATAAAACAGATCCGTCGCGACCTGAAAATCTTCGAGTCTTACTGCCGTGTCCATCGATTTCCAGATCGTTGTCGGGTAGATCACTGTCCAGTTGTTTTTCGTGCCGACCTTGACCGGCATGTCGAATGCTGGTTCGTCGGCTTTCCAGCGGTAGGACATTCTGCCGGTGAAATCGAGGATCTGGAGTTCGAGTTTTGGGACGGCGGTGCGGCGTAGATATTGATCAAAAACCGCCTTCATATTGCGGCCCATTCGCTCGCTGAAAAATGCCTCGACGTCCTCGGTCATGATGTTGTGATATTTAAATTTCTGATAGAAATCCTTCATCATTGCGAACCATTTTTTATCGTCATCAACGATGCTGCGTAGCGTGTGGATGAATAGAGCCCCTTTGAAATACATGTCCTGCGGCGGCGTGGCGTTGATGCCTCGCTGCGGGATGATCGGCGTGCGGTTCTGGATCTTTTTGATGTAGGCGTTGGTGTACTTCATATAGTCGTCGTGACCGTACGTGTACTCGACGAAAAGACATTCCAGGTACGTCGTCCAGCTTCCTGTATCCACATATCGGCTCGATCTGCTGCCGAAACGGCGTTCCCGAACCATTCGTGGCCGCTTTCGTGGATGATGATGAAGTCGAACTTCGGCGAGATACCGACACCCGTCCAGTCGCGTTCGAGATAACCGTTAGCAAAGCGATTGCCGTAGGTGACCGCACTCTGATGTTCCATGCCTGAATATGGAACCTGGATGAGCTTGTAGCCGTCCTTTTTGAAAGGATATTCGCCAAAGTAATGCTCGAACGCCTCGATCATCCCTTTCACCTGAGCGAATTGCGCTTTTGCCTTGTCAAGGTCCTCGGGCAGAGCGTAGAAGTCGAGCGTCAGGCCTTTATATTTATCCTCGAAATGCGTGTATTTGCCGATGTTGACCGAGACGTTGTAGTTGTTGATCGGATAATTGATCATCCAGTCCCAACGCGTATATCCGTCGCCGAGATCCTTTTTACCGAGAAAGCGGCCGTTAGATGCGTCAACCAGATCGTTCGGAATGGCGACGCTGAGCTTCATATTCTCGACCTCGTCATGCCATGTATCCTTGTTCGGCCACCAAATGCTCGCACCTTCGCCCTCGCAGGCGGTGAAGATCCACGGTCGGCCTTTTGGATCCGTCGAGAATGTGAAGCCGCCAAAACGTCCGGTGGTTTTGGGCTGACCCGAATAACCGAAATCGATCGAATAAACCTTGCCAGCTTTCAGCGTCTGCGGAAAATCGACAAAGACTGCGCCCAATTCGCGCTCGAATCTTAACGTTTTCGATCCCATGGTGATCTTGTTGACGTTCAGGTTGTCGTATAGGTCAAGCTGGATACGATTGTCGTCCTTGAGCATTTTGAACTTTATCGTATTCGTGCCCTTGATCGTTTTTTGAACCGGATCGATGCGGACCGAGAGGTTATATGTGATCAGGTCGTTATTTGCCCGATAGCGTCCATATTCGCCGCGAAGTAGGTTGGCTTTGCTGGGCTCGGTTTGGGCGAAAAATGGGACGGATAGGACCGATATGACGAATACGGCCTTCAAGGCCGACCGGAGTAGGTTATCGAGTTCGAATTTCATGATTCACTGATTATACGCTTGGTTTGCTAGAATCAAACTAATGAAAGCTCCGCTAGTTGCCATAATTGGCCGGCCAAATGTCGGAAAATCTACGTTGTTCAACCGCCTCGTCGGCGCCCGCAAGGCGATCGTTGGCGATGAGCCTGGCATCACGCGTGACCGAATGTTTGGCGAAGTCGACTGGAAGGCGAGGACGTTTCGTCTCGTCGACACAGGTGGGATCGTGCCCGATGACGAGGCGATCATTCCATCGAACATCTTCAAACAAGCCTCGTTTGCGATCGACGAATCGGTCGCGATCATATGGGTTCTCGATTCGCGTGCGGGTGTTATTCCGCTCGATGAGGAACTCGGCGTTTTGTTAAGAAATACGGGCAAACCCGTGATCATCGCGGCCAACAAATGTGAGTCACGAAAGGTTGAGAACGAGGCGGGCGAATTCTACCAGTTCGGCTTTGAGATCGCTCCGATCTCGGCTGAACACGGAACCGGTGTCGGCGATCTGCTCGATCTGGTCTTCGATCATCTTGAATTTGAAGACGAAGTTGAAGAAGAGAAATCCGAGGATATCAAACTCGCGATCATCGGCCGCCCGAATGTTGGTAAATCTTCGCTCCTCAATAAATTACTGGGCGAGGAACGCGTGATCGTGTCGCCGATTGCGGGCACGACTCGCGATTCGATCGACACCCATCTGACGGTTGACGGGCAAGATTACACGCTGATCGATACGGCCGGAATTCGGCGAAAGGGCAAGACGACCGAGATGGCCGAGAAGCTCTCCGTCATCATGGCCCGCAAATCGCTCGAACGCGCCGATGTCGCCATCATCGTCATCGACGCGGTCGAAGGTGTGACAAATCTGGATGCGAATATTGCCGGTTATGCTGTAGATTCAGGCTGTTCGGTGATAATTGTCGTCAACAAATGGGACGCTCTCGAGGAAAAGGAAACGAACACGATCTACGAATTCGAACGAACCTTACGCGAAGCGATGAAGTTCCTCGACTGGGCGCCGATCGTCACAACCTCGGCGCTAAATGGCCAGCGTGTCGCGAAGATCCTGCCGCTCGTCAAACAGGCGAACGAATCGCGTAACCAGCGTATTCAGACCTCACGGCTCAATAAATTCTTCGAAGAAACGATCTCGCAGCCCAAAGGCGGCGGCACACCAGCTCCGGTCAAGGGCGGAATGTCGCGGCTCAAGATCCAGTTCCTTACGCAGGCTGGTCTTCGTCCACCGCTCTTTATTTTGTTCACATCCGGCGGCAAAATGGGTTCGAAGCTGCACTTTTCGTATTTGAGATACATCGAGAATCAGTTACGCGAAGAGTTCGGATTTTTTGGCACGCCGATCCGATTGGTCGAGAGGCACAAGGTTAAGCAACAGTCGAGATGAATTTAGGTTTTTCGGAAACGAGCGACTTCACGAAGAAGATTGTCGATCTCCTCAACGATGACGAGTTGGTGCATTACAGAATTTCTTGTGCGGAAACCCGGATTTTGGCAAACTGATTAAAGGAAGTGGCGGCTTAAGAAAAGTTCGTTGGCGAGCATTAGGAAAAGGTAAAAGCGGTGGAATTAGAGTTATCTATTACTGGATCGTTCATCGGGATAAGATCATTTTTCTTGACGTCTACTCAAAAGCCGAAAAAGATGATTTGACGGTTAAAGAGACGAAAGATCTGCGAAGGATCATTGAGGATTTGTTGAAATGAGTACTGAAGTATTTGAAAGCCTTAAGAAGAGTCTTGAAGAGGCGGGGAAAATCGTTAGTGGAGAGAACGCTGCGTCCCGCGAATTTACCGTGTCGATTCCAGAACCCGGCTCCTACAAACGTGAAGGATTTGCGTTATGTATTAAGAGTGACGAGCCAGAGCTTCTGGTACCGTTTAAGGTCTATAAGGCACGGTTTTCGACAAATGACTACGTTGGGATTACGGATGAGGAGGGAGAAGCCGCTGTATATCCCGGCGAGAACTTTATGAGACTCGATTTTTCCTCCGATGTTGAAAGAGTTTTGGTTGGATTAGTCGAGGCGGCCTAGTTCAAATGGAAATTCTATTTCTAGTTTTAAGACTCGCACTCACTGCCGTTTTTGGCGTGGCTGCTTTCGGTAAATTGATAGATCGCGAAGGTTCGGAGAAGGCTCTGAACGATTTCGGTGTGCCGAAGGCTTTGGTTCCGGCCTTTATTTATTTGCTTCCGATCGCAGAGATCGCGGTTGCTATTGCGCTTTTGTTTGTTGAGGTTTCGTGGCTCGGAGCGATAGGTGCGGCTGGGCTATTTGCCCTGTTTACGGGTGGGATGATTTATCAGTACGCCAAGGGCAACGCTCCGGATTGCCATTGTTTCGGGCAGATCCATAGCGAACCGGTAGGCGTGACGAGCATCTTGCGCAATGTTGCTTTGCTGGCGAGTGCGGTTGTATTGATTGTCGCAGGCAGGGCAAATCAGGGTTTGAATCTTGCAAGTCTAAATCAGGATGTTATGCAGTTTGTGATTGGGATAGCTGTGATCGGGCTGCTTGCGGCCGTTGTTTATTTTCTTAAGAAGATCTCGGAACAGCAGGTTCAGATCATGCGGCGGATCGAGTTGATGGAACTCGTCTCGCAAGAAGGCGGCGAGGTCGCCCGCGAAGAGGTCACACATCCTCATGAGGGTTTACCGATCGGGGGACATTTTCCAGATTTTGAACTGCTGGATGTAAATGCGAACACCGTTTCCCTGGCTACGCTAAAGGAACGACAAACGCCGACTCTTTTCTTTTTTGTAAGCCCAACATGTAATCCGTGCAAGGCCTTGATCCCTGAGATCGATCAATGGAGAAAAGAGCTGATGGGCAAGTTGAATTTTGTTTTCGTCAGCAATGGGAAGGCTCAGGATAATATCGACAAATTTGGTAACGACCCGATGCGTCCGATCCTGCTGCAAAAGCGGCGTGAACTCGCTGAAGCTGTAAAAGCCCAATGGACGCCGACCGTCATTCTGATGGACGCAAACGGTCGCGTCGCGAGCCATCCGACGGCGGGGGACAATGCGATCCGCTCACTCATCGAGCAATTGAAAACGGAAGATTTGGATCGAGAATTTACGCATTTCGCCCGCGTCCATGACCACGATCACAATAAGATCGGCGAGAGTGTTCCTGAGTTTTCAATCCAGGACATCAGAGGCAAGGTTATCGATAGCGATTACTTTAAAGGGAAGCAAACGCTTGTAACATTTTGGAGCCTGACATGCCAATTTTGCAGCGGAATGATGGAAGAACTGAAAGCGTGGGACAAAACCAAGGGCGAAGACGCTCCTGAGCTGGTTTTGTTCTCGGAGGGAGACAAGGAAACTCACGAACAGTTCCAACTTAGCTCACCGGTCATCCTTGACGAAGGCTACAAAACCGCCGCCGGTTTCGGAATGTTCGGCACGCCATCCGCCGTTTTGGTAAATGAAGAAGGCAAGATCATCTCGGAAACTGCCGTTGGAGCCGCGAATATTTGGTCTTTAGTTGGGAAGAGATAGGTTTGGAGTCCCGCCTTTAGGCGGCAAATCGCGAGGGAAGAGCCTGCTAAAACAGGTACTCCGAACATATATGAAGCCAATCGACTGGAAAGTCACCGCGAACGACGGCAACGCTCGTTCGGGAGTAATCACGACCAGGCGCTCGGTTATCGAGACGCCTGTTTTTATGCCTGTCGGCACGCAGGGTGCGGTGAAAGGCATTCGTTTCGACTGGCTTGAGGACGAACTCGACGCACGGATCATTCTCGGCAACACATACCATCTATTCCTGCGTCCCGGCGTCGAAACGCTGCGGCAGATGGGCGGGCTTCATAAGTTTACATCCTGGAACCGCTCGTTTTTGACGGATTCTGGTGGTTTTCAAGTGTTTTCTTTAACGGATTTGCGAAAACTTACTGAGGAAGGCGTTGAATTTCGCTCGCATCTGGATGGAAGTAAGAAGTTTCTGTCACCAGAAGTTTCGATGGATATTCAGGCGGCGTTGGGTTCTGAGATCGTGATGGTCTTCGACGAGTGTCCCCCGGGCGATGCCGGGCATGAGCGGACGAAGTCGAGCCTTGAAATGACGGCACGATGGGCTCTGCGATCCAAATCTAGATTTAACGAACTGCAGGAAACCGGAATGGATACGGGCTTCGTGCCGGGTCAGAAGGGAGAACCACCTGCGTCAGCGGGTGGTCAGACGCTCGACATAGACGCCGCCCATCATCACGAGTTCGGACCACCCGCTGACGCAGGTGGTTCTCCCTTGAGCGGCAAGCAGGCTTTATTCGGCATTGTTCAGGGAGCGGGGCATCTTGATCTGAGAAGAGAAAGTCTTGATCGCACCGTTGAGATCGGCTTCGATGGTTACGCAATTGGCGGGTTGAGCGTTGGCGAGGAGAAGTCGGTGATGTATGAGGTACTTGATTTCATCGCACCACAGATGCCGAAGGATGCTCCGCGATACCTGATGGGCGTTGGCACTCCGGAAGATCTCATCGAAGCGGTGAACTGTGGAGTCGATATGTTCGATTGCGTCATCCCAACGAGAAACGGGCGAACGGGAAGTGCTTTTACATCGCAAGGCAAGCTAAATATCCGTAATGCAAAATTCGCAACCGACGACCGCTCGCTTGATCCCGAATGCGGATGTTCGGTATGCAGGCGGTATTCGCTGGGATATTTGCGGCATTTGTATCAGGCCGGCGAGATGACGGCTTCGATTATGATCTCGCATCACAACGTCGCATTTTTTCTCGAAACTATGCGAAAAGCCCGTGAAGCGATTAAAGAATCGCGTTTTCAGGCATTTAGAAGCGAATTTACTTACAAACTGAAACAGAACGATACCGGCGGCGTTTGATTAAGCAGGAGTAAATGTATATTATTTTCTCTTTGTCTTTAGGCAATAGTAACAATGAATATTTACCTCTTTCTGTTTCAGGACGCGGGCGGCAGTAGTACTGGCATTATCTGGACGCTTTTGCCCTTTGTGTTCATTTTCGGAATTTTCTACTTTTTGGTCATCCTTCCCCAAAAGAAACAGAAGCAGCAGCTTCAGGATCTGATCGGCTCGCTAAAGATCAATGACGAGGTCGTCACAAACGGCGGGATCATCGGAACGATCAAGGAAGTAAGAGAAACGAGCTTTATTATTCAAAGTGCCGAAAAATCATTTCTTGAAGTAGGAAAGGCTGCCGTCGTCGGCAAAAAAGCAGAGTAGTATGAAACATACCGGTTTATGGATCAGAACGGCGATCATTGTCGCCATAACGCTTGCGGGCATTTATCTTGTCTTTGGGCCTCGTCGAACTCCGACATCAGCCGATTTTACCTGGCAGGGTATTAAGGATAACCTCGCGCAGAATATCAATCTCGGCCTCGATCTTAAGGGTGGCTCGCATTTGGTAATGCGAGTTAAAACGGATGATTACCTTAAGAGTCTGACGGAAAATAACGCCCAGGCCGCACTTAGTGCCGCCCAAGACGCTAAACTGCCCGCGACGAGCAACACGATAACGGCGGAAAACGGCAGTTACGCGGTCTCGCTCGTACTCTCTGATCCGGCTCAGGCACAGGCTGTTATAGACGAGGTCAAGAAGAAGGTTGATTTTGCCAGCTGGAGCGAATCGACCGGCGGTTCGACGATAACCTGGTCATTGCCGAATCAAGCTCAGGAAGTATTGAAGAGACAAGCTGTTGATCAGGCTTTGAAGATCATCGAAAGCCGTATTAATGCTTTTGGAGTCAAGGAGCCTACGCTGCAGAAGCACGGAGCCGAATCTTCCGGTCAGATTCTTTTACAGATGCCTGGCGTTGACGATCCTGAACGTGTCAAGGCACTTATCGGAGCCGACTCGAACCTTCAATTGATGAAGATCGTTAGTGCTCCAAATCCGCAACCCGTGACGACCTATCCGACTAAGGAAGCCGCAATTCAATCGATTGGTGGAACTCTTCCGCCCAACCGCAAGGTGTTCCCATACTCAGATCGTGACGAGCCGACCGCTGCCACCTCTGCAACTCCGGATCCCAACAAGCCAAAACAGTTCGTTGTTGTTGAATATCCGGCTATCGTTGACGGCAGCGAACTTCGCGAAGCTAATGCGATTTCGCGAACTGGCGGCGACCGTGACTTTGAAATTGGCTTTTCGCTCAAGCCGGCTGGTGCCGCAAAATTTGGTGATTGGACAGGTAAAAATATCGGGAATTACATGGCCGTGGTCCTTAACGACGAAGTCAAATCTGCCGCATACATCAAGTCGCAGATCTTTGATACGGGCCAGATCTCGGGACGTTTTACAAAAAACTCCGCAGAAGATCTTGCTCTGACGCTTAAATCGGGTGCCTTGCCGGCGAAGATCGAATATCAGGAAGAAAGAACGGTTGGGCCGAGCCTTGGAGCGGATTCGATAAAGGCTGGTGTAGAGGCGTCGCTAGGCGGGGTCGTTTTCGTGATCATCTTCATGCTGTTCTATTATCGCGGTGCCGGTGTGAATGCGGTGGTTGCTCTGCTTTTGAACATGCTGCTAACGCTTGCGGCTCTTATCACCATTAAATCGACGCTAACATTGCCCGGAATCGCCGGACTGATTCTCGGTATCGGTATGGCCGTTGACTCGAACGTGCTGATTTTCGAGCGCATCCGAGAGGAGCTAACCGCAGGTAAGGACGTGCAGATGGCGATCGACCGGGGTTTTGACCGAGCGTTTATTACCATCATCGACACGCATATCACGACGATCTTATCGTCGGCCATTCTTTATTTGTATGGGTCGGGGCCGATACGTGGATTTGCCGTCACGCTCGTACTTGGGCTCTTGATCAATCTTTTCTCCGCTGTTTTCGTTTCGCGAACCATATTCATGTGGCTGACGAGTCGTAAGACCAATATGGAGACCATTAGTATTTAGTAAGTTTTGGATCGTCCAAAACAAAAGGGAAAGATGCTGCAACTTTTTAAGAACATTAATGTCGATTGGATGGGCTGGCGCAAGCCGCTGATCTTTGTTTCTATCGCGATCCTTCTAGCAGGACTTGGCTCGGCTGTCGGCCGTCAGGCAATGAAAGGCGGAACTGATGCCTTCAACCTGGGTGTAGATTTTCAGGGCGGAACCGTCATTACGGCGAAGTTCAAAGAGAAGCCGACCGAGGACGCAATTCGAGGAGCCCTTCAGACGCAAGGAGTTAGTGATGCTGTGATCCAATCGTCGCTCGATAAGACAGACGAAGTCCTGATCAAAGTGCCTTTGTTTGAAAATACCGCAGACGCTCCTGCCCCCGCGACCGAGGGAACAAGTGTCCCAGCGGATGCTTCGCAGGTCAATATGGGCCGGGCGACGGTTAAGAAGGCTCTTGACACCTTTGGCAAGGAGGCTGAAGGTGCGACAGCTCTTGCGGATGACGCGAATGCAGCTTACAAGATCGTTGGAACAGATTCAGTTGGGCCGGTTGCTGGTGCCCAGCTTAGAAATCAGGCTGTTATCGCAACGCTCCTCGGCCTAGTCGGAATTCTCTTGTTCATCGCATTTCGGTACGACTGGACATACGCTGCGGGTGCAGTAATTGCCGTTTTCCACGACGTTCTCATTACGCTTGCATTTTTCTCGATTTTCCAGTGGGAGGTAAGCTTGACCGTGCTTGCTGCTCTGCTCACGCTCGTCGGATTCTCGGTTAACGACTCGATCGTTATCTTTGACCGAATTCGGGAAAACTTGACGCTTCATCGCGGCAGATCGCTCTACAGCCTGACCAACGAATCGATCAATCAGACCATGTCGCGAACTATCGTTACCAACGGACTCGTGTTTCTTGCAGTGTTGGCTCTGGTTCTGTTTGGCGGCGAAGTCCTCCGCGGTTTTTCGCTGGCTCTTTTTGTAGGCTCGATCACGGGAACCTATTCCACGATCGCAATTGCCAGTCCGATCGCCATCTGGTGGCAGAGTAAGATTGGATCCGCGGCCGTAAAGGAGGCCATAGCTCCTCAAGTGGGCGAAAAAATGGCTTCGTCAGCCCGTCGGTCGGTCACGCGTCGTCCGGTTACGCGATAGTCAGTATCTTATCAAGTTAACTAAAACGATGAGAAAACTTTGTAAAGAACCGTAAAATAACTTGAAATCAATGGACTTATTCTTGACTTTCATTTGTTAACCTTTTAGACTTCTTTTCGTTGCTGGTCAATTTACGCTTTTTCTTTTACCCGCTTTCCGGTCCGACCTTTTTGAATCCGGAAATGGAGTTGTAGAACTTTTTGTGTTCGACTGGCGCTAATCTGCCGGTTCCGCACTTAATGATAAAGATAAAGCGAGGATATAGCTCTCAAGTTAATATCGCTGGTAAGCGATTACAACTTGCGTCTCTGCTCATATCATCTAACGCAATAGTACGGTTTCGTAACCCTTGACCTACATTGGCACCGGAAAAAGGGAGGAAAGTAAAGATGTTTGATCAACTTGTAGAATCTAAAAGTAATTCCCGGGAAAATCGCCGAAAAGGCGAATTCCTGATGGGAATTGGCGCGTTGGCAGTTTTCACGCTGTTGACCATGTGGACCGTGAGCCTTTTTGGTAAAGACTTCGGTATGGGAGGCGACGATCTCGCTTTGACGACATTGGTTGCTCCGGTACCCGTTCCAGATGAGGAGCCGCCGCCGGAGCCGGAAAAGAAGCCCGAACAGCAAAAGCAGCCGGATGTTGACGTTCGTAAAGAACTGATCCAGAACATCATGCAGAGCCCTGTAAAGCCGCCTGATGTTATCAGCACGGCGAAAAATCCGGTTAAGGAAATGCGACTCGATCGTATGACCAAGTTAGGCACCGCCGATTCAGACACCGGAGCCAAAGTCGATTCTGGTCGTGCGACTGTGGTCGACACCGGAGGAACTGGCGGTCTCTCCACCGGAACGGGAACTGCTACTACTGGATCGGATGAGGGCGATGCTCCGCCACCACCCAAAGCAACTCCGAAACCGACACCGCCGCCTGTACCTAAAATGGTCTCACAGGGCGTCCTGAACGGTAAGGCGACGAGCCTGCCTAAGCCAGCTTATCCTGCGGCTGCAAAAGCTGTCCGGGCTGGTGGAGCCGTCACTGTTCAAGTAGTCATCAGCGAGGCGGGAAGCGTTATCTCAGCGAGCGCCGTCAGCGGACATCCGCTGCTGCGAGCTGCTGCCGAGAGCGCGGCACGCGGGGCAAGGTTCAGCCCGACACTACTTTCCGGCCAGCCGGTCAAGGTTTCGGGTGTTATCACCTATAATTTCGTTCCGTAAGGAACACAAGATCAGGCGGGAAACACTTTATGGAGTGTTTCCCGCTCGCTATAATTATTGCAATATTAAATTTTTGATTTCTTTGGAGGAAAAACCATGACACTTTTAGGCAGCCTGATCGGTATGGATATTTCGGGCTTATTTTTGATGTTTACCAGCGAAACGGTTTCGTTTGGTATTTACGATATCGCAAAGAGTCTGACCATTCCGGGTTGGGGCGTTATCATCACACTTCTGATCGAGTCGGTCTATATGATCGCCGTCGGGATCGAACGCTTTCTAACCTACAGCAAGGCTAAGCAGCAGTCGCGTCAATACGCTCCGAAAGTTGCTCAAGCACTTAAGAACAGCAACATTGACGAAGCTATCAACATCGGTGACAAGCATAAAGATTCTCACCTTGCGATGGTTGTTTCCTCGGGTTTGAAGGAGTTTGCGGCTCACCAGGGCAACACCGACATCTCGGCTGACGAAATGGAAGCCTCGAAGCGTGCACTCGAACGTGCTATCGCTGTTAAGACCGCTGAACTCAAGCGTGGCCTTTCGGGTCTTGCTACCGTTGGTTCGACCGCTCCGTTCGTCGGACTGTTCGGAACGGTTGTGGGTATTATTGGTGCCTTCCAGGCGCTCAAAACTAACGAATCAGCCGGTATCGGCGCCGTCGGTGGAGCTATCGCAGAGGCCCTCGTTGCTACTGCTTTCGGTATTCTGGTAGCTATCCCTGCCGTGTGGCTGTTTAACTACTTCACCAGCAAGGTGACCAGCTTCAGCGTTGAAATGGAAAACTCGGCCTCAGAATTGGTCGACTATTTCATCAAACAGCGTTCGAAAGCTCTTCGCGGCTAGTTTATCGCGAGTTTAGTAGTTTTTGATCATTCAGGAGAAATACTGGCATGGGTGCACAAATAGGTGGTGAATCCGAATTTAACTCGGAAATTAACGTAACCCCGATGGTTGACGTGATGCTGGTGCTGCTGATCATTTTCATGATCGTCACACCGCTCCTTCAGCAGGGTGTTTCCGTTAATCTTCCGAGAGATATGGTGAGTCCCGATGAAGACGCCGATATTGCGAAAGACACTTCCGTGATCGTTGCGATCCCGGATAACAGCAATTTCTATATCGGCAAGGAACAGTTTCCTCTCGATGCTCTGGGAGATGTGATAAAACGGCGTATGGAAGGTAAAACACCGGAAAAACGTATTGTTTACATCAAGAGCGGTGTTGACGTCGAATACGGACGTGTGGTTCAGGCCATCGAAACGATCCGTAAACAGGATATCGACAAGATCGGGCTGGTTGCTGACAAGAAGAAGGGCGGAGACGCTCCTAAATAGGCGGCTGCGAACGCCTTCTTCGTAAGTAAATTTTTCAGGAAGTATAAAAGCTATGGGAATGTCCACAGGTGGCGGCTCCGCTGGAGCCAAACCTTCCATTAACGTAACCCCGTTGATCGATGTGCTGCTCGTGCTCATCATCATCTTTATGGTCATTACGCCGCTCAAGCCGAGCCGGTTTGAGGCAAAGGTACCGGCGGAGCCAAAGGATCAGCCGCTGACCAATGTTAAGCCCAATCCGCTGACCCTGGTCGTTTCGATCAGCAAGGAAACTAAGGGCATCACGCTCAATAATGAACCGTTTGGCGACGTCTCGGATACCGAAAAGCTTGGCAACCGGCTTAAAGAGATATTTAAGGACCGAGAGAACAACGGCGTGTTTCGTGAAAACACGAATGAGGTTGAGAAGACTATTTTTATCAAATCGCCAAAATCCGTCAGGTATGGTGATGTGGTCAAGGTCATCGATGCCGCAAAAGCAGCTGGTGCTTCGCCCGTCGGTCTTCAGATCGATGATTTAACAGATTAATTTTTGCCGAGGATCGGGTTGCTCCGGGCATGGGCCTGAATGTGCAGCATCTGAGTTCTGAGGCGGTGAATGGAGTCAAATGATGAGATTCTCTCGTATTGGGGTTTTTGTTCTCTTACTGACAACGGTATTGATTGGAACAAATTGCTCTTACTATAACCGGGTCATGGCCCGAAAAGATCTTGTGGACGGCTCAAAAGCCTACAAAGATCGTAAATTCCCTGAGGCAGAAAAGCTTTTCCGGCAAGCGGTTGGCCGCGATCCGAAAGGCGAAAATGTCGAAGGTAAGATGGCCCAGCTGTTTCTGGCCCGAACGCTGCATTCGATGTTCATCGGCGACCGGCAAAAGAAGCAATGGGCTGAACAGGCTATCACGGAATATCAGAAAGCCCTTGCCATCGATCCGAAGGATCAAAGTTCATATAAGGCGATCGCGAGCCTGTATGAAAACCTTCAAAGAACGGATGAATGGCAAGCGTGGGTGACGAAACGCTCTACCGACACGACCATTCCGCCGGAGCAGCGGGCTGAGGCGTTAACCTCTCTTGCGGCGAAAAAGAACACTTGTGCGAACGACATCTCCGATACCGAAGCCACCAAGAAGACGGTGACCAAGGACGGCAAGCAGGCATTCCAGTTCGTTAAGCCGGCTAAGCCCGAAGATTTCGAGGCATTGGTGAAGTGTACGCAGGAAGGTATGGCCCTTATCGATCAGGCGGTTGCTCTTGAGACCGATCAGGTCAAAAAAGCTGCAACTCTGGATATCAAGCCTCTGTCGGATGCGGATCTTGTCAAAACGCAGGATATGTTCAAGGTCTTTGAATCGGCTCGATCCTACAAAGCTAGTTTGATGTTCCAGTCGATGCGAATCGCGGAGATGGATGGCAAAACTGCTGACCGCGACCGTATAAAAGGCGAGGCTGACGTGGCACGTAAGGCTTTTACGGACCTCAGCGAAGTCGTCAAGAAAATGCAGAAGGAGATCGACGACCGTACAGCCGCCAAGGAAGAAGGGGCTAAAAAGGACGCCGCGAACAAAAAATAATTGGTTTTTCTTTCCAACTCAGGTGATGCTCAATTACATTTGATTGGGCATCACTTTTTTTTCAAACGACGAAGGGTAAAGGATAGAGGATAAAGAGAGGACGATAGAAGCGTTTTGCTTCTTTCTGATTTTCCTTTATCCCTTATCCTTTATCCATTATCCTTTACACGTATGATCCGCATCGAGGACGTTATTGAAAAGGTTCAGGCAAACCGGCGAGGGGCAGATATCGACCTCATCCGCCGGGCATACCTTTTTTCTGCCCTCCATCATCGCGGGCAAACGCGAGCTTCCGGAGAACCGTATCTTGTTCATCCGCTAGAGGTTGCGGAGCTGCTCGCGGATATGCGCCTCGACGAGGTGAGCGTTTCGACCGGGTTGCTGCACGATGTCGTCGAGGACACGCTCGTTGACCTCGAAACAATTAAATCCTATTTTGGCGACGAGATCGCGCTGCTCGTTGACGGCCTCACCAAGATCGCGAATATCAGCGATCTGTCCAAAGAAAAGCAGCAGGCTGAGAACGTTCGCAAGATGGTGCTCGCGATGATAACGGACGTTCGCGTCGTGCTGATCAAGCTTGCCGATCGTCTGCACAACATGCGGACGATGCAGTTTCTCAAACCTGAGAAGCGAGAGCGTATTTCGCAGGAAACTCTCGACATTTACGCTCCTATAGCCCATCGCCTCGGTATGGGTAAGATGCGAAGCGAACTCGAAGATCTCGCCTTTCAGAATCTGCATGCGGATGAATACAAACGCCTCGCCAAAGAGGTCGACGCCCGCCGCCCGGAACTCGAAGGCATTCTCGAGAAGATCAAAGCAACCATTGTCGAGAAACTGACCGAGAACGAGGTTCCCTTCGTTGCGATCGAAGGCCGCGTCAAGCGTCTCTATTCGCTCTGGAAAAAGCTCAAGAAGCAGAAGATCACGATCGAACAGGTCTACGACCTTATTGCCGCGCGCATCATAACTGAGAACGACCGAAAATATTGCTATTTGACGCTCAGCGTCATACACGACACATGGACGCCTGTTCCCGAGCGGTTCAAGGATTGGATAGCGATACCGCGCGATAACCTCTACCAGTCGCTCCATACGTCGGTGATAGGCGATAGCGGGCAGCCCTTCGAGGTTCAGATACGGACTGAGGAGATGCACCAGATCGCCGAGGAAGGCGTCGCTGCTCACTGGAAGTACAAAGAAAACAGCCTCGGCAAACAAGAGGAGGATGACGCTCTCGACGAACTTCGCAAAACGGTCGAAAAATTGCTGCTGCCGTTGGTTGAAACTTCGGAGGAACACGGCGATTCCGAAGATTTCATCGAAACGCTCAAACTCGATCTTTATCCGAAGGACGTTTACGCATTTACCCCGATGGGTAAGGTCATCCAGTTGGCACGCGGCTCAACCCTGATCGATTTTGCGTATGCGATCCACTCGCAGGTGGGAGATGCCTGTACGGGAGCCAAAATAAACGGCCGTATTGTTCCGCTTAGGAGCGAGCTACAGAACGGCGATGTCGTCGAGATCCTGACGACCGCGAGTTCTACTCCCTCGAGTGACTGGCTAAACTATGCCGTCACCTCCAAAGCACGCAATCGAATTCGCCATCACATCACGACTTCTCAGCGTGCCGAGTCGATCGAGATCGGCCGCCGGCTGCTTCAGCAGGAAGCTGAAAAATTTCATGTCTCGCCGAAAAAGTTCATTTCGAACGAGGCGGAGATGCGTCGCATAGCGAATGAATACGGCCTCGGACGTCCTGACGATCTGCTTGCGTCGATCGGGTATGGTAAGACGTTGCCGAGAAATGTGATGGCCAAACATCTCGGGGCTGAGAAATTCAACGAGCTTGATCCCGAGAATAAAAAGGAAACCCGGCTCAAGACCGGCATGAAGGCGGTTCGTAAGTTCATCGGCCTCGGCGAGGATGCGATCGTCGTTAAAGGCGTCGATAATCTGCTTATAAACCGGGCAAAATGTTGCAACCCGCTCCGAGGCGAGGCGATCATAGGCTATATTTCGCTCGAAAAGGGCATCGTCGTCCACAATAAACGCTGTAAAAACGTCTCGCAGCTCATGCTCAACAAGGACCGCATCGTCGACGTCGAATGGGCCAAGAGTGACGAAACCCAAAAACAGTCCGTTCAGTTGCTCGCTACGACCGAAAACCGCACGGGTATGCTCGCCGGTATAACAAACGCCATCGCAAATATTAAAACCGGTATCCGCGATGCTCGCGCAAATGTCTCAAAGGACGACATCGGGATCATCGAGGTAACAGTTGAGGTCTTCGATAAAAAACATCTCGATAGAGTCGTGAGCGCCATCGAACAGGTTCCCGGCGTCATTGCCGTAGAACGCGTAAATGCCTGATATGATTAGGAATGAAACCACAGATAAAAACGGATGAACCCAGATGATAACAACCTGTTTGAAGCTCTTCTTGATGACACGCTTACGAGCGAGCGTGTTGATTTGAACAAAATCTCAGAAGCTATCATCGGATGTTCATTCAAAGTTGGTAACGCTCTTGGTTGCGGTTTCCTTGAAAAAGTTTACGAAAATGCTCTCGCCTTAGAGCTGCGAAAGGCTGGGTATGTCATAGCTCAACAAGAAGACATATCGGTAAAGTACGAGGGCGTCGTAGTTGGGAATTATGAAGCCGACCTGCTTGTGGAAGGGCGGGTGCTAGTTGAGCTGAAAGCGGTACGAGACCTTAACCAGATCCACCGTGCTCAGTGTCTAAATTACCTTTGAGCTACCGGACTGAAATTGTGTCTCCTGATAAACTTTGGAAACCCCCGTGTTGAGATCAAGCGAATAGTTCTTTAATTCTTAAGATCGGAGTTAATCATCTTTATCTGTGGTTTCATCTTATCCTTCGCTTTGTTCAACCCGCTACTTTCCTTTTAACACTAAATTTGCTAAAATTCGCGTTTTGCTTGAGTAATCCGAAAGCGAGTTTACGTATGAAAGAGATCGTTTCGACAGACAAGGCTCCGGGGGCGATCGGCCCGTATTCGCAGGCTGTTAAGGCCGGTGGGATGGTTTATTGCTCGGGACAGATACCTATCGACCCGGCAACTGGTGAATTCGTCTCAGACGACGTTTCTGAGCAAACTGACCAGGTCTTAAAGAATCTGGGTGAAGTTCTGGCGGCAGCTGGTGTGGGATTTGGAAATGTCGTCAAGACGACGATCTTTCTGGCGAGCATGGACGACTTTGCTCTCGTGAATCAGGTTTACGGTAAATATTTCAGCGACAACAAACCGGCGAGAGCGACAGTGCAGGCGGCCAGACTGCCGCGTGATGCAAAGGTCGAGATCGATTGTATCGCTATCGTTTAGCGATACTTACTAGCGTGAGAAACGGGAGTCGCTAACAAACAAAAAACCAAACGCTTGAATAATCGAGCGTTTGGCAACCAAATCCGTCGGCTGTATCTCCAATAGAGATTACTTAAGCAGCCTTGATAATTTTTCCGGACTTAATGCAGCGGGTACAGACTTTCATACGTCCGTTACCGCCGGCGGGAAGTTGAACACGCACCGGCTGAAGATTCGGGTTAAACCGTCTTCGGGTCTTGTTGTTAGCGTGTGATACGTTATTTCCAAACTGCGGGCCTTTCCCGCATACGTCGCAGCGTTTTGCCATAATAATTGCCTCTCGATATTTACGAGGTATAAGAGTTTCAAGTAAAAACTCGAAACAAGATATATAACAAAAGCCATACGGCTTAGTCAAGTAACGTTAAACAGATGGATAAGTTGAAAGGAGTAAAAGCAATCGTGCAAATTAACAGAAAAGGGATCCTTAACCTCGCGGGTATAGCAGTTCTTGCCGCGTTTTTCACGGCCTGCGGTGGTGGACCGGCGGGCAATAACACAACTGTCGGCGGCGGCGATCCGGCAGAAGTAGCTGCGACCGTCAACGGCAAAACGATCAGCATGCAAGAGGTTGACCGCGGCGTTAAGCAGCAGGCTCAGGGCCAGGAAGCCAAGCTTTCGCAACTCGAACTTGCCGGTGCCCGCCTTCAGGTGCTTCAAACCCTGGTCGAGCAGGAAGTAATGTTCCAAAAGGCTGAAAAGGAAAGCATGGTGCCGAGCGATGAAGAAGTCACCGGCGAGATCAACAAACGTAAAACGGCCAGCGGACTTTCCGTCGAGGAATTCGACAAACAGCTCACTCAGGCAGGCCTCGACGAAAAATCGTTCCGCGAAACGATCAAAAAAGGACTCGCTATACAGAAGCTGATCGACAAGGTTACAGCACGTATCGAAACGCCGAAGGACAAAGAGATCACCGATTTCTTTAACAGCAATCCTGAAATGTTCGTCAAGAAACGTGGCGTCCGTCTCGCCGCGATCGTCGTCGATCCATCTGACAGCGGCCAGGGCGATCTGACCAAGAATGCGACCGAGGCCCAGCAGAAGGTCCAGGAAGTCGTCGGCAAGGTTCAGCAGCCGGCCAGTGATTTCGCGGCCCTCGCTCGTGAATACAGCGAAGACGGCAGCAAGGCTCAGGGCGGAGACCTCGGCTATATCAGCGAAGAAAGCCTCAAGCAGAACTTCGGCGAGCAGATCGCGGCGGCGTTCATGAACCCTTCGTTCGCGGTTGGTAAGATCACGAACGCGATCCCGCTGAACGGCAAAGCGTATATCTTCAAGCTTCAGGAGCGGATCGAAAAAGATGAGACGCTGACGCTTGAAAGCCCTGAAGTTCGCCCTCAGATCCAGCAGAATCTGGTCGATACACGGAAACAGCTTCTGGCGGCATCGTACCAGGCGATGGCAATGAACGAGGCGAAGATCGTCAACAATCTGGCTAAGAAAGTTGTCGATAACCCGAATGAACTCAGCGGAGCTCGCCCCGCTGGTTCGTCAACACCGGCCAATACGAATGCCAATGCGGCAGCGGCTAACACCAACGCAAACCCGGCAAACGCGAACGCAGCTTCGAACGCGAATGCAAAACCGGCGGCAGATGCGAATGCGGCTAAACCCGCTGCGAATGCACCGGCAAACAAGCCAGCGAACGCTAATAAGTAGCCTCGGGGTTTTTAACAAGGCTTTGCCTATTTGCGGAGAAGCTTTGCTTTTCTGTTGAACCTAAATTAGAGATTTGCGGCTATGCCGCCGTCCTATCGCAATAGGCGGCGGCACAGCCGCAAATCCTTTTTCCAGACGAACGGAGAAGCTGAGCTTCTCCGTACATAGAGCGGCTTAGCCGCCAACTTCCAGATGCTTTTTCGTTTATCAGACGTAACAAAATCATACGGCGGAACGGAGATCCTCAAGGGCGTCTCGTTTCAGGTCAATCCGAACGAAAAGGTCGGCCTCGTCGGCCGCAACGGCGCGGGCAAAACCACTGTTTTCCGCATTGTAACCGGTCAGGAAGCCCCCGATGACGGCGACGTTATCAAGATGAACGGCCTCAAGCTCGGACTGCTCGATCAGCACGTCGATTTTGGCCAGGCTGAAACTGTTCACACGGCGGCACTTTCAGCGTTCAAGGAAATTCACGACATGGAGGCCGAGATGCGGCTGCTCGAAAAGCAGATGGAGACCGACCATTCGGAGGCCGTACTTGACCGCTACGCCGACCTACAAACCGCATTTGAACACGCCGACGGGTTTTCCTACGCGGCAAAAGCCGAATCGGTTTTGCTCGGCATGGGTTTTCCGGCGGACAAATGGTCCGAGGATGTGCGGTCGCTTTCCGGTGGCCAGAAGAATCGCCTAGGAATGGTTCGTTTGCTCCTTTCGTCCGCCGATGTTTTGCTGCTCGACGAGCCGACCAACCATCTTGATGTCGATGCAGTTGAATGGCTCGAAAGCTTTCTAAACGAGATCGATAAGGCGTACGTTGTTATCAGCCATGACCGCTATTTTCTCGATCGCATCACGAATCGCATCGTCGAGATGGATCGCGGACAGGCGATCACTTACAAAGGCAATTATTCGAAATACCTCGAGGATCGCGAGCTTCGCCGTGAACAGCAGCTTCGCGAATATGAGAATCAGCAGGCTCTGATAAACAAAACGCAGGAATTCATCCGCCGCAACCTTGAGGGGCAAAAGACCAAACAGGCAAAATCACGCCGCACTCTGCTGGCCAAAATGGAACGCATTGAGGCCGTGACCAGCGAGAAATCCGGCGGTAATTTCGGCCTGAAACAAGTTGAACGAACGGGCAATAACGTATTGACGGCGGAAGATCTAACGATTGGCTACGACACCAATGTCCTGGCAAAAAAGCTCAATTTCTCGATCCATCGCGGCGACGCACTTGGTATTATCGGTGGTAACGGAACGGGCAAATCGACGCTCATCAAGACGCTGCTCGGCAATATTCGCGAACTCGACGGCAAGATCCATTGGGGAACCAAAACTAATATTGGCTACTATTCACAGAATCTCGAAGGCCTCGAACCCCGCAATGAGGTCGTGCAGGAACTCCGCCGCGTTGCTCCGATGGCGGATAACGGGACGCTTCGAGGCTTTCTCGCAAAGTTCCTGTTCGTTGGCGAGGATGTGTTTAAACCTGTCTCGGCACTGTCCGGCGGCGAAAAGGGAAGGCTTGCTCTCGCGAAGTTGATCTATTCACAAAAAAACGTCCTGATCCTCGATGAGCCGACCAATCACCTTGACATTCCGTCACGCGAATCGCTCGAAACGGCACTCGAAGAATACGACGGCACGATCATCGTCGTCAGCCACGACCGGTTTTTCCTGGACAAGATCGCGAACCAAATGCTGGCGTTCGAGAATGACGGCACTGTCGCAACCTTCGACGGAAACTATACCGAGTATCACGATTGGAAAGTGGAACGCGATGCTGAGCGCAAAAAGCTTGGCGATGTTCCGGCACAATCGCGTGCTGCGACTGTCGGTGAAATATCAAAAACTACGACCGAAACATCTGCAAGAAACAGCATTCTCTCAAAAAATCAGATAAACCAGCTAAAAAAACGTATTTCGCAGATCGAAGCCGAAATTCCCGGCCTCGAAGCTACGGCAGCGAAATTGACCGAAGAAATGGCTGCTCCTGAGATCTCCGCCGATTACGGAAAGCTCGGCGAAATGACAAAAAAGCTGAGCGAGACCGAGACCAGGATCAAAAAGCTTTACGAAGAATGGGAAGCCGCCGCGAGCGAGTTGGGGTGATATTTCCGATACCTGCTGGTATTATTGACCAACTATGAAGGTCTTATTTATTGGCGGCACGGGCGTGATCAGCAACGCATGTTCAACGCTCGCGGTCGAACGCGGCATCGATCTAACAATCCTCAATCGCGGCGAGTCTACGCGGCCTGTTCCCGGTGATGTTCGAATAATCAGCGCCGATATTCGCGATAAAGACGCTGTGAAGAATGCACTGGGAACGTCGGAGTTCGATGTCGTCGTCGATTGGATCGCGTTCAAGCCAGAGCATATCGAGACTGATCTTGAGCTATTTCGTGGACGGATCGGGCAATACGTATTCATCAGCTCGGCCTCTGCTTACGAAACGCCTCCGACAAGCCTGCGGGTCACTGAATCCACTCCGCTCTCAAATCCATTCTGGCAATATTCGCGGGACAAAATCGCGTGCGAAGAAAGAGTAATGCGTGCGTTTGACGAGGAGCGATTTCCTGCGACGATAGTTCGCCCGTCTCACACTTACGACCGCTCAAATCTGCCGCTGAAAGGGCGATACACGCCGATCGACCGGATGCGGAAGGGGAAAAAGATAATCGTTCACGGTGACGGCACATCGCTCTGGACGCTGACGCACAACAGCGATTTTGCTCGTGGATTTGTTCCGCTATTAGGAAATAATAGCGTGATCGGCGAGGCTTTTCATATCACAACCGACAAGGTTTTAAGCTGGAATCAGATCTACGAATTTGCTGCCGCAGCCGCCGGAACGACGGCTGAGATCGTTCACATTCCTTCCGACATCCTCGCCAAATACGACGCCGAGTGGGGCTGCGATCTGTTAGGCGACAAATCGCACAGCATGATCTTCGACAATACGAAGATCAAGCAGTTCGTCCCCGACTTCTCTGCCGATATCCCGTTTTCCCGGGGCATTCAGGAGATCATCGAATGGCACGACGCCGATTCGTCACGGCGCGTCGTCGACGAGCCGCTTGATCGATTGATGGACAAGATCATCGCCGACTGGGAAGCAGCATTTTAGCCCGGTCGGAACCGCCTGCGTAAGCGGGCGGTCTGGACGCGGCGGGGAAAACTCAGTAGTTATGTTCGTACCACCCGCTTATGCAGGCGCTTCTGACTCAGGATTCGATTCTGTAATTCGGAGCTTCTTTTGTAATTATCACGTCGTGAACGTGCGATTCACGCAGGCCGGCGGACGTGATGCGGACGAATTTGGCGTTGGTTTGGAGTTCGGCGATATCTTTGCAGCCCGTGTAGCCCATGCCGGAGCGGAGGCCGCCGACTAGTTGGGTGACCATTTCGGCGACGGTGCCTTTGTAGGCGACGCGGCCTTCGATGCCTTCGGGAACATATTTTGCGTCCGAAACTGTGCCTTCCTGAGCGTAGCGGTCGCTCGAACCTTTTTTCATCGCTCCGATCGAGCCCATGCCGCGATAGGTCTTGAAATTACGGCCCTGGAACAGTATGACCTCGCCCGGGGCTTCCTCCGTCCCGGCAAATAGAGACCCGATCATCACCGAATCCGCACCGGAAGCGATCGCCTTGGCCACATCGCCCGAGAATTTCACGCCGCCGTCGGCAATGATCGGAACGCCAGTTCCTTTAGCGGCCTCAACGCATTCGCTAATCGCGCTTATCTGCGGAACGCCTGCTCCTGTAACAACTCGCGTCGTACAGATCGAGCCCGGCCCGATCCCGATCTTGACGGCGTCAACACCGACATCTATCAGCATTTTCGTCGCCTCCGCGGTCGCAACGTTTCCGGCGATCAACTCTAGTGACGGGAACTGCGATTTAACGCGCCTGACAGCATCTATCACCCGCGAACTGTGCCCGTGAGCCGTATCGACGACGATCGCATCAACCCGGGCGTCAACCAATGCCGCCGCACGTTCCAGAAAATCCCCGGTCGCGCCGATCGCGGCCGCACAGCGGAGCCGTCCGAGTTCGTCCTTGGCGGCAAGCGGGAAGTTGATCGCCTTTTGGATATCTTTTACGGTGATCAAGCCCTTCAAATGGCCGTTGTCGTCAACGACCAGGAGCTTTTCGATACGGTGTTTTTGCAGCTTGACCTTTGCCTCGTCGAGCGTTGTTCCGACCGGTACGGTTACGAGCGGCTGCGGCGTCATTATCTCGGAAACGGGGATGTCAAAACGCGTCTCGAAACGCAGGTCGCGGTTTGTGATAATGCCGACGAGCAGCCCTTCGTCATCGACGACCGGAACGCCGCTGATCTTGAACCGCTCCATTATTACAAGGGCTTCCGAGACCAGCTTACGATGTCCGATCGTAACCGGATCGACGATCATGCCTGATTCCGAACGTTTTACCTTATCGACCTCTTCGGCTTGCTGCACGATCGAGAAATTCTTGTGGATCACGCCGATCCCGCCCTGCTGGGCGAGGGCGATCGCGAGCGAAGCTTCCGTGACTGTGTCCATCGCGGACGAGCAAAGTGGTATGTTCAGGCTGATGTTTCGCGAGAATTTGGTTCGCGTATCGACCTCAGCAGGTAAAACTTCGGAATAGGCAGGAACGAGCAGAACGTCGTCAAATGTCAGGCCTTCAAGTATCTCTGTGATGTTCATATCTATATTCTAAAAAAAATGCCCGCAAATATCTTGCGGACACACATATCTTTCGATTTCAAAATGCCGGGCCATATTTCCTATGGCTTGTTTGTGGCGGCCGGCGGCTTTGGCTGGGTCGCGGGCGTTGACGCCGGTTTATTGCCAGGTGTCGGCTTTGGAGCCGTATTCGTCGTTGTCGTGTTCGCACCAACCGGTGGTTTCGGGGCCGGCGTCGGCCGCGTCGGTGTTGAGACCGGAGCCGTGACAGGCGTTGTCGCTGGAACTTGAGTTACCGTATTTGCTGTTTCGGCAGTGTTTGCCGGAACCGAGGTCGTATCGGTCGCGACCGTAGCTGCGGGCGGAACGTCAGCCGAGATCGCTCCGCTCGACCATATCTGTGCAAGATTATCCTTGTTGATCTCGAATTCGATCGCATTCCGCTTTGAAGCGAGCGGCTGAGCGGGCAGCGTGATCGCTTTTCCGTTGATCGTTAGCTGAACGACGTTTGCAAGTGATTTCGAGTAGCTGAGCTTCAGGCTCTCTTTCGGTTCAAACGTCACCGACGCTCCCGGAGCGAGCGTGTTCGCCGCGGTCTTGCCGTCGGTCGTGGCCATCAACGCTACCGCTGCGCTAATTGCCTTGAATTCAACCTTCAGCGAAGCCATCTCAGGAGCACCGGTTGAGGCCGGAGTCGCTTCCGGTGTCGGTTCGGCTGAGTTGCCAGGGGTTGCCGGAGCAGTGACATTCGCGACCAGGGCGTCGGCTGGCTGACGTAAATAATTGACAAGAAAGAGAATGCCGGCGGTCATGATCCCAAGTATCACCGCCGCGAGAATGATCTGCGGCAGCATCGAGGAACCGGACCGGTCATCCGTCAAAACCTCGGGCCGGTAAACTTTGAGGTTATCATCACTCTCGGCAGTGGAAGACTCCGAGATCAGAGCAGAATAGTCGCTGAGAGCCTCTGCCTCGCTAATGCCGACAAATTTTGCATAGGATTTTACAAAGCCTTTGTTAAAGATACCGCCAGGCAGGATACGGTAATCATCGTTCTCGATAGATTCGAGATAGAGAGATGAGATCCGGGTCTGCTCCGCAACATCAGCAATAGTAAACCCCCGCTCTTCGCGGGCTTCCCGCAGTTTTTCCCCTAAGGATAAGGACATTTAATGTGTTTTTGACCGAGGCCCAAGATCTAAAAAATAACAACAACTTTGACTTGAAATATAGCGTTCCTATCGCTCTAATGTCAATTGATTCAATAAGATTTAAGTGCCGTTTAATGTGGACTATGATGTTCCGCCACTATGGCATTTTGGTATCGAGGCGGAGATATTATAATATCGGTAGAGCAATCCAAATAGTGAGGAAAAATAAATGAGTTTAGAGGCGTTAGGGATGGTGGAAACCAAGGGCTTTATCGGTGCCGTCGAGGCGGCAGATGCGATGGTAAAGGCTGCAAACGTTACACTTATCGGAAAGGAATATATCGGTGCGGGCTACGTCACGATCTTCGTTCGCGGTGATGTCGGAGCGGTCAAGGCAGCGACCGATTCTGGCGCGGCAGCGGCTCGCCGCGTCGGCGAACTGATCAGCGTTCACGTCATTCCGCGTCCGCACAGCGAAGTCGAGCGCGTTTTGCCAAAAGGCGGAGCGGTCGGACTCAGCCCCGATGAAAAGGCTCTACAGGGCGGCGGCAAGCAGCTCGGCGAAGGCAGTGCGACGACCGGAACCGGCCTTTCGACTGGAAATAAGACTAAAACCCGCTAGTACAACACCTCGTTAATTGATGGCAGACAAAGACCTGATAGCTCAGCAGGAAGCACGCGACGCGGTAGAGGCCGCGTCGTTTGCATTCTCGTCTGTCAGCAAGCTGGATCAGGCGTCGATCGACGCGATCTGCGAAGCCATGTCCCAGGCCGCGCTTGCCAATGCCGAGAAGCTCGGACGGATGGCGAACGAGGAAACCGGGTTTGGAAAAGCGGAAGATAAACGCGAAAAGAACCGTTTTGCCGCTGAGGATATCTGGAATTATTTTCGCGACCTGAAAACCGTGGGCGTCGTCCGCGAGAGCGAGAGTATTGTCGAAATCGCGAGCCCGCGTGGCGTTGTCGCGGCGATCATCCCGTCGACCAACCCGACATCGACCGCGATCTACAAGATCCTCATATCGATCAAATCTCGCAATACGATCGTCCTGTCTCCGCATCCGTCGGCAGTCGGCTGTATCGCCGAAACCGCACGCATCATGCGCGACGCTGCCATAAAAGCGGGATTGCCGGGCGATGCGATAATTTGCCTTTCAAACTCGACCATCGAGGGCACCGAAACCCTGATGAAGCACAAAAAGACCGCTGTAATCCTGGCGACGGGCGGAACGGGCCTTGTGCGTGCGGCTTATTCGTCCGGTAAGCCCGCCTTCGGTGTCGGTCCCGGAAACGTACCGGTTTTTATCGAACGCTCGGCAAATGTCGAGAAAGCCGTTAGCGATATTTTGACCAGCACCTGTTTTGATAACGGTACGATTTGCGCGTCGGAGCAGTCGGTTGTCGTCGATGCACCGCTCGAAGCGGCGGTTCGCGAGCAATTCACGCGTCAGGGCGGACATTTTTTGAATGCGTCGGACGCTGAGAAAGTTGGCAAGATCCTGCTTACGCCGCAGCGGACGCTGAATGCCGGGATCGTAGGGAAATCGGCCGCTTTTATCGCAAATCTTGCCAGGATCTCGATCCCAGACGGTGTTCGTTGTTTATTAGCCGATTGCGTTGGTGTCGGTCGTGACCACCCATGGTCGGTCGAAAAACTGTCGCCGACGCTCGCGTTTTTTGTCGTTGACCGGGTTGAGCAGGGAGCCGCTAAGTGCAATGAGATCCTACAGTTTGGCGGCATGGGCCACACGGCGGGAATGCACACGCAAGATCGTGCGGCGGCGATCGCCTACGGGGAGAAAATGCCGGCGGCTCGCGTTATCATTAATTCACCCACCACGCACGGGGCGATCGGATTCTCGACCGACCTACCACCATCGATGACGCTCGGCTGCGGTTCGTGGGGCGGCAACGTTACCTCGGATAATATCTCGCCGATCCATCTGATGGATATCAAGCGAGTTGCGTTTGAGACGAAGCCGGTAAGCGGTAAGTCGGCCGTTAGCGATCGGCAGTTCGCACCGGCGAAACGATCGGCGCCAAAGCGAGAAGACATCGCCGCGATCGTTGATAGCTTTCTGAGTCAAAAGCTTGCGTCGATGCCTGCGGAAACTCCTAGACCGGAGCCAGCGAAAGTCGAGTCAACCGCTATCAAGACGGTTGTTCACGAAATAACGCCGGAAAATGCCGTGCAAAAGCCGGTGGCGATCGCGACCGTGGATTTTGTGAGCGAGGACGACGTTCGTCGGGCTTTGAATAGTGGCGAAAAGATCTATATTTCAAATAAAACGATCCTGACCCCATCAGCACGCGATCTGGGTGAAGAGAAAGAGGTTTTTGCCCGAATTTGATTATGCCGAAAACGGAAACAGCCAAGGAAGTGTGTCAGAAGTGTGGTGTCGACGTTCGCGAAGGCACAACGTTCTGCTACAACTGCGGCTCGCCATTGGTTGAGCCCGAACCCGCACCGGTCGAGATCGTGATGCCCGAGATCGAGGAAACTCCGGTTGAAGATAGATCAAAAGCGGCTCTCGACGATCTGGCGGAAAGGCTCAGGCTCGATCAGGATGAAGATAAGAAACTGGCAAAAGCCGCAGCCGAGCGAAAACGGGCTCGGGTAAGTCAGCGAAGATCGTCGCAGTACACTTGGGAATCGAGTGACGATTCGTCCGGCGTATTGCTCCTGATAGGCGCTTTAGTAATCGCGTTTTTTGCGGGCCTTGTAGTTTTTATCGCGATTTTCTGGAGATAAAGAATCTATGATCACCGCGATGGGCATCTTTTTTCTGGCGATATTTATCGGACTGGCGTTGTTTGGCGTCGTGATCTATTTGTTGGCGAAAAAGCGGAAACGGCAGTAGAATCGAGGTAGTTTATGCAAGCTCTAGGAATGGTGGAATGTTTTGGCCTGGTTGCGATGATCGAAGCAGCGGATGCAATGGTCAAAGCGGCGAACGTACGCCTCGTCGGCTACGAAAGAATTGATGCTGGTTTGGTCACCGCGATCGTCCGTGGCGAAGTCGGTGCCGTGAAAGCCGCCGTCGACGCCGGAGCGGCCGCCGCCCGCCGAATCGGAACCGTAACCGCAACCCACGTCATCCCTCGTCCGCATGACGAGATCGACGAAGGTATCCCAGTTTTAAGAACCGGAGAAACGACGAGAAAGAAGATTTCCGGCTCGGTACCAGAATAGGTTTTTTTCAGTAGGAACTATGAAACGCGTTGCTCTATTACTCGCTCTCGTCTCCGTTTTCTCACTTTCACTTTTTGCCCAGGCCGATCTTCAGGAGACGGCCCAGGTGAAAAAAGATCTCAAGCAGAATCTTCTAAAAAACACTCGTAACGTCTACGCGGTCGATTATTCGGGCTGCGAGGCGTCGGTGAAGATCACAACGACATCCTCTGAATCGTCCCTCTCGGGTAGCGGCTCTCCACCGCAGGGGTTCGCTGGATTTCCGTCGAACGAATCGGGATTCGATACTGGTTCTAGCGGCCATGTTCCGGGACGGTTATCGTCATTTAGATATCTGATCGACCTAAGCAAGCTTGATGTGGCGAATATAGCGGTCACTAAAGGCTGGCTCAAGGGCACATCGGTGATATCAATTGAGGGCGGTGTGATGGCGGGTTCGATCCGCAAGATGAAGGATGGAAAGATCGAACCGCTCAACGACGCGAGATTTTTTATCAAAACGAAGTCTGCGGATAAGGCGGTGGAATCACTCAGATCCTTGATCCGATCGTGCTCGGCGAATAAGTAAGTATCCGGGCTCTGAAACACGTTTGACCAAACTCCGATTTACCTCTACCAATCGCGTGGTTTTAGGGACGACAATCCCCATTTTCATTCGACCGCGGTGACCGAAAAACTGAGCGTTAGTAAAAAAGCTGCCATTTAGGCAGCCTTTTTTTATTTAGGTTTGACTGGTGTCGCGGTCGGTTTCGCTTGCGGTGAGCTGCCCTCAGCGACGCGTCCGGTCTTATGAACGGCGATTCGTTTCTGCGCATTCGGCCCGTCATCGACCTGAACCTTGATGTTCCGGAAGCTGTTATCCTTGCGGTCATTCGATGGGATATAGCCGATCGAGTACTGCGTGCGCAGCTCGTTGGAGATCTCTTTTGCCAGCTCGGGCAAGACGGACGGACTCGACGGGAAGTAGGCTTTTCCGCCTGTTTCCGTTGCGATGCGCTCAAGAAACGCCTTTGCCTTAGCCTGCGGACTCTTGCTGATAAAACCGCCTTCCTTGCTGAGGTCATCGACAAATCCGATAACAAATATCTGCACTTCAGACTCTTTAAGGAGCTCGAAAAGCTGCTTTTCGTTGTAGTAGCTATTGCGGTCTTCGCCATCGGAAACCAGGATCAACGCCCGCCGTTTCTTTTCGAACGCGTTCTTCTCTTTCTCATATTCATCGACGTTTTCAACTGCGAGATAAACCGCGTCGATTATCGCGGTCTGGCCGCCTTCGATATAAAGGTTGTCCAGTGCGTCGATCAGATCCGTTTTGTTGGAAGTAAAAGGCTGTTCGATCTCGATCTTGTCACGACCGACAAAGCGGATGATCATCGATTCGTCCGCCGGGCGATTAGTATTAATGAGCACTTTTCCAGCTTCGACGACCTTATCAAGCTGTTGGCGCATCGAGCCCGAGTTATCGACGACGATTCCGTAATTTGTAGGAACCTCAGCCTTATCGAAAAACTCGATCTGCTGGAGAACTCCGTCTTCGTAAACCTTAATTTCTTTCTGCTGTATGTTGTTGATAGGCCGGCCGTTACGGTCGATCACGCGGACATTGAGGTTTACAAGCTCAGTTTCGACCCTGATGATCTCTTCCGGCGTTGGGCCGGGAGTTGGACTCGGTGTCGGCGTGCCCAGTTTTGGGGCCGAAGCCGGAGTGGGCGATGGAGAAGGCGTTTTCGTTTGGGCCGCGATCGGGACGCTATCATATCGAGCGAGAAAGAAACCCGTTACTAGCACGGCGGAAGCGGCGATCAGTGCGATTCTTTTCATGTTTTACCAATTTTACTAAGGTTTAACGTTACCTGTCGGAGTGGCGTAATAGCCCTCGCGAGCACGAACGGTTAGACGCGGCAAACCTCTGGGAGGTTTTATCTTAGTTTTCACTTTACGCCATTTTCCATCTGGCTGGAAATCTTTTGGAGTGTATCCGATCGAATATTGGTTACGCAGTTCCAGTGCGATCCGCTCGAATATTTCGTCCATCTCGATGTCAGTATTTGGATAGAATGCCTTGCCGCCGGTTGCTGAACTTATCTCGTCCAAAAACGCCTGTCCCTGCATCCCGTAAGAACTCGCGGCATCGGCACGGTCCATAATGCCAACCGAGTATGTGACAACGTCCGATTCCTTCATCAAACGCCGAACCTCACCAAAATTGTATCTCGAAGCGTTATCCTGACCGTCACTGATGATCAAGATCGCTCTCTTGTTGTGAGTTCCGCGCGTTACGCGGTCAACTCCGAGATAAACTGCGTCATAGAGAGCCGTGTTATTTTTCGGCTGAACCAGCGTTAGCTGCCGTAACAATCCTTCGCCGTCACGGGTTCGATCCATCAATAATTGGGCCTTATTATTAAAGGCGATCAGGAAATATTCATCGGAAGGATGGCTGGTTGCGATAAAACGCTCGAGGGCCTTTTTTGCTTTTACGATCTTTTCCTTGTTCATTGAACCGGAAACGTCGAAAAGAATCCCGATCGAGATTGGGGCGTCTGCATCGCTAAAATAAATGATGTCCTGCGGTTGATTGTTATCGGTTATCTCAAAAGCGGACTTCGTGAGCCCCGAAACGTAACGGCCGTACGGATCAGTTACAGTCAGCGTCAACGTTACAAGATCGGTCTTAACGCGGATCGGGCCGCCATCGTCGGGTTCAATCGTTGGTGTCGGCACAACCGTGGGGGCTGGCGTCGGGACCTGAGCCAAAATGAACTGCGCCGAGAGTAAGCCCAGGCAAACAATCAAACACAAGCGACTCAGCCCTGAAATAAAACCAAGACGCACAGATCGTATATCAGCCATTTTTAACCTCAATGTTATGAACATTCTATGGAAAGAACACAACTTCCGCAAGATAAAATCTTGGATGCCCGGCGGGCGTTAAGCGTTGTGTCGGGATGAGAAAAATAGGCTGATAATTTTGACGCAACAATTAGCCCTGTATCGCGTGATATAATTCGGGAAAGATCTCTGATCGAAAGGCATTTGTGTGCCTGCCATGTAATTTCTTTATGACTGAGTTTATTTGCCGCCTTGGAACTCCATCCGGCGAGATTATTACGAGGATAGTCGAAGCTGCCGGTGCGGGGGAAGCTAAGACCCGGCTTGAAAGCGAAGGGTTTCGCGTTTTCGCGGTTTCGAAGTCGGGCGAGGGACTTTCTTCACTGCTCACGGGCGGGAACAAGAAGGCGAAGGTCAAGCAAGCTGACTTCCTTCTCTTCAATCAACAATTTTCTGCTCTCTTGCGGGCTGGTATTCCTGTCTTACAGGCGATCGGCCTTTTGAAAACCCGTTCCGGCTCGGCGAATCTGCGTATCGTCCTCGAGGACGTCGAGGATAAGATCAAGAGCGGTGTGCCACTTTCGGAAGCCTTTGAAGCTCAGGGGCTTTTCCCGAAAATATATACAGCGTCGATCCTTGCCGGCGAAAAGAGCGGTGCTCTGGATGACGTGCTTTCGCGTTTCGTCACCTATCTGAAGCGAAGCGTTACCGTTTCGCGAAAATTGCGAGGGGCACTTGCGTATCCCGCCTTTTTGCTGCTCGCGGCCGCGATCATGGTTGGATTTCTGACGCTGTATATTGTTCCGCGAATGTCAGATCTCTTTAAGAGTCTGGCTGCGAACAAGTCTCTGCCATCCGTCACGCTTGCGGTTTTGTGGTTTTCTAACACGATCATCAACAACGCGTTTTGGCTCCTGCCGGTTCTGATCATCGGTGGATTGGGAATATTTGCGTGGCTCCGAACGGCAAGCGGAAAGTTGATACTGCACAAGCTTTTGCTGAAGATTCCGGTTGGCGGCCAGCTCATCAAGAACATGGCGACCGCGCAGCTTACGAGATCGCTCTCAACGCTCTTGTCCGGGGGTATCACGGTTCCGGAGTCGTGGGACATCGCGTCACAGTCGATAAATAATTTAGAGCTTCGCCGCCGCAGCCAGGGCGTTTCGGCGATGATCCGCGAAGGCCGCGGCTTCACGGAAGCCCTTGAGAAAACGGGCTGGGTGCCCGATCTGGCCCTGGATATGATCGGCATCGGCGAACGATCTGGAAGCCTCAGGGAAATGCTTGACGAAGTTGCCGCGTTTTACGATGCCGAGTCAGAAGTGCGGCTGGAGCAGTTTACTACTTTGCTGGAGCCAATAATTTTGATGTTCATGGCTGCCATCGTGATCACGATTTTGCTCGCAATTTACCTTCCGATCATTCAGATGATCTCGTCGGGACCTGCGGGAAGCAAGCGATAAATTCTACTAATGAGCGAACAATTACAAACTGAAGTAAGCGTTGCGGCCCCGACCATTGGGGTCGCAGAATTCCTGGACAAAGAACCGCCAGAGGTAAAGGAAGCGAGGCTTCTCGCTCTCCGATATCGATTGCCCTATATCGACCTTTTGCCACCTGAGGGCGACTCGCCGGTTGACGTAGACGAACTCGCAAAACTCCCGGTCGAACTGATGCTGCGCAATCAGTTTGTGCCCCTGCGCCGCGATGGTAATAACATGCACGTCGCAATGGCCGATCCGACGAATCTTGAACGGCTGGACGAGCTCGAGAATGTTCTAAACGTCCGCATAGTTCCGCATGTTGCGACCGCCGGGGCGATCGATGTCGTTTTGAGAAAAGGCGATTCGACGCAGCGTGTGCTACAGGAAGCGGCCTCGGGCTTTAAGATGTCGCTGCTCAAGGAAACGGAGAACGGCGACGAAGTTCTCGATCTCGATCGCCTCGCGTCGGACACAGAAATGTCGCCGATCATCAAACTCGTCGACACGATCCTGTACAACGCGATGGAATCGCGTTCGTCTGATATTCATATTGAGGCCGGTGACCGCGATGTTCGCGTTAAATTCCGCATTGACGGAGCCTTGTATCAAAAGGTAGATCCGATCGATATTTCCTTTCACCAAACCCTGATCTCGCGTATCAAGGTCATGTCGGAACTCGACATTGCGGAACGCAGAATCCCGCAGGACGGACGTTTTCGTGTCAGATATAAGGGGAGAACTGTCGACTTCCGTGTCTCGATTCTGCCGTCGGCTTACGGTGAGAATTGCGTTATTCGTATCCTCGATAAGGAACAGATATCGGAGGAATTCAAGAATCTCAGCCTCGATGTCGTCGGCTTTGACCCTGAGGATATTGCGCGGTTTCGCCTTTATATTAAAGAGCCGTACGGCATGGTCCTGGTTACGGGGCCAACCGGTTCCGGTAAAACAACAACGCTCTATGGTGCTCTGAACGAGATCCGAGCCGAAGAAGATAAGATCATTACGATCGAGGATCCGGTCGAGTATCAGTTGCAAGGGATCATGCAGATCCCGGTCAATGAGAAGAAAGGATTGACCTTCGCCCGCGGTCTCCGCTCGATCCTGCGTCACGATCCTGACAAAGTCATGGTCGGTGAGATACGTGACGAAGAGACGGCACAGATCGCAATTCAATCCGCATTGACGGGCCACCTTGTGTTCACCACGGTCCACGCGAACAACGTTATCGACGTCATTGGCCGATTCATTAATATGGGCGTGGAACCGTACAATTTCGTTTCCGCTCTCAACTGTGTCCTTGCGCAGAGGCTCGTCAGATTGCTTTGCCCGGTGTGCAAGAAGGCGTACGAGCCGACCAACGAAGAGTTATCAGAATCTGGAATGACCCGCGTTCGATTAACGGCTGGCCAGATCTTTTATCGAGCGGTGGGCTGCGACGCTTGCAACCATACGGGTTACCGCGGACGCACCGCCATCCACGAACTCCTCGATATGTCCGACCCGATCCGCGAAATGATCATCGAACGCCGTCCCGGCTCCGAGATCCGTCGTCAGGCCGAGAAAGAAGGCCTTTCATCGCTGCGCGAATCGGCTGTTAAGAAGGTCTTTCTCGGAATGACAACTCTCCATGAGATCAATCGTGTGACGTTTGTTGAGGAGATCGGAAAGGTATAGGGCAGAATCGATTGCGTAAGGCGGCAGCATTCCGCGCTCTCAGGCAGGCGGTAAGGACAAGAGATCGGCATATACAACGGGATCGACATTGCCTCCGCTGACAACCAGACAAATCTTCTTTCCCGCAAATCTCTCTTTATCAACCAAAACGGCCGCGAGGCTCAATGCTCCGGTCGGTTCGCTTTTTAGATTTGCGAGGCCAAAATACATTCGTAACGCTTCCACGATCGTTTCATCGGGAACCTCGATTATTTCTTTCAAACCCTTGCAGATGATCGGCCAATTTAGTTTGCCGAGCGACAGTGTGCGGGTTCCGTCGGCGATCGTTTGCGGTTCGGATTCATTCGCGATCAGATGTCCGGCCCGTAAGGAGCGTGCGGCGTCATTTGCGAGAGACGGTTCAGCACCGATTATCTCGGTTTTGGCACCCTTACGGGCAAAGCTTTGAATAGCTCCCGATATCAAACCGCCGCCGCCGATCGGCAAGATCACCGCGTCGAAATTTCGCTCCGCGATCTCGTCACCGAGCGTCGCGTTGCCATCGATGACAAACTGATCGTCAAAAGCGCTCGCAAGATACGCGTCGGGACGTTGGTCGGCGAGCTGTTTAAGGCGGTCGCTACGGCTGATAACGTTGACGTCGATCAGGTCCGCTTCAGCTCTGTACGAGCGAACTGCATCGACCTTAACCTGAGCGGAGTTGTGCGGCATTATGACGGTACACTTTTTCCCCAGCAGCTTGGCCGCGTACGCGAGGGCCTGGCCAAAGTTGCCCGACGACACGCCGATCAATTCGTCGTTCGGCACGTTTATCGCGACATTGTATGCCGCCCGGAACTTAAAGCTGCCGGTATGCTGAAATGTCTCGCTCGCGATCGTGATGTCGAGGCCAAGGTGGCCGTTGAGTTTGGAGGATCGAATAAAAGTTGTCGGGCGAATGGCGTCAAGCAGTGATAACATATTTTGTAAACGCAGTTTATAATCACTGATTGACTAGGGCAAGTTTATGACTATATTTAGACTAATCTCTAATTTAATGCGTTATGTCCAATACAGATAAAGAAATCCACGAATTGCTTGAACAACTGTTTCGCCAGTCGAAGATGCAGTTTGGATCGGCAATAAAGTCACGTTGGCTTCATGATGGCGATGGTTGTCCGGGTTGCGGGAGGGAAATTGACGCCGTTAAATACAAGAAGAAGAAAATGCTTTCGCTCAATGCGTTCATATATCGTGAACACGGCGTGTTGATCGCGTATCTTTTGTGCGGGAAATGTGCGAGGTATATCATTGATATCTCCAAGACGAATCCGTACGGGACGACGCCACTACATGTCGAGATCGAGAAAAATCTAAAGAAAGCTTATATAAAGCATTTGGGACACTAAGAACATGTCAAAAGCACACTTCGGAATGATCGGCCTTGGTACTATGGGCCGCAATTTTCTGCTTAACATCGCCGAACACGGCATTAGCGGCGTCGGATTCGATCTCGACGCCGCAAAACGGGACCTTCTGCTGAAAGAAGGTGCAGGAATGCCGGTCGATGTCGGGGCCGATCTTGCCGATTTTCTCGGCAAACTCGAATCGCCGCGAAACATCATGCTGCTTGTTCCCGCTGGTCCGATCGTTGACAAAGTGATTGCCGATCTCGTACCCCATCTAGACCCCGACGATCTGATCATTGACGGCGGCAATTCGCATTTCACCGACACCGACCGCCGAATCACCGACCTCGAAGCAAAAGGCGTCGGTTTCATGGGCATCGGCGTCAGTGGCGGCGAAGAAGGAGCGCGCCACGGCGCCAGTATCATGCCCGGTGGCCGTCGCGATCATTACGGCCGGATCGAAACAACGCTGCAGGCAGTTTCCGCCAAAGTGAACGGCGAACCGTGTGTCGCTTATATGGGAGCGAGTTCGGCCGGGCATTTCGTGAAAATGGTCCACAACGGGATCGAGTACGGCATGATGCAGTTGCTGGCTGAAACCTTCGATTTCATGCAGCGGGTCTTGCGGATGGCCAACACTGAGATGCACCGGACGTTCACTGAATGGAACGGCGGCGACCTGAACTCCTTCCTGGTCGAGATCACGGCCGAGGTGCTGCGAAAAGTCGATCCCGAAACAGGTAATCCGCTCGTCTCAATGATCCTCGACACCGCCGGTCAGAAAGGCACGGGCAAATGGACTTCGCAGGCGGCTATGGATTTTGGGGTTCCGATCCCAACGATCGATTCGGCGGTTACAATGCGTCAGATATCGTCACAAAAGGGAACCAGGAAGGAAGTCGCGGCGAAATATGCGGGCATGAGCACATCCGCGGATCAGAGCCATTCGCGAACCTCGGTCGGCGAACTCGAAGACGCTCTGTTCTGTGCTTTTATCCTGACCTACGCTCAAGGAATGTCATTGCTTCAGAAGGCGTCTGAGGAAAAGGGCTTTGGCCTGGATCTCGCGGAAATCGCACGGATCTGGCGCGGTGGGTGCATCATCCGTTCGAAACTGCTCGAATCGATCCGTAGGGCATATTCGTCCGGCCATAATATCGAAAGCCTTTTGCTCGATAAGGGCATTTCGGATATGTTGAATTCGCGTGCTGGGTCTCTGCGCAAGACGGTCGTTGCCTTCAACGAAAACGGCATTCCGTCGGCGTGTTTTTCGTCAGCACTCGCATACTTTGACGCATTTCGCACGACGCGCCTTCCGGCCAACCTGATTCAGGCCCAAAGGGACTTTTTTGGCGCTCATACTTATCAGAGGGTCGATAAAGAAGGCACGTTTCATACGGACGATTGGGAGTCGTAAACGATGGCATTCAACCAGCAGCTTGCTGATCGCACGCGCGAGATCATTGCACGCACGCATACTGATGTCGAAGAAAAACGAATGTTCGGCGGGCTCTGTTTTATGGTTGACGGCAAAATGTGTGTTGGCGTCGAAAGCGACCGGATGATGGTTCGTTTCGATCCATCGCTAAATGACGAGATCATGGAAAAGAACGGAGTCGGGCCAATGGATTTCACCAAACGAGTAACGAAAGGCTTTGCGTTCGTTGAGATCGAAGCCGTACAGACTGAACGAGATCTGGAATATTGGATAGGATTGGCATTGGAATACAATAGGATCGCAAAGCGGTCGAAAAAGCGAAAATAATGCAGATTTGATGTTCTGAGCCAAACATAAACAGGAGAAAATCACATGGCATTTCCAAACATTTTTACGAAAGAAGTTTCGGACGGGATTATCGAACGATTAAACAAACTCACGCCGGAATCGGAGCGGCAGTGGGGCAAGATGGATGTCGCGAAAATGCTCGCCCATAGCAATGTCGCGTACGAGTGCATCTATGAACCCGATAAACACCCAAAACCCGGTTTCCCGATGAGCCTTATATTGAAATACATCGTTGCGCCGTTTGTCGTAGGCGAGAAACCCGCCAAAAAGAACAGCCCAACCGGGCCACAGTTCATTATCAAATCCGATAAAGATTTCGACGCCGAACGAGCACGCCTGATCGCCTTTATCGAGAAAACCCAGGCCCTCGGCGAAACCGAATTCGACGGCAAGGAATCTCACTCTTTCGGCGTCCTCAACAAAACCCAATGGAGCAACATGCTCTACAAACACCTCGATCATCATTTGACGCAGTTTGGAGCCTGACGCAGAAGTTGGCTGGAAACACTCGCTTGATAATCAAAAAAGGTAAGCCGCAGCTCGATAATGAAAAAATTGTCTGCGAAATCACAGCCGTTTTCACAACTGACAACTGACCACCGCGCACTATTTAAGTTGAAGGACTCACCGCATTTGGGGGTAATTTAGAAGTTGAATCGGCGATTTAAAACATATTTCGGGGAATTTAGAAGTTAAATTGACGATTTAGGAGTTGTATTGGCGCGGTTGGGAACATTTTCGGGTTGGTTTAGTTTGGCCGAACCGTTCCTCGCATTGATATCCGTACATATTTATTACCTTTCCGGGTCGGTTATCTCATCAGATTCTGGTGGCGGTTTACGATTCGACTATTTCCCATGCATGTTCCACCTTTAGCAATTTGCTCATAAGAGAAGCGTGGACGCTGTGGCCGCTTTTTTCGGCGGTGATCTTTCCTTCGATCGGCATTCCTATCAACGCGAAATCGCCAATGATATCGAGGATCTTATGGCGGACGAATTCGTCGTCGAAACGGAGCGGCGTTTCGTTGAGCATTCCGTCGGGAGTGAGGACGATTGCGTTGTCGAGCGAGCCGCCGAGAGCGAGGTTGGCCTTTCGCAGCATATCGATCTCGTGTGTGAATCCAAACGTACGGGCCGAGGCGATCTCTTTCCCAAACGAACCGTTCTTAAAGACAAAATGCAGTGACTGGCGTTCGATGAACGGATGCGGGAAGTCGATGACGCAGTCGATCTCATAATCTGTCGCCGGTTCGATCGACATTTTGCGATCGCCCTGTTCGAATTCGACGCGTTCGAGTACGCGAAAGATTCGTCTGGGAGCATCTTGTTCGATGACGCCGGCCTTTGCGATCAGCTCAATAAAATCCTCACTCGAACCGTCCATAATCGGTATCTCGATGCTGTCGAGATCGATAAAGCAATTGTCCACACCGGCACCGCGCAACGCCGACAGCAAATGTTCGCAGGTCGATAAGACCACGCCGCGTCGCATAAGCGTGGTCGCGTACGAACAGTGCGAAATGTATTCAACCGAGGCCGGTATCTCAAAATCGTCTAAATCCGTGCGGACAAAGATATATCCCGTATTCTGCGGAGCCGGCCGCAGTGTCATGTTAACGTCCACGCCCGTGTGCAGACCGACGCCCGTGATACTGATCGGATTGGCTAGAGTCGTTTGTTTCATTCTCGCGATTGGATATTCAATCTCTGTGCCACTCGCGGTGCTGCCTACTGATGGCGTTTTTACGATCAGTTTAACTGATTTCAAATCTGGAATTTCACCCATATGTTGCGGATGAACAACAACCTTGTCGCAGAATTTACTAATCTGCCTTTACCGATTACAATCTAGTGAAGTTATGGCAATTGAAACCGCAGGTCAGAAGGCCGCGAAAATTACAAAGATACGGATCGAAAATTCGTCAACGATCAAACTGCCCAAGGATGTCGAGGGCAGCATTAATAAGGTTCTCGACTTTCTCCCGATAGAACAGTATCGTGGCGTCGAGAAGATCAAACTCGTCGATTTCATCAACGATCCGAGACTCAAAAATCTGGACACGCCGCTCAAGGGTGACCTGCCCGGGCTCTATCATCCACGCGAAGGCAACCGATCACCGTGGCTCGAAATGTCTATGGGAGCTTTGCTGCAGCCAACCGAGAGTTTTATGAAGAGATTCATGGCGAAAAGCTCGTTCAAGGGCAATCTCGCCGGTCTTGTCTTCTCGCTGGTCGGGCAGCATTATTATTTGACTCAAAAACACTCGGTAAAACGCACCGCCCTGGAGCCGCAAATCCGCCAATACGCCGAGAAAAACCTGCGAGTTTGGAGCGAACTCCAAAACAAGGACAGCGTCAGAGCTAAGATATTCAAACCATTCCGTCCGCTATTAGAGCGTTGGGCGAAATGGCTAAATAAGAAAGCAGCAGAGGCGAAGAAATAGATATGGCTAATTTTTGGCTTGTAAAACAGGAACCGACAGCGTATTCGTGGGACGCATTTGTGAAGGACGGAAAGACCGATTGGACGGGTGTTCGCAATTTCAAGGCCCGCAACTTTCTCAAGGACATGAAAAAGGGTGATAAGGTTTTTTATTACCACTCCGTCGTTGGGAAAGAAGTCGTTGGAATCGCCGAAGTTACGAAAGAGGCTTTTCCCGATCCGACTGATACGGCTTGGCATGCGGTTGAGCTGACGCCGAAAACGCCGCTTAAAAAACCAGTTACCCTGGCCGATATCAAAGCTAACAAAGCGCTGGAAAATATTTATCTCGTTCGCCAGCCGCGATTTTCGGTGATGCCGCTGACAAAGGACGAATACGAAGAAATCCTCAGCATGTCAAAATAACTGGAGGGCGAGCATCTTGCTCGCCGCTCAGGTTCATTTACATTCCGTGCACCTCCAGTCCTATGCTCAAAGACGCCGTTAATTATTACAACGAACTACTCAACGACAGCGACCTCGCTTCATCGTCACAAAAGCTGCTCGACGAGGGCCTTGAGAGTTCCAAACTCATCTTCGGAGGCCGCCGTCTGTCGCCGTACCTACGCCCTCATTTTGTGATGGAGAGCGACTGGACGATGATCAAGTCGACCTGCGAAACGGTTTTTGGAGCTTTGCAAAAGGTGAAAGACGCTGCGATCGGTGATGACGCGATCCTCGACGAGCTAGGTGTTACGGACATCGAGCGTGACCTCATAAAGATCGATCCGGGTTATTCTCATGTGTCACCGACCTCGCGGCTAGATTCGTTTTTAACGGGCGATGCATACAGTTATGTGGAACTAAACGGCGAAAGCCCTGCCGGCATTGCCTTTGCGGATTCCGCGACGAAGATATTCGAATCACTGCCGGTGATGAAGAAATTCTCGGAACGCTACTCGCTACAGGGTCTCGAAGGCCGGTCGAAGTTATTAAACGTTCTCCTCGATTGTTTCGCGGAATTCATCGGCGGCAACAAGCCGGAACGTACTCCAACCATCGCGATCGTAGACCTCGAAGACCTGCCCACGATAAAGGAATTTGAGCTGTTCAAGGAGTACTTTGAATCAAACGGCTATCCGGCGATCATTTGTTCGCCGAGCGAACTGGAATTCAAAAATGAACGCCTCTCCTGTAAAGGAACCCCGATCGATATCGTTTACAAACGCCTGCTTGTCAACGAATATCTGCCGATCATGGGAGAGCAGCCCGATCTGCTAAACGCTTACCGCGCCGGAGCGGTCTGCATGGTCAACAGCTTTCGCGGGAAGTTGGTACATAAAAAGGCGATATTTGCCGTGCTGACGAACGAGCGTTACAAACACCTTTTTAGCGACCCTGAGCTTTCTGCTATCGCAAAACATATCCCATGGACTCGTAAATTCGTTTTGGAAAAGACGGAAAACAAAGGTGAGAGCATCGATTTGGTCGAATGGACCCGATCGAATTCGCATAAACTTGTGCTCAAGCCGAATGACGATTACGGCGGGGCAGGAATTTTTATTGGATGGAACGCTAGCTTATCAGAATGGGATGACGCTATCGCGGCCGCTCTGGCGAATGGCGATTACCTCGTTCAGGAGCGCGTGAAAACAGCAAAAGAAATCTTTCCAATGTTCACTGACGACGAAGGTAACTGGGAGATGACCGAGCAACTCGTTGACCTAGACCCGTTGCTATTCATGGGCAAGGTCGGATCGGCATTCACGCGGCTTTCCTCAACCGAGCTCGCAAACGTTTCCTCCGGCGGCGGCATGGTCCCGACTTTCATAATAGGCGATAAATAGCTTTTACTTTTGAGATGAGCAAGGAGCTGCTAAAAGATACGGTTGGATGGGGCGCTCTTTTATGGCTTATTGGTTACGTTCTCGGTATCGTGCTTTTTGCGTTTGTGCCGGTTAGCTCCATCGGTTGGATTGTGATGCCTCTCGGAACCATATTCACGTTGTGGGTTCTATTGGCAAAGGTCAAGAATAAGTCCTTAAGGTACTACATACTTCTGGCCTCGGTCTGGACGGTGATCGCGGTTGTTTTCGACTATCTTTTTCTGGTTAAGTTATTCAAACCGACCGACGGTTACTATAAACTCGACGTATATCTGTATTATTCTCTGACTTTCGCCCTGCCGCTGATCGTCGGGGTGTTGCAAAGGCCATCCGAATCGGCCGAGTAGCCTAAATAGAACGCTCGCAATGAAATTAACGCTTCAATCATCCCGCCTTCGTGAGTTGACTTCCGAATACGTCCGCCTTGAGCATAAGTTGAGACTCGGAGGTGGTTCTGAAAAGATCGAAAAGATCCACATTCAAGGCAAACTGACCGCTCGTGAGCGTATACAACTGCTTCTCGATCCCGAAACTTTCAGCCAGGAAATTGGTTTGCTAATGGCCTATGACGAATACAACGGCCAGGCTCCGGCGGCGGCTGTTGTGACCGTGCTTGGTAAAATACAGGGCCGGGAATGCGTGATCGTTGCAAATGACGCCACCATTAAGGCTGGTGCATGGTATCCCGAAACGATCAAGAAGATACTGCGAGCTCAGGAGATCGCCATGCGGAACCGTGTGCCGATCGTGTATCTGGTTGATTCGGCGGGAGTTAATCTGCCTTACCAAGGCGGAGTTTTCCCGGGGCAATACGGAGCTGCACGCATCTTTTACTACAACTCGATCATGCGGAAATATCTAAAAGTTCCGCAGATCTCGGCTGTAATGGGAATGTGCGTGGCGGGCGGAGCTTATTTGCCCGCACTTTCCGACGTGATCCTGATGGTCGAAGGCACGTCGTTTATGGGCCTCGGCGGGGCGAACCTTGTCAAAGGGGCGACCGGGCAAACTATTGATAACGAGACACTTGGCGGGGCCATGACGCATAACGCGATCTCAGGCGTAGCTCACTATCGAACAAAAGACGAACAGGAATGTCTGAATAAGATCCGTGATCTGATCAGCGAACTTCCGGCAAAGGAACAAACGCGGGTGTCAATCGTGCCGACGACCGACGGGGAGGTTTTCTCGGACGTCGGTCAGTCGCTCTACGATATTTTGCCTGACGATCACCGCGCTCCATACGACATGCGAGCGGTTCTCGACACTTTCCTCGACGCAGGTGGAATCGATGAATTCCAGGCAGATTTTGCCAAAGAAATGATCTGCGGCACCGCTCGTATCGGAGGCATTCTTGTCGGGGTTATTGCCAATTCCCGAGGCATGTCCAAAGGCAAGCCGGGAACTCCTCCGCGTTTTGGCGGAATCGTTTATACCGAATCGGCTGAAAAGACGGCGTATTTTATCGAAAACTGCAACCGCCATTCGACGCCTTTGCTGTTTGCGCAGGACGTTTCCGGTTTTATGGTTGGAGCTGATGCCGAGCATAGCGGGATCATCCGTGCCGGGGCCCTGTTTGTCGAGGCGATGGCGACCGCAGTCGTTCCAAAGATCGTTCTGACCGTAAATCATGCTTCCGGTGCGGGTTACTACGCAATGGCGGGGCAGGGATTCGATCCCGACTTCATCTTCTCGCTCCCGTCCGGTCGCATGGGCGTGATGGAAGGCGACAGTGCCGTGCAGGCGATTTTCGGAACCCAGCTCGATAAACTAAAAGCCGCCGGACAAGAACCCGATGACGCTCTAAAGGCTGAAATGCAAAAGGTTCGGGAGACCTACGACAAAGAACTCGATGCCAAACACGCCGCCGCGCGTGGCCTGGTGGATGCGATCATCACACCCGAAAATCTCCGACAAACGCTACTGTTGGCCCTGCAGACATGCCTGAATACGTCCCAGCCGCACATCGGGGCGTTCGTTCTGCCGCGATAGTGCTGTTTTGTCCTTTTGTGTCCCCGCTATGCGATGAGCCCCTTCGCAGCGGGACTTTTTCTATTTCCCGCGCCAAAAAAACCTCTTCCCAAAACCGCGCGGAGCCGTTATTATTGGAATGTCGCCGAGTTTTGACGACCCATCCTTTTTTGTTCCCGCGATTTTTACCGTACGAAAATGAGAAAACTAATTTTAAGAACCGCATTGGTATGCGGTTGTTTGGCAGCTTTTGCCACTGGGGCTAGTGGGCAGGTTAAGAAGGCCGCGGTGGTGGATGGCGGTTCCTTGGCGGCGACCGTGCTGAAGGGAACAGGTAAGGCGGCGGTTATCGTTGTCGGGTCGGCGGGCAAAGCGGTGTGGGTGACGACGAAATTTACGGCAAAGCACGTGGCCTGGCCGGTGGCTAAGGCCGTCTTGTTGAAAGCCCCGGAAAAGATGGCCGTTCTGGGACTAAAGACGGCGGGGTTTAGTTTGCGAAATGGAATTCCGGCGATCACCAAAGTCGGTTTGGCGTATTTGAAGGCGAAAATACCGTAAGAATTGATAGAGTATCAGAGTTGAGGCTGTCGCTTGGGCAGCTTTTTTGCTTTTGGGATCTTTGTTAACGAAGCGGAAGAAATCCGCGAATGAACACGGATAAGAAGTTGATGACGACAAAAGTATGGCTTATCTGCGTGTACAATAGACTTGCGCGATTCGCCCTTGCTTACGCGCGGGCTTTGGCAAAGGAGTGGGAATCGCCCGTTCCTTGCGGTAAATCGGAAAGCTTTGTTTATTTCTTTTTGTTTTCTGACAGCAGGGTCTTATAGTCGGCAATGGCGTTGGCGATGACGTTATATGATTCGTCGCGGCCGTACGAATACGCGATCTCGCATATTTCGGGCTCGTCCGGCAAAGATTTATAGGTCAGGAAATAGTGTTCGAAACGCTCGAGGATGCCCTTTGGCAGTTGAGAGATCTCGGTATATTGCTCAAAAACCTTGTCGCCCTTTAGCACCGCTATGATCTTGTCATCGGCTTCGCCGCCGTCGATCAGGCAGAATCCGCCGATCGGGAGCGCTTTCAGGATGATGTCGCCGCGTGGGATGTGATGTTCGGAGAGTACCAAAATATCGAGCGGGTCGCCGTCGCCATCGACGATAGGTTTGCCGGATTTTGACCAAGCAAGATGTGCGATCGTTTCGCCGCAATATGTTCGCGGAATAAACCCGTAATTCGCCGGAACCACATTCGAATACTGCTGTGGGCGGTCGATCATGAGGTAGCCGGAATCTTTGTCGACCTCATATTTTACCGTGTCGCGCGGAACGATCTCGACAAATACGGTAACTTCCGCCGGCGAATTCTCGCCGATAGAGATGCCGTGCCATGGGTGAGCTTTGTTGATCCTAAACATAGGTCTTATTATTGAATTTCCGTGGAACGAATGTCTAATGAGCTTAAATTTGAGAAACTGGGTAAGGTTTTTGTGGTGAGATTCACGAGACCTGAGATTCGCAACCCGCTTTCGCTCTCGGTCCTTTCTCAGTTGCATGAGATCGTCGACGAATGCGCCGAAGATGGTAATTGCGACGCATTGATCTTTACTGGCACCGCAACAGTATTTGCCTCGGGAGCGAATTTGAATGAGATCGCGATGGTCACACCGGACACGGCCCGTGAATTCGCGATGCGCGGCCAGAGCCTGATGAACAAGATAGCTGAATTGCCGCAAATCACGATTGCTGCGATAAATGGTTACTGTTTTGGCGGAGCTTTGGATCTCGCGCTCGCGTGTGATCAACGTATTTGCTCGCCAATCGCTAAGTTTGCTCATCCGGGGACAGGATTGGGCATAATTACGGGTTGGGGCGGAACGCAGCGTTTGCCCCGATTGATCGGGACGACGAACGCGCTGGAGATGTTTTTTACGGCGGATGCGATCGGAGCGGACACAGCCCTCCGCATCGGGCTTGTGGACTTGGTTGCAGATGATATATTTAGGAATGAAATTTTAGATATTAAAAACCTATATGCAAATCCAACTAGTTAAACTGGCTCACGCACGCTCCGGCGACAAAGGCGACACGGCAAATGTAGGGCTCATCGCTCTACGGGACGAATATTATCCGATGCTCGTTCGCGAGGTCACGGAGGATAAAGTAAAGCAGCATTTCGGCGAGATCGTAAAGGGCAAGGTCGAACGGTTCGAACTCGACAACCTGAAGGCTCTGAATTTTCTGCTTCACGAATCGCTGGGCGGCGGCGGAACGTTAAGTTTAATGACAGACGCGCAAGGCAAGACCTTTTCGACGGCGTTGCTGCGGATGTATATTGACGTTTCCGACGCGGAGGCACGCGATCTCGGTCTTAATTAAACCAAACTTTTTGCCGGTTTGGCAGGTTCAGCTTATATTTTCATCACCAACAATCAAAGAAAAACTATGCGATCTTTTTTAGCTTTATCGATTCTTTTTTGTCTGTTCGGCAATGCGGTTTTTGCCCAGGAATCTCGCTCCACGTTTTTAGGGTTTACGCAATCCGGTTCGGCCGGGCAGAGAGATCTGGAACGGAGATTCGATTCGTATCTCAATGCGAACAACCTGGGTGAATGGATGAAACGCCTTTCGGCGAGGCCTCACCATTTGGGCTCGAAATACGATAAGGAAAACGCGGAATTCATCGCTTCACAGTTTAAGGCTTGGGGATTTGATACCAAGATCGAGGAGTTTGAGGTTTTATTTCCTTCGCCGAAGACGCGAATTGTGGAGATGACCGCGCCGGAGAAGTTTTCACTGAAATTGAATGAACCGCCAATCAAAAGCGATGAAACGTCGAGCCAGCAGAAGGAGCAATTGCCGACATATAATGCATATTCGATCGACGGAGACGTTTCGGGACCGCTCGTTTACGTGAATTACGGTACGCCGGCTGACTACGAGGAATTAGAGCGACGCGGCATCGACGTGAAGGGCAAGATCGTGATCTCGCGATACGGCGGCTCGTGGCGTGGAATTAAGCCGAAGGTTGCTGCCGAACACGGTGCGATAGGTTGCCTGATCTATTCCGATCCGAGAAACGACGGCTTTTATCAGGGCGACGTTTACCCGAAAGGCCCGTATCGCAACGACAACGGCGTTCAACGCGGCTCGGTAATGGACATGCCGCTTCATCCCGGCGATCCGCTGACCAAAGGAGTTGGTGCGACGAAGAACGCTAAACGGATCGAGCGCAAAAATGCTGAAACGCTCACAAAAATTCCAGTTCTTCCGATCTCGTACGGCGATGCTCTGCCATTGCTTCGAAATCTCGATGGTGCGGTTGTTCCGGACGCGTGGCGAGGAGCTTTGCCGGTGACGTATCACTTTGGCGGGAGCACGCCGACTGTTCGGATGAAGCTCGAATTCAACTGGGACATGAAGACGATCTATAACGTGATCGCCCGTATGAAAGGCTCGGAGTTGCCCGACCAGTGGATCATCCGCGGCAATCACCACGACGCGTGGGTCAACGGAGCCAGCGACCCGATCAGCGGCCTGGTTGCCGAAATGGAAGAAGCGAGAGCCATAGGCGAACTCGTAAAAAGCGGCTGGAAGCCAAAGAGAACAATAGTTTATGCGGCCTGGGACGCCGAGGAACAGGGGCTGATAGGTTCGACAGAATGGGTTGAAACGCACGCGGATGAACTCCGCCAGAAGGCCGCTGTTTACATCAATACAGATTCCAACGGCCGCGGATTTCTTGGGATGGCCGGCTCGCATACGCTTGAGAAGTTCATAAACGAGGTCGGCCGCGATGTTCCTGACCCACAGACCAGCATGTCGGTTTGGGAACGAGCCAAGGCCCGCGAGATAGTCGGCGGAACAGCAGGGCAGAGGTTCGAGTTAAACAATCGTCCGGATCTGCGGATCGGTGCTTTGGGTTCCGGTTCTGATTATACGCCGTTCCTGCAGCATCTGGGTATCGCGTCGCTGAATATCGGATTTGGCGGCGAGGACGGCAGTGGAACTTATCATTCGATCTACGATTCGTATTCTCACTATTTCAAATTCAGCGATCCCGGTTTTAAATACGGAATCTCGCTTTCTAAGGTCTGCGGGCGCAGTGTATTAAGGCTTGCGAACGCGGATGTCTTGCCGTTCGATTTCGCGAATTTTGCAGATACCGTTGGAGTTTACGTAAACGAAGTGACTCGACTCGCAGATTCGATGCGGGACGAGACAAAGACCACGAATCAACTGATCACCAGCGGAATGTGGCAAGCGGTCCAGGATCCGACTGACAAACTCGCAACCCCAAAAGTTAAGGGCGAAGTTCCGAATATCAATTTTCAACCTCTGAAAGACGCCCTCGCGAAGCTGAAAACCAGTGCCACCGACTATCAAAAAGCGGCCGCCGGACACCAGCTTTCTGCGTCGGAACGCAAAACGCTCGACGACATTCTCTACAAAAGCGAACGCCTCTTAACCCGCAGCGAAGGCCTGCCCCGGCGCGACTGGTTCCGGCATCAGATCTACGCTCCGGGTTTCTACACAGGCTACGGCGTAAAAACTCTGCCCGGCGTCCGCGAAGCTCTCGAGCAGCGAGACTGGACGGAAGCTCAAGAACAGATCCTCATCGTCAGCCGCACGATCGAACGGTTTGCGGCAGAGATCGACAGAGCAGGAAAACTCTTCTAACGGTCGCTATTTATGAAGGACAATCCGATCGTTACAAAATCATTGGCCTTTGCCTTGCGGATCATTAAGTTGAGTCGATATCTGGCCGACACGTACAAAGAGTTCACTCTAAGCCGTGAGATCCTTGTTGCCGGTACGGGCATCGGGAAATTCGTTATACTCGCCGAAAGCGGCGAATCGCCAGAATCTTTCACGCTCAACATGGCAAAAGCCTTGCAGCGTGCCGACGAAACGGAGTATTGGCTGATATTGATCCATTTTGCTGAAATGCTCAACGATCGCGAATTCGAATCGATAGAAAGCGACCGCAAAGAGCTTGCCAAGATGCTCACAAAAATCGTCAAGAATTCGAAACAGAATTCGAAACAGGAGTAGATTGTTAATTGTAAATTGGCTGATTGTTAATTGGTTTCAGTGATTTCATTCCCAATTTACAATTATCCAATTTACAGGTGACAATCAAAGAAGAAATCTGAATTGTCAATTGTTAATTGGCTGATCGTCAATTGGTAGATATTATGTCCGTTGTCCTCATCGCTAATGAAAATTCAGTCCGAACCTTGACGCTGAACCGCCCCGACAAGAGCAATGCGTTGAATGACGAGCTGATCGCGGCGTTAAAGGACGCTCTGAGTGAGGCCGATGCCGACGAGAGCGTGAAATGCATCGTCATTCGCGGTGCCGGAAAGGATTTTTGCTCGGGAGCGGATCTTTCGGCATTGCAAAAGATCGCGAATGCCTCGCACGAGGAAAATCTTGAGGATGCGCGATCGCTTGGCGAGTTGTATAAACTCATTCGGCGTGTACGTCAGCCCGTTATCGCGGCGGTTCGAGGTCGTGCGTTGGCGGGCGGGTTCGGACTTGCTTTGGCGTGCGATGTCATCTTCGCGAATGCTGATGCCAGGTTTGGCTTTCCTGAGGTGAAGATCGGATTCGTTCCCGCAATGGTTGCCGCGATACTTCGGCGGAATATGTCGGAAAAGGACGCCTTTGCGACACTCACCCTTGGATACGAGGTCAGCGCCGTCGAACTTCGCAACCGAGGTATTATCGAGGGTACCATTCACGACGAAAACTTCGACGCAGAGATAATCGCAATAGCCCAACAATACGAAAAACTATCCGCCTCCGCCGTTCAGATGACGAAGCGACTGCTTTACGACATCGACGGCCTTAGTTTTGACGACGCAATCGAGCACGGAGCACAGGTCAATGCGACGGCAAGAATGACTGAGGATTGTAAGCAGGGAATTGCGAAGTTTTTGGATAAATGACTCACCCCATTCGATTTACACGGCTATTTATGGCTGAGGCTTAATCATATTGAAGAACTGGCTTCGTTGGAACGCAATGACATGTTTTTCGTCGATGGATGTTATCTCCCAAAGATCACCGTTCTCTAGCCACAACAGACTCACCATAATAGTTCTGCCATTCTCCGAAACCCTCGTTATTGCCCGATCGCGAGATGGTGATTGTTGGAGAACTTCACGCAGCCCAGTCTCATCCTTAACAGGCTCAACCTTTCGGTCGTAGATTTCACGGGATGTCTGAGCCGAAACATAACTGTGAAAGAAGAAAGTATCTCCAACCTCCGCATTACATCCTATGCAATCGTCTGCGAATTTTATTTCGCCGTCTAAAGATTGGTAAATGAAATTGTCAAACCGCGACTCGCCTCCATTGACCGCATAGAGATAACGAAACTCCGGATCGCCATTCAGGGTGGATTTCAGATAGAGATAGGCCGTCGCACGATCTTTGGGTGTGGACATCATTAGAGGGAAACCTACTACGGACGCCATGGTAGCGATCAGAATTCCAAAAATAATCAGGGATTTTCGACTCATGCCTCGACGATACTGACCTTCGTCTCGATCAACGACTTCGGAATTAAGGCGGGAAAATACGCCATTATCTCCTCGACTTTAGGCCGTCCGCCCGCGAAGCCGGTAACCGATGGCGGGCCGGTTAAGATCAATGGGGCAATTTCTTTTGTGAATCGCTCGACATCTGCCTTGTTCTGGCCGCGGACGCCGATCCGGAACTGGACTTCGGGGATGTCGCTGGCTGGCTCGCCGGAGAGGTGGCCGTGGGTGGCGTTTACGCCGACGAATTCGGTTAGTTTCGTGTCAAATGTTAGGCCGAGGTTATCGAGTCGTTCCCGGAGGATCTTGTCGGCGGCTTTGGCTTTTTCGTAGGCGTCGGGCCAGGAATAGACTAGTGTGCCGACGGATTTCCAGCCGCCGGTGTAGGCGATGGAGACTTTGTAGAAATCGGTTTTCGGGTGGCCGGTGATGCCGAATACTTTTACGCGGTTTTCGCCTCCGTCCGCGAGTTGGATCGAGGCAAAATCGGCGACGACATCGGGCGTGATGTAGGAATGCGGGTCGCCCATTTCGTAGAGGAGTTGCTCTTTGACGGACTGGATGTTGACGCGGCCGCCGGTGCCGTCGTGTTTGGTGACGACGAATTCCCCGTTTGGCGAGGCCTCGACGATCGGGAAGCCGATGTTTGCCATGTCGGGAATATTTTGCCAGTCGTACTGGCAATTCCCGCCGCTCGATTGGGCTCCGCATTCGATGATGTGGCCTGCGATCGTTCCCGCTGAGATCTTGTCCCAATCGTCGAACGACCAGCCGAATTCGTGAACGAGCGGAGCGAGCGTCAAACCTGTGTCGGTCAGGCGGCCACCGACGATGACATTTGCACCTCTACCCAAAGCTTCGACGAGCGGTGCTGCTCCGAGATAGACGTTTGCCGATTGAACCTTGTCGCGGATCGAGGAGAGCGGCGTTCCGTCGTCCATCGAGTTGATCTCAATGCCGTTGGCGAGCCAGCCGTCGAGTTTGTCGAGTGCGTCATCGCCGGTGACGACACCGATCTTTACCTTGCCTCGCAGGCCGAGGTTAACGGCAATTTCGCGGATCGCTTCGGCGCAGCCGGGAACATTTACGCCGCCGGCGTTTGATAGGACTTTAATGTTCTTCTCGACGCAATCAGGCAATATCTCGCCAAGAAGCGAGACGAAATCGCGGGCGTAGCCAGCCCTTGGGTCGCGATTCATCTGTTTTTGCAGGATCGACATCGTTACCTCAGCGAGATAGTCGAGCATTAGATAATCGATCGGGCCTTTTCGCACCTGATCGACCGGAGCCGTCAATAGATCTCCCCAAAAACCCTGTCCGCCTGCGATCCTCACCGTTTCCTTCATAAATGTAGTTTACAAGCAGAGTAGGACAAAAGAAAACGGCCAACAGATAAGCTATCCGTTGGCCGCTTCGGCGATAGTGTACAAAAAATTATGGGGTTGGCTTTTTAGCACCGCGAACCGCATTGCGGCCGCGGCGATAGACCCATTTGGTTCCGTTGACGGTTTTGACAGCGACCCATTTGCCGCCTCTGTACGATTTGCTGACGACCCATTTCGAACCGTTCCAGGTTTTGTTTCCGACAGTCGTACCGACCCTGCGGCCTTTGTTATAGACCTTCTTGCTGGTGTTCTGGACCTTATCACCCATCTTGCCCATCATCGTATCCTGAGCGTTAGCCGAAACGGCTCCGCCAATAAACGCGATCGCCACGACAAACGCACAAGCGACAAATATTGATTTAATTTTTTTCATTGCGGTTTCCTCTGTTTGATATTTCTAATATCATAGTACGCATTATCTTTGCATTTGAATATTGCGCGTTCAGTACACTTGCGTACTAAACCGCACGGACATTTGAATTTATATATTTCACGATGTCCTCAGTCGAAGTTCCCGGAAGAAATACCTCGGAAACTCCGTTCGCCTTCAGGGTCACGATATCTTCCTGCGGAACTATGCCGCCGACGAGTATGAGCGTATCGTCCATACCGTTTTCTCTGAGCAAATTAACGATGCGCGGACAAAGTGTGTTGTGAGCGCCGCTGAGGATCGAGATGCCGACGGCGTCGACGTCTTCCTGGAGAGCCGCTGACGCGATCATTTCGGGTGTTTGCCGCAAACCGGTGTAGATCACTTCCATTCCGGCATCGCGTAGGGCGCGGGCGATGACTTTTGCACCGCGATCGTGGCCGTCGAGGCCGGGCTTGGCGACCAACACTCTGATCTTTCTTTCACTCATACGTGGAATCAGTATATTAACGAGCGATGCGTCCGAGCAAACCGCTGGGCTTGATAAATGGTTTTAGCTCAGCCCAGGAAAAAAAGAAATCGCCTTCCGGCTGCAACGCTTGAGCGACGTGGGCAAAGCCGTAATCGTGGTGAAATACAATTCCGTTCTCATCTATCTCGAATTCGTCCAGCGTGACCTTTTTATACTGCTCCGAATCCTTAAACATCATTTCGATATCGGCGTCCTGGTTATCGGGATCTTTCTTAATCTCGGCGATCGCCTCGGCGACTTCCTTGTCTTTGGCCTTAGATACCATGGCGAGAAGGCCACTGAGATCGGTGAAAGCGTCGGCGGGCTTAACCTTTGTGCCTTTCTTTATATCTACGACGACGTACTTTGTTGAGTCTGATGGATACGCTCCGCTGCCTTCGATCGTAAGGGAAAGGCTCAGAATGCCGTTTGCGTTGTAGCCCACGTCATACGCGGCATTTTCGAGCCACTGAATTTCGTTCAGTTCATCTTTAATGCTCATCTCAAAGTTTTTCTCGTAACTGATCGCCGCCTCTATCTTTTTGGAAAGTGCCGGTGTTGCCGCTTTGATCTTAGGATAGATGACGGTAAAGGCTCTCCTAAAATCAGTGATCGGTTTCGGGCGTGTGTACGTCACCTTTTTGGCCGTGACGACGACGGATTGACCGTAACCCCCACCTGCGAAAAGGCAGATGGCTGAAAGTAGAAAGAAATACCTGATCCTCAAATTATTCAAGGGGTCTCCATGTTTGGCGAAGCAAAGATACATCGCAGCTTATTAACAAAACCTTTACGCTCACGCATCGCCGCGAACATCTCGACCCAGCCGTGGACGTTGATCCAAAGCGGATTGTAACTCTTGATCGGTTTAATGATGCCAAAACGCGGCGTTTCCGTCTCTTGTACAAAGCTGCCGAACATCCGATCCCAGATGATCAGAACGCCCGCGTAATTCTTGTCCAAATACGGATTATTCACGCCGTGATGAACGCGGTGGTGCGACGGCGTGTTGAAGATATATTCGATCGGTCGTCCGAGTGTTTTGATGAATCGTGTGTGGATCCAGAACTGATAGATGAGATTAAATCCGTGCATCACGGCAAACATCCACGGTGCAAATCCGAGCAGCATCACCGGTGCGTAAAAGATCCAATGCAGCGAACCGCTAAACCAGCTTTGACGAACCGCGACGCTTAGGTTGTAGTGCTCGCTCGAGTGATGGACGACGTGAAAGTTCCAAAACAACCGCATTTCGTGGCTCACGCGATGAAAAATGTAGTACGCGAGATCGTCAACAAAGAACAAAACCACCCAAGTCCACCACACGTCGGCAGGGAATTTATACGGAGCGATTTCATAAAAAAACAAATAGATCCCGCCGGTCAATAGCCCGAACAGAGCACCCCAGGCGACGCTCATAAACCCTAGAAAAATATTGCCCCAGGTATCTTTGCGGTCGCCGTATTCATCCGACCCTTTCCGATACGCCCACCACGCCTCGAACGCAATCAGCAGGGCAAAAAAAGGAATAGCAATAACAGTAGGACGCAGCATCAATTCCAACGATAGTCATTACCGGCGTTTGCATCAAGAGGGAACCACGAAAAAGTGCAAAAGCCCGCGCGTTAGCAAGGGCGAATCGCGGGGCCGCACGAGGGAGCCACAAAAAGTGCAAAAGCCCGCGCGTAAGCAAGGGCGAATCGCGAGCCCGCACGAGGGAGCCACGACGAAATGCAAAAGCCCGCGCGTAAGCAAGGGCGAATCGCGAGCCCGCACGAGGGGGCCACGACGAATTGCATAAGCCCGCGCTTTTAGCAAGGGCGATTCACTCACTCACGTTGGATGATTCGCCCTTGCTCACGCGCGGGCTTTTGCACCATAATCCAATCATGAAAAAAGTCTTGAAGATCGTTGTTGGTTTGCTTGCTCTCGGATTTATCGTGCTTCAGTTTTTTGGGATCGACAAGACAAATCCGCCGGTCGTGCAGGCGGAGACGCTTGAGGCGGCGGTCGCGGTTCCGGCGGATGTTTCGCAGATCCTCGGCCGGGCGTGCAACGATTGCCACACGAACACGACGGTCTACCCGTGGTACTCAAACATCCAACCATCGGGCTGGTTTCTCAAAGACCACATCGACGAAGGCCGCCGCGAACTGAATTTCAGCATTTTCAACACCTACTCGCCACAGAAAAAGTCCAAAAAGCTCGAAGAGATCTGCGAACAGGTCGAATCCAAAGAAATGCCGCTCCCGTCCTACCTCTGGATCCACCGCGAATCCACCCTCACCGAAAGCGACGCGAAAGCCCTATGCTCGTGGGCAAAAGACGCCGGAACGAAGTTCGGGGAAAGCTAAACGGATATGGCCTCGTAGAGGTGAAATGTTTTTACAAAAAAAAATATCACACCGCCGCAGCCTCGTAGAGGCGGTATGTTTGTAGAATCGAAAGAATAATAAACGATAAAGCTCCGTAGGAGCGGAACGGCCAACATGTCGCTCCCACGGAGCTAACAATCGAAAGGGTTGTTCGGGTTCTACAAACATATCGTTCCTAACGGAACTAAAAACCGAAAACCGCCTCGTAGAGGCGAAATGTTTGTAGAAACGAAATGCATTATAATTATAGCTCCCGAGGAGTGACACGACGACGAACATCCCGCTCCTTCAATAATTGGATTGTTTTGCGCTCTACAAACTGACGTTCCCACAGAACTGAAATGAAATGGCAAACACCTATACGCAAATCTACATTCATGTCATCTTCGCCGTTCAGGAACGTGCGGGTTTAATAAAACCTGAATGGCGAGAAGAGTTATTCAAATATATTGCCGGCATTCTAAAAAATCACGGTATTAAATTAATCGCGATCGGCGGCGTTGAGGATCACATTCACATTTTATTCGCGTTAACCCCAAAGAACCCTTCCATAATTTCGAGACTATCACCGAGGAATGCACGACCAAGCTTAGTAGAATAAAAGGGTTCGGTTACCAATTGGGTTTTAACTGATCTTGCTGACATATTGGTTTTGGCTGTTGGAAAGAATTTACCACCTGCGTAGAGTAGTTTCAATTCACTTATGTAAACACCATTCCAACTCGCAATTGTTCCTTTAGACTCGTAAAATACTCGCTATGCCGATTTTGCCAATTGTTCATTATCCGGAGACTGTTTTGTTGACGGTTGGGAAACCTGTGGATGCGTTTGACGTGGATCTTGAAAAACTGGTGGCGAATATGTTTGTGACGATGGAGGAGGCGAAGGGGGTTGGGCTGGCGGCGCCGCAGGTTGGGGTTGGGAAAAGGTTGTTTGTGATGGATACGCCGGAGAATGAGGCGAATGCGCAGGAGCGGCATGTGTTGATAAATCCTGAGATCATCCATGTCGAGGGCGAACAGACCGGTGACGAAGGCTGTTTGTCGTTTCCGGGGCTGTATCAGGTCGTACGGCGCGAGATGCGTGTGATCGCACGGGCGCATAATTTAAAAGGCGAGCAGATAGAAATAGATGTTAAAGATCTAGCGGCAAGGTGTATACTGCATGAAACTGATCATTGCGACGGAATAGTCTTTCTCGACAGAATGACGCCTCTAAAACGTCAACTAGCAAAACGCAAGATCAAAACACTACAAAAAACAGGGAAGTGGAACTGATTTGATTATAGAAGACACCAAACTAACTGCGGAACTAGGTTCCAGCGGCGAACTCAATAAATATCTGTGCGAAGGCTGGGTTTTGATACTCAGCTATGTGAAACACGCGAGCGATACGCAAAAGCCGCGCTTCGTCGTAGCGTGGCAACAGGATGGCCCGGCGGTTTTCCCAGAGATCCTCGACGAATGGGAACAACGCGAAATGATGCGGCAGAGCACGCGGTAGCGTTTTTGTTCCGTGCCTTTCCGTGCGTTCCGTGGTTGAAGCTCTTAGATTTTTGTTCGCGTATGTCGTTCTTAAGGTTTTAAGAAATTAACCACGGAATACACGGAACGACACGGAAAGAATTAAGACCGATTTATTGGATTTAACCCGTTTTTGAGATATTGTATTTGGAAACGATCTATTGCTTTCCGTTCGAAAAAACGCCCGTTTTCGAATTTAACAAAACAGAGTGCCAGGATAGGAGGAATGAACTATGTCTAAAACAGTCTTTCTTGTTATTTGCTTGGCTATCACTGTGTTTGTTTTGCCGGCGGCGGCGCAGACGACGATATTTAATATCCCGTCGGCGGACACGCAGAGCAAAGGTTCGTGGGGGATCGAAGCGGATTTTATTACAAAGCCCGTTTCGTATCGTGAAGGCGGCTATCAAACTTATGGCTACCGCGTTTCGTACGGACTAGGTAACAAAACCGAACTCGGAACCAATTTCTATTTGACCAAAGGCCTCGGTGATTCGACCGGACAGGCGGAATTCAGCCTCAAACAGAATATATATCGCAACGAAAAACTCGGCGTAAGCGTTTCGGGCGGCACGGTGGTTTTTGTCCCGGTACGTTCCACGAGCGGCGACAAAACCGCGATCATGGTTTATGGCAACGCGAGCAAGACCATTGAGCCTCTGAACGGGCTGACCGTTACCGGCGGCGTTTACCACGTGTTTCGCGGAAACAATTTCGGCACGAAAACCGGCGTGATGGCCGCGGCGGTTCAGCCGATCGCGAAGAAATTCAGCTTTGTCGCTGACTGGTATTCGGGCAAGAATCGTTTAGGATATTCGTCGGCAGGTATTAACTATCAGATATCGACCCGGCAGTACATCCTGTCGGGCTACAGCTTCGGCAATTCAGGCAGAGGCAACAACGCTTTTGCGGCTTATTACGGATATACGTTTTAGATTTATGCAAGCACAACGAACATTGGACGAGTTCAGAAACGAACCATTTACAGATTTTTCAAAGCCGGAGAACGCCGCAGCAATGATGGCGGCTCTTGCGAAGGTCAAGAGCGAACTCGGGAGCGAATATCCGATCGTGATCAATGGCGAGAAGATCGCTCTTGAGCGTAAGTTTAAGAGCATCAATCCGTCTAACACTTCGGAAGTCGTCGGCGTGTTTTCGGAAGGCGATTCGGATACGTCGTTGGTCGAGAAAGCGATCGATGCGGCAACCACAGCTTTCAAAACATGGCGGAATGTCGATCCGGCGGTTCGCGCCGAGTACCTTTTTAAGGTCGCCGATATCATGCGTCAGCGTAAGCACGAGCTTTCGGCGTGGATGGTTTACGAGGTTTCGAAAACGTGGGCCGAGGCTGACGGCGATACGGCCGAGGCGATCGATTTCTGCGATTTCTATGGCCGCGAGATGCTCAAATGGGCAGCCGAACAGCCGATCACGCCGTATCCGGGCGAAAAGAATGTCTTCGAATACATTCCGCTTGGAGTCGGGGCTGTAATTCCGCCGTGGAATTTTCCCTTAGCGATCATGGCCGGAATGACATTGGCGGCGGTGGTTTCGGGAAACACCGTCGTTCTCAAACCGTCGTCCGACTCACCAACGATTGCTGCGAAGTTTATGGAGATCGTTGAGGAAGTTGGTTTTCCGGCGGGCGTAATTAATTATATCAGCGGCAGTGCGCGGACCGGCGAAGCGATGGTCACGAGCCCGCGAACGCGATTCATCTCGTTCACCGGTTCAAAAGGCGTCGGGCTTCACATCAACGAGGAAGCCGCGAAAACGCGTCCCGGCCAGATCTGGATAAAACGCGTCATAGCCGAAATGGGTGGAAAAGACGCGATCGTTGTAGCCGATGACGCCGATATCGATTCGGCTGCGACTGGAATCGTTCAGGCGGCGTTCGGATTTCAGGGCCAGAAATGCTCGGCTTGTTCGCGTTTGATCGTTGATGAAAAAGTTCACGACGAGCTGGTCGAAAAGATCGTTGCACTAACCAACAAATTAAAGATCGGCCAGCCGACCGAAGGCGATACGAACGTTTCGGCGGTTATCAATAAACGCTCGTTTGACAACACGATCGGTTATATCCAGAAAGCGGTTGCCGAGGGCGGAACCGTTTTGACGGGCGGAAGAGGCGACGATTCGACTGGTTTTTATATAGAGCCAACTATCGTTGACAATGTAGCCGCCGGGGCGACGCTTGAGCAGGAAGAGGTTTTCGCACCAGTTTTGGCTGTGATCAAAGCTCGCGACTACGATCACGCGATCGAGATCGCGAACGATACGGAATTCGGGCTAACCGGAGCGGTCTATTCTGCATCTCAGGAACGTCTGGATCAGGCACGGCGTGATTTTCACGTTGGGAATCTTTATCTTAATCGCAAATGTACAGGTGCATTAGTCGGTGTTCATCCGTTCGGCGGGTTTAATATGAGCGGAACCGATTCGAAGGCTGGCGGTCGAGAATATCTGCTTCAGTTCATGCAGGGCAAATCAATCGCGCAGAAGATATGATCGTTAAGTTCGGCATAGGCTTAAATATATGAAGAAGCTATTTGTTGCAAAAGTCCTAACAGGTTCGATAGTGCTTTCAGCGTTTTTATCGCCCGTTTCGGCGCAGAAGGTCACGCCGCCGGCAACCCAAAAGGCGGCAAAGCCTATCGTTTTTGCGGTGCTAAACAACGGACAAACCCTAGAACCGATCGCCTATATCAACAAGGCGAAGTTCGAAGAACCGGTAAATGGCAGCGATGCTGAGGATCTGCTCCTGCCGTTCCACCGTTCGTATTACAGGAAGGGAACTGCGTACAAATTGATCTTCGGCGGAGCCGCAGCCGGAACCGCGACCGTGAAAAGTGCCGATCCGAAGTCCGAATGCGGAAAAAATACCGCCATCGCGATCACCAAGACAACGAAAACGCCATTGAAAGGCATGGTCATGGCACTTGCGACCAATGAAGTCGTGAAAGCCACGACTAGTTATCGCCGCAAACCAACTGCCGCAGAAAAGGACGACGCCGATGCTCTCGCACGTGCGGAATTTGCGAAACAAAAGCTCACGCCGAAGACTCTCAAATATCACAATCTGACCGCTCTTGACGTCGAAGGCGACGGAAAAGCCGAACTCGTGGGTTCTTATTATGTCGAGATCGACAAACTGACACGCGGAGTTCTGTTTTTCATCGCTTCGAAGGGCACCAACGGCAAATACTCGGTCGGTTATCAGGAATACCGAAGCATTGATCAGGCAAACGTTATGAGCGGCGAGATCAAGGCCGTTGACGAAGGCATTTACAATGAGCTGCTGCTTGACGTCTTCGATGCGGACGGTGACGGTACAAGCGAAGTTTTCACCTACGTCCAATCATTTGAAGGTGCCGGATTCAAGATCTATCGCCGTAACGGCAGCAAATGGACGAATGTATTTGATGGATCTAATTATCATTGCGGCTACTAGCTTCGCGGCGCAGGTAAACTATTGTGGAATTTTCTCTGAACGGCATATTAAATATGCCGTTCTTTCTATTTGTGCGCCTATAGAAATCGATCTCGTTACGATAAAATCTACTTTTGCAAAGATCGTTTGAGGTGTGTGAATGAAGAAATACTGGAATTCGGCTATATCTTTTACCGCTTGGGTCCTGCTTGCCGGCATTGTATCGGCACAGGTTCCGACGCAGTTTCCCGTGAAGCGGCCCGAGTCGGTCGATACATGGAAGCGTGACGGTTGGAATGCGGTCGAAAGGGCTAAAAAGGAAAAGATTCGAAAGGGAAAGGCGAAGAACGTCATCCTGTTTATCGGCGATGGAATGGGAGTTTCGACACTGACGGCGGCCCGTATTTTCGAAGGCCAAATGCGTGGCGAGAGCGGCGAGGAAAATCGTTTGAGTTTTGAAGAATTTCCTAATTCCGCCCTTTCGAAAACATATAGTGCGAATCAGCAGACATCTGATTCGGCCCCGACGATGAGCGCGATCATTTCTGGTATCAAAACGGATGAAGGCGTCTTGTCCGTGAATCAAAATGTTCAGCACGCGAACTACAAGACGGTTGCCGGAAACGAAACGATGACGCTTTTCGAGTATGCCGAGGAGGCCGGAAAATCCACAGGTATCGTTTCAACCGCTCGTCTAACTCACGCCACGCCCGGAGCGTGTTACGCACATACAGCCGACCGCGATTGGGAATCCGATGCCGATATCTTGTCAAGAAAAAAGGATGCATACGAGGCGAAATTTCCCGACATTGCGCGGCAAATGCTTGAGTTCAAGTATGGCGATGGCCTCGAGGTTGCCCTTGGCGGCGGGCGTTCGAAATACCTTCCGAAAGAAACAGCCGATCCGGAATACGCGAATCGAAAGGGCGAACGGCTCGACGGCCGTGATCTGACGCAGGAATGGATGGCGAAATCTAAGAACGCAACATATGTGTGGAACAAACAACAGTTTGATGCGGTCGACGTTAGGAAAACAAGGCGTCTGCTCGGTTTGTTCGAGCCGTCGCATATGAAATACGAGTTCGATCGGCTTAAGAACGCCTCCGAAGAGCCGTCTCTATCGGAAATGACATCGAAGGCGATCGACATGCTGTCGACTAACAAGAAAGGTTATGTTCTGATGGTCGAAGGCGGCCGTATCGATCATGCTCATCACGATGGCAACGCTTACCGGGCCTTGCGGGATACCGTCGCTCTCTCTGACGCGGTCCGGACGGCAGTAGGAAAAGTAGATCTGGATGAAACATTGATCATCGTTACGGCAGATCACAGTCACACACTTTTTATACAGGGATATCCGATCCGTGGGAACAATATCCTCGGCCTCGTCCGAGAGGTCGATACTAACGGAAACCTCGATGAAAACGACTCCGTTGACCGAAGCAAAAAGCCTTTCACGACGCTGGGATACGCAAACGGAACCGGTGCGAGAGGCTCCGAGCGCCCGATATTGACCAACGAAACCGTTCTGGATCCGGACTATAAACAGGAAGCAAATATTCCGTTATCGGCGGAAACACACGGCGGCGAGGACGTGGCGATATTCGCGACGGGCGTTAACTCGTATCTAATTCGCGGGTCTATGGAAGAAAACTGGATATTTTATGTAATGGCAGATGCTTTGAGACTGGGACGCAAATGAGAATTGTTTTTATGGGAACACCGCAGGTGGCCGTTCCTTCGTTAGAGAGATGTTTGCAGGACGGGCACGATATCGTAGCCGTGTACACACAACCAGACCGGCCATCGGGGCGTGGGAACAAGATCACGTTTTCGCCGGTAAAGGAAACAGCATTGAAGTACGGCATTCCGGTTTTTCAGCCGCTCAGGATCAAAACCGACGAGGCCATTGCTGAATTCAGGTCGCACGCCGCCGATATCGTTGTGGTCGTTGCATATGGCCGAATCCTTCCCGAAACATACCTGTCGGCTTTTCCGAAAGGGGCGATTAATGTTCACTTTTCTCTGTTGCCAAAGTATCGCGGAGCCGCGCCGGTAAACTGGGCGATCGTTAACGGAGAAAAGGAAACTGGTGTAACCACGATGAAGATGGATATCGGGCTCGATACCGGCGATATTCTCTTGCAAAGCAAAACGCCTATCGGTTCCGAAGAAACGGCGATCGAGCTGATGTCACGGTTGTCGATCACAGGTGCGGAACTGCTTTCGGAAACGCTCGCGAAACTTGATACGATAGTTCCTGTCGCGCAGGAACACTCGGCGGCGAGTTTTGCGCCGATAATGAGCCGGGATGATGGAAAGATTGATTGGCATTTGTCGGCTCGGGAAATCGCGAATCGGGTTCGCGGTTTTCAGCCGTTTCCATCGAGTTTTACGCGTTATCGTGACGCGAAGCTGACCATTTGGAAAGCGAGCGAAATTGAGGTTGAGCATTCGCCCGCACCCGCTGGGCAGATCGTCGCGGTCGATCACGATAGCATTCAGGTTGCCTGCGCCGCCGGTTCCACTCTTGAGGTGTTGGAAGTTCAACCCGAAGGTAAGCGGCGAATGGCGGTTCGGGATTTTATTAACGGCTCTAAGCCAAAAGTTGGAGAGATTTTAGGTTCGAATGACTGAGGAGCAACGAATACAGATAATCGCGTTTTATGAGTTTAAGGATTTGCCAGCGATCGGCGATCTTGAGGAGCTAAAGGCGGAGCTGAAGACTGTTTTTACGGAGCTTGGTGTTCGCGGCACTATCATTCTTGCGACCGAAGGCTACAACGGCATGGTTTGCGGTACGGAAGAGCAGATAGGGGAATTTGTCGAACAAGCTGGATCGATCCTGAAAACAAGCCTCACCTATAAATCTTCGTATAATACCGAAGCGCCGTTTCGAAAGATCGATGTCAAGATCAAACCGGAGATCGTAACGCTCAAACTGCCGGTTGATATCTCACTCGGAGTCGGAACCCATGTAAAAGCCGAACGCTGGAACGAGATCATTTCAGATCCTGAGACTATAATTCTCGACACCCGCAACGATTACGAATACAAAACCGGCACATTTCGAGGGGCTTTGAATCCCGAAACTGAGAAGTTCAGCGATCTGCCGAAATTTGTGGCTGAGAATCTCGATCCCGAGAAACACAAGCGGGTCGCGATGTTTTGCACTGGCGGAATTCGCTGTGAAAAGTTTGCTCCATACATGAAAGGCCTTGGCTTTGAAGAGGTCTATCAACTAGAGGGCGGCATTCTCAAGTATCTCGAGGACACGCCGGTCGAGAATACGATGTGGGAAGGCGAATGCTATGTGTTCGACGAGCGCATTACAGTCAATGCCAATCTCGAAAAAGGTGTGATCACTGACTTTTCCCAGCGCATTCAGAATCGTAAAAACCCGGAGTATAAGATCTCGGAATGAAGATCTCGCCTGCCCGTACAGCAGCTTTTGACATACTTTTTCGGATCGAGACGGAACGGGCATACTCTTCCGTTCTGCTGCCTTTTTACGAGGCGGATCTCTCGATCGCCGATCGCGGCCTTTGTCACGAGATCACACTTGGGACGCTGCGAAACCAGCTCTACCTAGACAAATTGATCGACCATCTTGCCGCCGGCAAGAAACTAGATATCCAGATCCGTATCGCCCTGCGGATCGCGATCTATCAGATCAAATTCCTTGACCGCATTCCCGATCACGCCGCAATAAATGAAAGCGTAAATCTTGTTCAGCGGGCAAAAAAAACATCGGCGAAAGGCTTTGTAAATGCGTTGCTTCGCAGATATATCCGTGAGCCTGTCGATCTTTCGTTCGCTGACGATATTGAACGAATTTCGATCAAAACCTCGCACCCACGGTGGCTACTGGAAAAATGGATCGATGAACTTGGAGCCGAGGAGGCCGCCAAGTTCGCTCGATCGAACAACGAACTGCCTGCGGTTGCTTTCACAATTACGGGCGAAAATACTCAAGATGTCGAAGCTCTCTTAGCTAAGTCTCGTCGCTCCGATTACGTCGAGGGCTGTTACATTGCTGACCGATATGATCAGAAATTGCTAAACCTTGCCGAAACGAAACACATATATTTGCAGGACGAGGCGTCGCAGATGACTGCTCACGCCATTCAGATGCCGGAGGGCGGCAGGTTTCTCGATGTTTGCGCCGCTCCGGGCGGCAAGGTGACTCTAATTGCCACTAAAAATCACAAAGCGGGAATGTTGATCGCGGGCGATCTCCACTGGCCTCGCGTCGAGTATTTGCGGGACAACTGCCGTCAGTTGACGGGCGAGGCTGTCGACATTGTTCAATATGATGCCGAAAAAGCCTTGCCTTTTGTAGATGGCAGTTTTGACGCGGTGCTGGTTGATGCTCCGTGTTCAGGGACCGGAACGATCCGGCATAACCCGGAACTGCGGTATTTATTAGCGCCAGATGATCTATCAGAATTACCTTTGAAACAACTTTCGATCCTCAAGAATGCATCCAAACTGGTAGTGTCTGGCGGGATTCTTGTTTACTCTACCTGTTCGGTCGAGATCGAAGAAGGCGAGCAGGTTTGCGAGCAGTTTTTAAGCGAGGGAACTGGGTTCGAAAGCGTCATACCCGAGGTTGATAAGAGATTTGTTACAGAAAAGGGATTTGCGCGGACCTGGCCGCAGCGTGACAACATGGACGGGTTCTTTATCGCGATGTTTCGCCGGGTATAAAGGGTATTCGGCCTCTGTCGCGGTTCCTAATTGCCGGTAAAAAATGTTAGACTACCGTTTTGTTTTTCGGGAGATCAGCTTGTGAGTATTATTAGTTCGGGATTCTCAGCAATCGGGCGACTGGCCGCATTAGCAGTTTTGCTGGCTGTCTTCTTGTTCGGCCTCGTAGGCGTCGTTTACATGTCGCTGCAGGGAAACGAGATAAAGGTGCCCGAAATAACGGGCAAGGACCTGCATGAAAGCGAGAAGGAACTTGCTCTGTTGGGTCTCAAGATCAAGAAACGGGCTGACCGCGTCAGCGCGGAAAAGCCTGATACGGTCATCGAACAGCTTCCGAAAGCCGGTGAAACCGTTAAGACCGGCCAGATGATCCTTGTCGTAACAAGCAAGGGCGGCGGAGAAGGCGACGTGCCGCCGAGCCTTAAGACAACGGATGAGGACGATTTGGAAAAGATCGAGGAGATGATCTCCGACAAGCCGAAGAAGCCTAAGGCCAACTCAAATACCACTCGAAAGAAGGCTGACACGGCGCGCGATGTGAACAGCGATAGCGGGAACAGTTCCAATTCGAACTCAAACTCAAATTCGTCGGAACCCGCTTCGAATAAGAAGGAGCCTGGCACGAGCAACAATTCGAGCGATAAGCCAAATAAGAATGCGCAAACGCCGACAACGCCCAAGCCGAACCCCGGAATAAAGCCCGCGGATGCGAAACCAAAACCGGCAACAAAACCATAACGGAGCAACCGTTTTGGCGGTTTTCGATACAAAATAGAAGAGTAATGTTTGAAATAGCGCCGTCGATCCTTTCGGCAGATTTTACGAGGCTTGCCGAAGCGATCGAAGCGGTCAAAATAGGCGGAGCCAATGTCCTGCATGTCGATGTGATGGACGGGCATTTTGTGCCGAACATCACGATCGGACTGCCGGTCGTAAAATCCATCAGAAAGGCGACCGATATGATTATCGACTGCCACCTGATGATCTCGGAACCGGGCCGCTACGCCGTTGATTTTGTTAAGGCCGGGGCGGATATGGTTTCGGTTCATGTTGAGGCAGATCCGCATTCGCAGCGAACCTTGACAGCGATCCGGGAGGCCGGCGGAAAAGCGGGAGTTGCGATCAACCCGGCGACGCCGATCGAAAGCCTCACCGAGGCATTGCCGTACACGGACTTTATCCTGCTGATGTCGGTAAATCCGGGGTTCGGCGGGCAGAAATTTATTCCGACGATGCTGGATAAGCTTCGGCGGTTGAAGCGAATGATCAGTGATCGCGAGCTTCCGGTTCAGATCGAGATCGACGGCGGCGTTGATGCCGGGAATATTGCAGAAATAGTTAAGGCAGGTGCTCAGCTGATCGTGGCTGGCAATGCCGTTTTTGGTTCCGGCGATGCGACGGCGTCGGTGAAAAGTCTTATTGAAAAAGGGACGGAATGGGCCTAGCGCGTTAAATCGAATACGGGTTAAGATTTACTATGTTTTTTGATCTAAAAAGAGCTGCTTTTCTATCCTTGCTTGTCATACTTGCCTTTTCAGCGATCGGCTTTGGACAAGCAAGGCCTGGTGACGGAACCGACCTGCAAAGGCTCGAGGTAATGCGGGGCAAGCTCGAACAGCTTCGCCGTTCGCTGAACAGCGTCATCTCTGTCCTCAAAGAGGAAAATAAAGAGGACAAGGCCAAAAAGGACGATGAGAAAAAGCTCGAAACTCCACTCGGCCGTCTCGTTGCTCTGGAAAAGGACGGATCTCGCCTAAGTTCCGACGTAAACAGCCTTCGAGGAAAAGTCGATCGTGGCGAGAAATACGAGCGGTCCGACGTAGATACGCTGGAACAGTCCGTCTCGGAATACCAGGCACGTGCCGATACGGCGCAGCTTGAAGTTGCCGCCGGCCGGGCAAATCCAGTTTCCACCATCGGCCAAGCGCGCGAAAAAAAGAAGAAGAAGAAATTCCTCGGCATTTTCGGTGGCGGCGGCAATGATGAATACGAAGAACTCCTTGGAAGCGTCCAGGTAGGGCGCGATCGTGAGCTGTTTGTGGTAGCGACCCGTGAAGTGCGAAAACGTAACTACGACGTCGGTCGCCTGCTTTTTCAGACGATCATTACGACTTATCCTGATTCGCCATACTTGCCGATGTCTAAACTCGCGGTTGGTGATTCCTTTTATTTGGAAGGCTCAACGAGTTCGCTTATCCAGGCTATTGGAGCTTACCAGGAATGGCTAACGTTTTTCCCGACGCATCCGCTTTCGTGCCGCGTGATCCTCAAGATCGGCGAGGCAGAAATGCGGCAGATCGGGCTGCCGGATCGTGACGCGACGCGTGCTAAGCGTGCCGAAACAAGGCTTAAAGCTCTTTTTCAGCAGTGTAAAGATCCAGTCATCCTCGCGGAGGGAAAGACGCGATTGAGTCAGGTTCAGGACAATTTGGGACTTCATAACCTGCTTATTGCCAACTATTACTACACCCTCGCGGTGGATCAGAAGAAGGGCGGCTTGAAAGGTTCGCAGTCGCGATTTCGCGAGATAATTGATAAATACCCGGATTTCGATTTCATGGACGAGGTTTTGTACAAGCTTGCTGTCACCTATCTTGTTGAGGAAGAAACTGATCAGGCCGCCCGGTATTTCCAGCGGATCGTCAGTGATTATCCAAATAGCGAGTACGTAAAAAAAGCGACCGAGCAGCTTGAATTGATCGGTGCTACGGTTCCCGCAGCCAATCCGGAACGAACCAAGGTTTTGCCGCCTGAGGATGTATCATTCTTCCAGAACTTTAAGAATCAGCTCTTCGGTGTTTATCCGATGACGATCGACAAGGACGGCGTTTTGATGACCAAGGATTTTGAGAAGGAAAAGTTTGAGATGATCGATCAGATCATTGAGAATCAGGGCGATATCCTTGTCAACCAGATCCCGCAGGCTTTGACGACGGTGATCAAAAGCTCTGCACCGCTGGCTAAGCCGGTTGTCCTGCTCGATGCCCCGCCAATCAAGAAGCCATAGGGTCGGTATACTGTCAACGATCAATGAGAGGCTGCCGGAACAGGTAGCCTCTTTCGGTTTTGGGGGATTCAAAAGTGAAAATTTGTGCGCTGCCAAGAATGACGAGTTTAAAAGTGTGGCACGTGCCACATTTAGAATAATAGGCCCTGTTTATGGGATTACCAACTGACGAATGGCCGGTTTGGTCGAAGGCGAAGTGCAGCTTGTCGGGCCAAAATACTCCGTTTGGTAGAGGTATTTGCGAGATTGGTAAAAGGTGCGTCGAACCCAAAACAACTTTACCAATCCCGCTGCGGATAGCTGAGTTAATGAACGCAGTCAAGGATCGAAGAAACGCGTTCGGTAAGCCTCAGATCCTTCGCAATGGAATGCCGTAGTCGCAAGATCAAAGAGCTCGTAGTCCGCTTTTGTAGTAACCCCATTTTAAGGCAAAAGAAAAACACGAACCGCATTCCTGCTGGTTCGTGTTTTTACTTGTATCGGCGAATCGTTACTGATTCGGCGTTGGTGTCGGCGTTGGCTTGGCGTCGGGCTCGTCGCGTTTCTTGAGCTTCGGCGGGCCGTCGGAGGATGACGATCCCGGTTCGCCGTTCAACGTTGGCGATTCAGAACCCTCGGGCTGACGCTTCTTTAGCGTTGGTTTGCTGTCATCTGCCTGATCGTAGTCAGTTTGGATGCCTGCTTTGGCATTCGTGATCTTCATCAGGTGGCTTTTTACACGCTGAAATTCCGAAGTGCTGATGATGTACTCTTCCTTCTCAGGAAAGCGGGCCACGAGGCTCAGGCTGCTGTCGCGGCGGTCGAGTGACTGTGGGTGCGAGGAGAAGAGCTTCGCCAGCGTGCCGGGCTTTTTCTTGTTCTGCGAGGCAAGCTTCTCAAACATCGTGGACATTCCGTTAGGATCGTAACCCGAAGCGTACAGATATTGAACGCCGAGACGATCGGCCTCTTCTTCGGCACCACGCGTAAACTTCAACATTCCGAGTGCTCCGAAGATGCTTCCGCCGTTCTGCAAAACGGTACTCGCGATCGGGCCGCCGAATATGATGCCGGCCAGCATACCGTAATTCATCAGCGTGCCCTTGCCCTGGTTTTCCATCGCATGGCGTGCCGCGACGTGGGCGATTTCGTGGGCCATAACGCCAGCGAGTTCAGTTTCGTTGTCGGCGGCGAGGATCAGCCCCTTGTTGACGAAGAAAAATCCGCCAGGCAGTGCGAATGCGTTTACTTCATCGCTATCAATAACCTTTATAGTAAATGGGATCTTCGCGTCGGAGTGAAGTACTACATTTTGACCCACACGGTTGATATACTCCGTGATCATCGGATCGTCAACCATCTTTGCCTGCTGTTCGACTTCCATGGCGAGCTGACGGCCGATCTGCATTTCTTTTTCCTGCGAACCGCCGAGCCAGCCGAACAGTTTGTCAGTTCCTTTATTGATATTTCGCCTGCCGATCTGCGCCGGGTCTTCTTTTACTCCTAAAGGTGACGGGCCAGCCGGAGCCGGAGTTGCCTTTGGTTTAGCATCCGTTTTCTTGCTGTCTTTACTGTCTTTTTTGTCGCTATCTTTAGCGGCGGCAGGCTTGGAATTGTCCTGCGCCATGGTCGAAGCGGGTATTACAGCGACCGTTCCGGTCCAGACGCTCAAGACCAGCAACGATGCACCAAATCGACGACGAATTTCGCTTTGCATATTTCTCTCCACTCAAATATTAACGACTGAACAAAGTGTAGTCCCAATCGTGTTTCAAATCAACGAATTTATGATGCACGGAATGAATATTTAGTTGTGAATTGTGGTTCCTGAACCAAATTATTTTTGTGGGACAAGCGGCGAAGATAACTATTCCCATAAGTGATAAAACTTGTTAAAATACTTTGTGCGTTCTGTCTGACCGAACGCCGGAATCGGTATTATAGCCAGACGGGGCGGTATTTGCCGCAGAGTTTTCCTTCACGAGAAATTGTAAAGTCATAAGAGAATGAAACGTGTCGTCGAAAAAGTAAAAGACATCGTAGAGATATGTGCGTTCACGCATCTCCATGACTTTGCGGCCGACCCTGGGCTCACGCTCGCCGGATATCATTTTACCGACATCACCGCCGACCTGATGGCGAAATGGATCGACCGTGTCGCCGCGGTCAGAGCGGGCCAGGGCGGAGCATACGCACTTGCCGGTTTTCGCGGAGTCGGTAAAAGCCATTTTATCTCGGTTTTAGCGGCGATCGTCGCTCGTCCGGAACTTCGTGCGCGGATAATGGACCAGCACGTTGCATCGAGCGCCGAGCGGCTTTCGCGTCGGCACGGACAGGTAGCATTTGTTCGTCGCGGTTCAGGTCCGTCATTGCTGGACGAACTAAAACACGCGGTTGGCTTGATCCTTGAGACGAATCCGTCCACGCTGAACGATTCGCTCTACGATCTGCTTCTCAGCGCATCTGAGAAGGCGGGCGACGTTCCGCTGGTTTTGCTGATCGACACCGCAATGGGGCGCGATACACGCGTTTCACGCGACGATGGAGCGATGCTGAGCGAGATCGCCGACGCGGCGAAAGCCCTTGGGATCTTTGTAGGCGTTGCTCTCGACGACGACATCTCGGGTGCCGACGGGCCAAATGCGTCGATCTCCGCGAATTTCAGCATCGATTACCTCGATCAGGAACATCTATACAAGATCGTCGATTCGGTGATCTTCACAAAATACAACCAAAAACGGGCTGTCCTGCACGAGATCTACGAAGATTATAGGGCTGAGATGCCGGGATTTCGCTGGAGCGAACAGCGGTTCACTTCGCTATATCCATTGCATCCGGCGACGGTTGAGATCGCGCCGCTGGTTCGGCTTTATATTCAAGATTTCGGACTGTTGGGCTTTGCAGCAGAGGCTGGTGTAAAGATTCTTGGCCGTCCGGCGAATTCGCTTATCGGGATCGATGAGGTGTTCGACAGCGTCGAAAACCGCCTGCGTTCCGTACCGGAACTGGAAGATGCGTTCGTCGCATTCGAACGGCTTGAGCGGGAAGTGATAACTAGGTTCCCGGTTCTGTTCAGGCACCCGGCAAAGCTGATATTGAAAGGCCTGTTGATCTTGTCGCTGAACGGTGACGGCGTTTCGTCGCCTGAACTTTCGGCTTCAATGATGATATCGGACGGCCAGTTGTCCGACGGACAGGGCTTTGATATTACTGCTCTTCTCGACGCCTTTGCCGAAGCATTGCCGGGCTCGATCAATAAGGTTTCCCGCGATGGCATACTGCCCAAATATTCATTTCGCCTGACCAGTAAACTTGATGTCGACGGATTGCTCGCAGAGGCGGTCAAAACCGTCGCGGACAGCGTGGTCTGGCGGCTTCTTCTCGGGCAGACTGGCGAGAAATACTCCGATTTTGACGCTGCTTCCGATACGACATCCTGCAGCGTTGAATGGCGCGGCGCGATACGTCGTGGCGAGCTGATATGGCCTCCTAGTGAAGGCGTCGAGCAGCCTTTGCGTGAAGGCAAGGAAAAATCCGATTGGACGATCCGTGTCGAACCGGACACGGACGACGCCGAACCATCGACAGAAAATGCAGAGATCGTCTGGCATCTTGCTAAACCGACTACTGACGAAAAAGACGCTATTCGCCGTAATTATTTGCTTCAAAATGATGCGGGTGTCCGCGAACAAATGGGCGAGGCACTCTCGACGGCGATGCACGTTCATTCGATGGCGATCGAGAAGATATGGCAGAGAGTCTTCTTCCAGGATAGCTACCTGGCGGCCGGCGGCCTGACGTTCAAATTTACTGAGGACGCCCGATCTGCTCACAGCCTCGCTCAGGTGATGACGCTGATGCTGCGGCCTGTTTTCGAAGGCCAGTTTCCGGCGCATCCGCAATTCTCCGAACATCTCGGGCACAAGCAAGCCGCCGGATTGATCTCAAACTTCTTTGGCGGTTCGGATGTAAACAGTCCGGAAACCCAGAAACTCGCCGAGGCGTTTGCGTTCCCGCTTGGACTGGCTGCAAAGGTGAACGGAGCATTCGTTCCAACGCCGGCTGAGCAGCTTGTTGAGCATGAGATCGTACGCGCCGGATTTGCCGGAGCCGATGCTGAAGCAATGGTTCCGGTGAATGATATCGCGATGCGGCTGCAGGCACCGCCGGTCGGCCTCACCCGCGAGGCTCAGCATTTGATTCTCGCGGCCCTGGTGGCCGCAAAGCGGTACGAATTTGTCACATCGAGCGGGAACCGGATCAACTACCGTTCGCTCGATCTGCAGATAATCTGGGATGACATCGTCGGCGTCGCGAAGCCCCTCGACGAGGCCTATTCGCCGGAGCGTCTGCTTGCGTGGGCGAAACTCATCACGGGCAATGCGGGCCTAAAGTCGATCGATCGAAGTGAGGACCGGTCGCTTATTCTCGATTCGCTGTCCGGCTGGCTTTCCGGCTGGAACGAGAGCCGGACGCTTGCCGAGTTCGACGCTCTTCCTGATGAACATTTGAACGCCGCGATCTGGCGGACCGCCGCGAATCTCAAGAAATCGTTCGGAGCGATGGCGGATATAATCGGTTCGTTGGTTAAGAACGACCTTTCGCTAGATAAATGCCTACAGAGCATCGCCGATCTTTTCTCCGATTCCGAAGCGGAATTCGAGAACAAAAAAGGCGATCTGCGTGTTTTGCGTGAATTCACTTCCGGTGTCACGCGGCGATCGGAGATAGCTACTTACCTTTCGCTCTGCGAGGATACAGGCGATGTTGAACTGGAATTCGCTTGCCAATCGCTGCTCGAAACTATCAATTCGGGACAATTCGGTTCTGCGGGGACAGGAACTTCGGAGCTTGACGCCGATTGGCAGTGTTTTCGTGATGCCTACACCGAATATTACGCCGAAAAGCATGACGCGGTAATGAATTCGACTGCATCCGGAGAGAGTTTGCGGGAAATAGTGCGTTCGGACGAATGGGCCGTGTTTGAGAATTTCTCCTCGGTACAGTGGCTGGAGAACGGGTCGTTTCCGTTGGCAAAATCGCTTATCCGCGAGATGCGGCAATTGTATTGCACCTCAAATGTGAGGGGTTCGCTCATCTCGAAGCCGTTCTGTGGATGTTCATTCAGCCTCGCGGAAACGGAGCGCCTCGTCGCTCTGCCGTCGCTGCTGAAAGGTACGGTCGATCGCGGACTCGACGTCCTTCGCTCACGATTTGTCGAGAACTCGCAAAAGATACTGGATGCGACCGATTCCGACGCTATGCGAACGTCGGTCAAGTCTATACTCACCAGCATCAACGAAGCGGATCAGTTTCCAAAACTCACAAGCCAGGATATACGCATTCTGAAGATCGCCGCCCAACGCGTTTCGGATCTCGCACCGGAATCGAGGGATGCGGCCGGGGCAAACGACGAACAGGCCGACTCAATATCCGATCACATGCACCTGTGGGAGCAGGAATTGAAAAAGGTCGAAGATTTTGTAAATACTGAGATCTAGGTAAATCTCGCCCGACGCATTTCGCCAGACGTTCCGGTTGAACTATGCTAGCCATATATGGTTAGCGTTACGATAATCGGCCCGGGCCGCGTCGGCGGTGCGTTGGCGGTGAGTCTTCCTCCCGATAAATACACGGTAGAAAAGCTTGTTTTTCGCGGTGATAGCGATCTGTCAGCGGTCACGCGGGTTCTCGCACCGCAGCCGGAATTGATCCGCCTTGAGGATCTGAAAGAGATCGGAACGGACGTTATTTTTATAACTACGCAGGACGCGTGGATCGGTCCCGTCGCTCGCGAACTCGCATCGAAAATTACCGGAGACGCGATCGTCTTTCACACGAGCGGTTCGTATCCTTCGTCGGTTCTCGATGAGCTAAAAGATGTTGGATGCGAAACAGGATCGCTGCATCCGTTGGTCTCGATCAGTCTGCCGGAACTTGGGCCAACGCGGTTTCCGAACGCGTTCTTCTGCGTCGAGGGCACTCCAAAAGCGGTAGAGACCGGCGAGGCAATTGCCGTAGCTCTCGGCGGGCGTCCATTCTCGATCGACACAAAATACAAAACGCTGTATCACGCTGCGGCTGTTACGGCTTGCGGGCATTTGGTCGCGTTGTTCGATTCGGCAGTGGAAATGATGACCAAATGCGGCCTTTCCGCGGAGAACTCCAAGGACATTCTAATGCCGCTGGTCACTAGCACCGTAAAGAATCTCAGCGAACAAAGCACGCCCGCCGCATTGACGGGAACATTTGCCCGGGCTGATATCGAGACATTCACACGCCACCTCACCGCGCTCAATGAAAACGTTTCCGACGACCTGCTCGAGATCTATCTTCTTCTCGGCGAGAGATCGCTGGAACTTGCCGCCAAGCAGGGCGTGAATGCTGACAGGATCGACAAGCTGCGGACAAAAGTTTCGATAGCGAAATCAAAATTGAAGTGGTAGTATCGAGACATACGCGGGGAAGCTCTCTTTGGTTAGAAAAAAGGACACATTCGAAGTTGAAAAGGCACTGCTGCTCGAGCATATTCAGGCTGCGGGGCTGCGCCGGACTAGTCAGCGCGACCTTATCCTCGAAATATTCCTCAGCACTGAAGATCATTTAACGAGTGAGAACCTGCACAACCTGGTTCACAAAAAGGATCCAAACGTTGGACTCACGACGGTTTACCGCACGCTTAAACTGCTCACCGAAGCGGGACTCGCCCGCGAGGTTCGCTTTGGCGACGGCAAAACGTATTACGAGCACCATTACAACCACGAACATCACGATCACATGATCTGCACGGAGTGCGGAAAAGTCATCGAGTTCTTTTCGGCCGGCATTGAAGAGATGCAGGATCAAATGGCAAGTAGTTTCGGGTTCAAACCAACGCATCACAGCTTGCGAATGTGGGGCATTTGTGCCGAGTGCCAACGCGTAAAGGCCGATTCGCGAACCGCTCCTTCAGGAGCGCAGCCGCGAATACGAGTGCGAACGGCCAATCGATAAATATGAGCGAAGCTGTTGTTGTTATTCGATTTGAAAAGGAAGGTGTCGAGGGAATCGTGCCCGAAGGAGTAACTCTTGCCGATGCGGGACGGAGTTTTGGGATCAGGTTCGATAGCTGCAATAGGGCGGCGAAAGTACATAATTGTGCGGTCATCGTCACCAGCGGCATCGATAACATCGGATCGCTGACCATAACTGAATCGGAACATTTTGATAAGAACGGGCGTAGGTCAAATGAGAGACTTGCATGTGAGGCGAGGATCATTACACCAGGAGAAATAGTAGTTATGACCACAGAAAGCACCCAGGGAACGAAGAAAAGTACGGCTGACGCGAAAAACGATATCCAGGCTGAATTCAATTCACTGCCGCTCGACAAGAAATTTGCAAGCCTTCTCCAGATGGAGGCGACGACCATAACTGAAGCAGTTAAATATGTTGCTGATTCCTCGATGAAGGCGCTCGAGAAACTTGGCGATGTCATCAGCGACTTCGGAGCAAAAGTCGAAACCGAAGCGAAGAACGCAACAAGTTCAAATGCAAAGGCCGATGAACCGGCCTCTGAGAAAGAAAAGCCCAAAACCCGAGCTAAGCGAAAGCCAGCCGCAACGAAAGAATAAGCGGCAATGGCTTTGATAACTTGTGAATAGAAACGCAATAGAGAAACGAACACGCGGGGCGATCAAGGAAAAAGCTCAGTACGCGGGAGCCTTTGGCATCATTGGCGTTATGTTGTGGGTTGCCGGATTTCCGGTGTTCCTGCTCTTTTTTGTCGGCGTTCTTTCCTTCTTTATCTGGAAGGTTTTCTCGTCCGAAGGTCGTAACGAGACCCGCCGCGTTTTCGAGTTTTACCTCACCGCAAATGAGATCCTGCGCGAAGACGACCGCCGTTGGTATGGCTTTGAGATCCAGGAAGCCATTGCGAAAGGCGAGGCGATCGTGCGTTCGATGAGTGCGGCTCCACCGCTTGTTTCATTCGGGTTGGGGGCTTTGTATCAGAAGCTCGACGATCACAGTTCGGCGGTCAAATATCTTTCACAAGTTGTTGAGGAGAACGCTGTTAACGAAACCGCGATCGTGTATCCGAGCAAAGAATTGCGCGAGTATGTTCGGATGCTGCGCAAAATCGAACGTGCCCCGGTCGAGGCTCCATTAACATCGTCCGCCATCCGCTCGCTGGAACGGGCCCGCAAGAATCGCGGGAAGAAATTGCTTGAGGAGAGCCGTTTGGAGCTAACCAAACGCGTAGTTCCGCTGGAGCCAAAGGAGCAGAAGCTCGAATCGATCGTCGATCAGCCGGATGATGAAAAAGTCGAGATGAATGGTTTTGAGCCACGAATTAAGGAAATGCCGGAACGGGTTCAAACCGTTCCGCCGAGCTTCACACAAACCGTGCGAAGCTCGTTAAAAGATAAGCCCACGGAACCGCCGACCGACCGCAAGACGATCTCAGAAGTTTTGCACGATATCTACGATCAAAACGTCCAGTAAACTTACTTCAAACCAAAGAACTTTCTAATCGAGCGGATCGCTCCTTTCTTGGGCGAGGCTGCTTCTTCTTCATCCTCGGCGATCTCCTTTGTCAGCGCCATTTTTCGCTCTTCGATCAGCTCCGAAATAACACTTACCAGCTCCGGATTCGCCTCGAAGATAGGTTTAATGCCATTCTTGTCGATCCGCAGCACTTCTGTCTCGACGATCGCGATGACGCTCGCGGACCGCGGCTGGCCGGTGAGAAGGCTCATTTCGCCAAAGAAATCATCCTCGGCGAGCGTGTTCACCGTTTTCTGATAGTCGTTCTCCGTGATCTGCACCTTGACCGAGCCGCTGATTATCACGAACATCGAATTTCCAACCTGCCCGGCCCGAACGATCGCTTCCCCGGGAGCGTAAACACGAGAGGTCGAGGCGTTGGCAAGGCGTTCGATCTCTTCGTCGGAAAGCGGAGCGAAGATGGATATCCTGTTAAGATGTTCGACAATAGAGTTTACGATTTCTTCTGGAGCGACCTCAGCGGGTTTTTGCTCGATGTGCAGCGTTCTCGTCGGGAACGCAAAATGTATGTTTTCACGCTGACAGACGTACCAAATCCGCTGGCGGATTAGAGCATCTGTGTCGTGCTGGAGCGTGTAGTCGTCCAGCCAGTATTTGACCTCGAAGTCAATGCCGTTGTCGCCAAGATTCCGGATCCGGACGACGGGACGCATCTTTTTTGAGACGTTATCGACTTGACGGACCGCCTCGCGGACAAATTGTATGGTGCGGGTCGGTGAATGCGAATATAGCGTGTTAAAAAATACCACCTTTGCATTCAGATTATCCTTTGGGGCGACCTCGATCGTCTCCTTTCCGAGCACGGAATTGCTTATTACAAGCAGCTTGTTCTGAAAGGTACGTATCTTTACCCCTCGCCAGGAAACGCTCTCGACCACGCCCTCGCCGCGGTTGGAGATTATCACAACGTCGCCAACCTGAAACGGCTGATCGGCCTGCAATGCGAGTCCCGCAAACAGATTTCCCAATGTGTCCTGCAGCGCCAGACCGACGACGATACCGATGATCGTGGAACCGGTAAAGAGCGGTGCGAGCTGAACGCCGGGAAACTGAGTCTGGAAAATTATGAAAAAGGAAACGATATAGATGATCACCGAGACCACGGTCTGTAGCAACGATGAGACCTCGCCGGGAGCGCCTTTTCTATATAAGGCTCTGGTGATCCCGAAGAATATGAACCTGACTGTCGAAACGACGATGACCATCCCAATGAGAATCTTGAGGATGGTAACCAGAGTGACGATCAGCGAGATCGACGTATCCACCATCCGAGCCTTCTCGCCAGTCGAAATATAAATCAATCCGTCCGCCGTCGGGTGAACACCTAGCTGCACCTGAAAGTAGCTAATAATCGCTTCATCCGACGGAAATACAATAAGGACGGCGATCAGAATTACCACTAACGCGAAAAAATAGGTCGCTCTTTTTCTAATATCCGATGAGGCCATAATTTAGGGCTAAAACATATCAATAAACGTTTTACCAAGCAAGATGAGTGACAAGATCGACACAACTCCGGTGACCAGCCATGCTACGATGTTGAAGATCGGGCCGTTCTTTTGCTTGCCCATTATCTCCGCATTATTTGCGAGCGAGACGATGGCAAACAGCAGGATCGGAAGCAAGAGTCCGTTGATGCACTGCGTTAACAGGAGCAATTTGATCTGTGGGATTCCGGGCAGCAACGCTACCAACGCTCCGATGAGGATCAAACCCGTAAAGATTCCAATGAAGATCGGAGCATCGCGAAAGGTTCGGGAAAGGCCTTTTTCAAAGCCCAACGCCTCGCTCAGACTGTAGGCGGTTGCAAGCGGCAGAACGCCCATCGCGAGCATTGCTGCCCCGAAAAGCCCGATACCAAAAAGGTATTTCGCATATACACCCGCAAAAGGCACGAACGCCTCGGCGGCCGTTGCAGCTGAATCGATGCTGGTAATGCCGCGAGCGTTCAGCGTCGCGGCCGTGCAGATTACAATAAACGCGGCGATGCAGCACGCGAAGATTGTTCCCGTGATCGCATCGGCTCTGACGACGCTCAGGTCTTCCTTACCCATGCCTTTTTCGACGACCGAGGATTGAACGTAAACCTGCATGAACGGCGTGATCGTCGTTCCGATAAGCGCCATAACGGTGAACAAATATCCTGTATCGACTTGGAAACTCGGCTGAATAAATCCACGCCCGACATCGCCCCAATCCGGACCGGCAAGAAAGGCGGAGGTCACATAACAAAAGAAGACGAGCGACAGTGCGAGGAATACGCGCTCGACACGCTTTTGCGACCCCTTGACAACCAGCCACCAGATGAATCCGGCCGCCAGCGGGATCGTAAAGAATCGCGGTATTCCGAAGAGTTCGGAGGCCTGGGCGATACCGACAAATTCCGAGATGATAACGCCGGTATTCGCGATCAGAAGGGCGGTCATTATGACCGCCGTCCACCGAACGCCGAACTGCTCACGGATCAGGTCCGCCAACCCTTGTCCGGTCACAACGCCCATCCGCACGCACATTTCCTGCACGACGATGAGGCTCAATGTCATCGGAATAAATGCCCAGAGCAGCGTGTAACCATAAGCCGCACCCGCGGTTGAATATGTGGTGATACCACCGGCATCATTGCCGGCATTGGCTGCGATGATTCCGGGACCGAGGACGGCAAGCAGGGCAAGGAAGCGGTATTCAGATAGACTTCGAGCGAGACGCGTTATTACACGGCGCAAGTTCTGCACATACTTTTTCACCGAAAAGCGTGTCAACTTCATTTCTACTACTTCCGTCGTCGTTCATCTACAGGATCCTATAAAAAGACCAGCTATTTGTCTGCGAACAATGACTATAACTCTTTTGGGGTTAATTTGGAAGAAGTAAGAGAAAACGATACTCGGGCAGGTTCAACTCAAATCCGTCTTTCCGATTGATTAAGGTAGTTAGAACAATCTGACATAATCTATTTTCGGAGGCATAATGATCACAATCAAGTTTACTGACGCCGATACTGAGATGGAAGCCCTTGGTTTCCTTCTCGGACGTTTTCCCGGTCGGGTTCTGAAAACCGGCGAAGTGCTCGTTCCCGATGCCGCACTACAGGCATTGGCGATTGAAGGTTACCAATTCAACGTGATAGGAAAATCCACCTATGAGCAGCGAATTGCGGCGCTTCGAGATATTGTTCCCGCCGCAGTATAACGATGGCAGCGAAAAACCTCGCAAACTTCGCGGACAAGCTCTAAAAGAGATCGTCGATCGATTCGGAGCAGTGTAATCCACTGACCCAAAAAGGCGAACTGATGCCTGCGCGTTTGATGTGGGATACGAATTACTAGTTGGTGTTGCTCGAATTGGTAGAGATTGAGATTAGTGAAACGAGGCTGGGATAAATTGCTTGCCAAATTGAGAAAACTTCTATGAATCTATGGAAATTGTTGTCATAACCCCCCTCTAGCTCCAAAGAAATAAAAACACAGAGCAATCAAACTAAAGCCAATTCCGAACAAAAAAGTCGATAAAACGCCAAACCGAAAATAACTAATGACCAATCCCTCAATTCCGCCTCCTACAAAGCCGACAAAAGCGCCGAGAATGAATGCAAGCCACCAAAAATCCCTGCCACGCATACCTAAGGCGCTTGTTGTGTCTTCGACTATTACAATTATCATCGCGCTGACACCCAAAATGATCCCTGATGTGATTGCGCCAAATATAGTTGTTGGAATTACCCTCATAGTTCATCTCATGGACTCTGGATTAGGGCGCAGATGCTAAAGGTGTTCAAGGACTGCGGAGCCACTAGATGTTATGCAGCAATGGGCGTCAGGGTGAAGATGCGGGCGTGGAGGGCGGCGCCGCTCAAATCGCCCCGGCGGAGAGCTTCTCTAACGTCGTCCAGCTTATAGGCGTGTTCTACGCTCAGATACGGCGACCACTTGTCATCGGTCTCGGTAAGCTCCACCTGTACCTCAGCGGCATATTCGCCCTCGTGGATCAGTTTTGTTCGGATCACCTTTTTCATCGCTTCCTCCTTAGAAGATCATTTTCCCATAAATCGGGGTCTGGGCGATAGGCAGTAATTAATACCGCCGGTTCGGGGTGAGATCACTCGGTCATGCTTTTTCTGTAACGCTTTTTTTAACCTGTCCAGTGTTCGATTTCTGAGGAGCAAACGAAACTGTCTTTCGTCCAGATGCTTTTTGGCGTTTTACTGCGTCTTCGTAAATTGCCTTCAGATCATGGTTAAATTTCGCGGCGTTCGCCTCGCGGATTCGCCGTACTTCTTCAACTATTTCGTCTTTCCACATAGCTCACGCCTCCAACAGTAATTCGGGAGTGCTAATAACCGGCGGCTCGAAGCCCGCTTCAACGCACATGCGGCCAATCGCCCGCTGCATGGCTGGATTGGCGATATGCTTCATGTTCCATGTTAGCAGATAATCGGCTCCATTAGCCGCCGCAACCGCAATATGCAACGCATCTGTCTCGGCTTTTTTCGGCAATGGACCACCTGTAATCAGTTTGGCAGCAAGCAAATACACGGCGGGAAAAAGCGGAAACATGGGAATATCTTTGAGCAACGCAAGCCGCCTTTCGGCCATCTGCGGATCGCCGGCCCGGCACTCATCCTCAACGAATAGTGAGATATACAAATCAAACTTCTCACGTTTATCATTCCACCAAGTATGCGTCACTTGTTGGTGGCCCGCCATGAGAAGATCGCGACTCGGACGGGCGGTCAGATAACTCGGAATGGTGGTCTCAATGTAAACCTTCGGCGGCATCTACTGGATTCTAACATAAGGAGGCAACTGATCGAGGGGTTCGGGATCTCTGTCTATATCCTCGGCATGCGAAGACAAGAAATACTGGCCGAAAAAATGACGCCGCGCAATATTCGATGTCCGACCCCGGAGAAAGCTGTCCCGAAGCGGGTTTTCTGGCGCGGATTGTCAAAAAACGCGGTCGCTCTTTCAATTCGGTTGCGCACATTTGTCGAGATCTCTGTCACGTTCGTCGTATAGCCGTGCGATTCCCGCAGAAACGCTGCGCACATTGCTCGAAATCGTGCGCACATTTATCGATATTCGACCTGCGACTTGCGAGGCGAAGGCCGCTGATGTCGATATTTGACCGGCGATTGTCGAGAACGACCTGCGGGAACCGAACTTCGAAAAGCGGACGGCGAGACGCTGTAGTCATCTTGGGAAGAAAACTACAACACGTCACAAGCAAAGAACTGCATCGGGCTTTGCTTCGGGGCGTTAAGGTTTGTTAGAGTTCGGGGTATGAAAAATCTTGTCTTTCGCCGAGTTGCGGTGGCGTTGGTCGCGGTGTTGTTTGTGTTTTCGGCGGTGCCGTGCGCATTGCCTGTGTTTGCGTGGCCGGAACCGGTTCGCGGCAGGCATGCGATGGTTGCGTCGCAGCACGAATTGGCATCAAAGATCGGCGTTGAGGTCATGAAACGGGGCGGGAACGCCGTTGATGCAGCGATCGCGGTCGGGATCGCTCTTGCCGTTGTTTACCCTGAGGCCGGAAACATCGGCGGCGGCGGATTTATGCTCATCCATGATGTCAACGGCGAAAATCACGCGATCGACTATCGCGAAATGGCCCCGAAACGCGCAAACCGGGATGTTTTCGTGGACAAGGACGGCAATCTGATCCGCGGTGAGGGAAGTTCGACGATTGGATATCGAGCATCCGGCGTACCGGGAACACTGGCCGGCTTTGAGCTGGCGTTCAAGAAATACGGATCGGGTAAGGTCAAATGGGCGGACCTCGTGCGTCCCGCAAGAATGCTGGCGCAGAACGGTTATGTTCTGTCGTTCCGTCTCGCCGAACTCTTCAAATCGTACAAAGAGAACCTCGCCAAATACGAGGACAGCAAGCGGATATTTCTTAACAACGGTCAGTATTTTGAAGAAGGCGATGTGTTTAAACAGCCCGATCTCGCTAATACGCTTTCTCGCGTAGAACGGCTCGGCGCCCGCGAATTCTACACCGGCCAAACCGCAAAAATGATCGCCGACGACATGAAGGCTCACAACGGCCTCATAACGCTCGAAGACCTTAAGAATTACGTAGCAAAAGAACGAACGGCGCTGCGTGGCAACTATCGCGGCTACGAGGTCATTTCAATGCCGCCGCCAAGCTCGGGCGGGATCGTGATGATGCAGGTTTTGAATATGCTCGAGGCGTACGATATCAAGAAGATGCAGCCTAACTCGGCCGCAAAATACCACGTTCTCACGGAAGCGTCGAGGCGTGCATTCGCCGATCGGGCGGAATTTATGGGCGATCCTGACTTTGCAAAGGTTCCCATCGATACAATGATCGACAAAAAATACGCCGCTGCACGTGCATCGTCGATCGATCTGACAAAAGCCTCGGTCAGTAAAGATGTTGGTCACGGTTCGATCCCCGGGGCAGAATCGATGGATACGACCCATTTTACCGTAGTAGATCAGGCTGGAACTGTCGTCACGAACACCTACACTATCAATGACCTCTATGGTTCGCGGGTAACGGCAAAGGGAACTGGCGTTTTGCTAAATGATGAGATGGATGATTTCGCTGCACGTCCCGGACGTCCGAATCTGTTTGGCTTAGTACAGGGCGAGAGGAATAAGGTTGAAGGAGGCAAACGGCCTTTGTCGTCAATGACTCCAACGATCGTATTGAAAAAAGATGGTTCAGTATGGTTCGCCCTCGGGGCCCGCGGCGGGCCGAGGATCATTTCGGCGGTTATGCAGTCGGTGATCAACGTGATCGATCACGGAATGGACATTCAGGCAGCGATCGATTCGCCGCGAATTCATCATCAATGGCTGCCGGATGAGATTTTGTACGAGCCGTTCGGATTCTCACCGGATACGCTATCGATCCTCACCGGCTTTGGTCACAAATTCTCACCTAGCCCCGGCAATGTCGCGTCGGCGACTGGGATCATGATCGATAATAAAGGCGTTAGATTAGGAGCGATAGATTCGCGAAGCGACGGGATGGCGGTCGGTTACTGAGGCAGTTCTTCGTTTTCGAGCAGCCGGGTGGTGCCCTCGGTGACGCTGCGCGGTTCGAGGTCGTTGGTGTCTCGCCAACTTCCGGTCGCGGGTGCTTCGTAAGAGGAAGCCGGGTAGCTCTGCTGCGGCGGAAGCTGAGCATTAGAAGGGCGATTAAGCAAGCTCTGAGCTGCGGAGATCGCATTTTCCTCGATAGTTCTTCCGCCGGGAACAGGTGATTCGAACATCCATGCGTATGCCATTCGCAATAGGCCGCCCATCACAAGAATTATCGATGCAATTACCGCCACCGCCGGCGTTCGTGCGTTAATGACGAGTAACAGTACGATTATCAATGGAACAATAAGAAACGAAAGGAGGAATATGAAAAGTCCTTGTTTTATTCCGCGAGTTCGAGGAGACGGAGCAAAAAAGCCTACAGGTGCTGATGTTCGTGGGATCAAACCGCCCATTTGGAGCAGATCTGCGGTTCCCGTCAGCAAAAAACCGCATCGCGAACAGAAGCTCGTTTCGACCGACAATCTCTCCTGGCCGCATTGCGGACAAAACATACCTATCTCCTAGATCTCGTCCTTATCAAGTAATCTGGTTGTACTTTCGGTAATGCTTCCGGGCTGTAGGTCGTTCGTGTCCCGCCAGTTCCCAGGCTGTGGCGAAGCGTATGCGGACACCGGGATCGATTGCTGCGGCGGCAGGGCGGCGTGATCCATCTGTCCCGGCATATTGTATTGCTGCGATGGAGGCGGGAAAGCGTTTTGTATCATCGGGAACGACGGCCTTTCCTTTTCAATAAAAATCAGAGATGAGACGGCCATGATCATACCGCCGAATATTCCTATCACTGCTGATAGACCGGCGAGTTCGTCAACGCCGACAATTCCCCAAAACGGGGTCATGATCAGTAAAAAAAAGAGAAGCCAGATCAAACTGAAACCTAAAACGTTTCGGCGGGAAAAGAACTTCTTTTTCTGCTTGTTAAGCTGCTCTAATTGAGGCAGATAACCACCGTGTGTCACCACCTCAGCAACGATGGCGAGCGGCATTCCGCAGCGTGAGCAGAACTTCGTCTCGTTCGATATTTGTTGCTGCCCGCAGCCAGGACAATGCATGTATTTTCTCCGTTCAGGGGTTCGACCCAAGTCTTAACGAATTCTTACACGAAAAAGTTCTGAATGCAATGAAGTTTCCGGATCAGATCCGCGGAAGTTTGTCGTCAAACAGCATTTGAAATACTGCGAACGCACGACCCTGAAAATGTTCAGCCTTGGCGAGTGTTTCTATCATGATCTCGGCGATCGGCGTAAGCCGTTCGGGAGCGGGCATATCGCGGGCGAGATCATCGTCGGAGGTGAAAAAGGAAAATCCTTTGAGCCGCGTGGCTTCAACCTCATCGAGGTAGCGTGAAATATCCGCGTGTGTCGCGAGTTTTTCGGGCAGCGTCCATTCGAACGGATCATCCCAGAGCCTTGTCGTTATGCCGCCAAATGTTTTCTCGACCATCGCTGCCGAGCGCAGCAAATATTCTCCGCACGAGAACATAGCCATCGAGTTCGCGATCTCTCGCGGCTTTTCGAAGAGCCGTACTTCCGGTATTTTGTCGAGCAACTTCCGCGATCTTGCGTCGAGCTTGATAAAACTGCGGTCAAATGCGGAAAGGATCGTTCCCATAGATTCTCTGACTCAGCGCCTTTTGGCGGCGAATATATGTTACCGCTTCGCCGCCAAAAGGTGTGACTCAGAACTAATGAATTAGCGCTTGCGATAGCGGCGGTCTTTTTCGTACATGCCAAGGCCGTAGTTTTTGCCCTTCCAGTTGACCCCGCTGCCGATCACGCCTTTGACGCCGATCTCGGCACCTTTTGACGGGACATTTCCGTCCGCGACGATGATCCACATCGATCCCGTTCCATCGTCGATCTTATAAGCTCCGCCGCCCATATTAGTGCCGGGGATCGAAATGCCGTAGCTGTCCTTCACAACACCCGCGACCGCGACTTCCTTATTTTGGTATTTGCCTGGGTTTCTCTCTATGTCAGCGATGCTCGTACGTTCGGGGCAGGCGGTCAGCAGCAGGCCGGCGGTTGTCACACATAAAAGCAGAATTATCGTTTTAATGTTTGTCATCATTTTCCTCAGTTTGTTAAATAAGGAGAGCAAGATCACTCGTACAGATTCATATATCGGCCGAATGTTTGCCAATTATTTTGATATTTGCGATGCTTGGAACAATTTCGATCCAAAATATAAGCCGAGAGTCCGTAAATGGCCGAAGAAAACGGTTCTGAACCGACGAAAAACGTATCGTTCTGTTCGAGTCTGAAAGATGACGTATGGCACAGCCTCGCCGGTCCGAACGCGTTCGAAAGCTGGCATTTTGACGCGGTCTCGGACGACGGACGTGAGGCTCTCGTCATTGCGTTTTACGACAACTACGTGCTTTCACCGCGTTTCATCTTAAATTCTCAGACAGCTCCAAATGTGACATATTCCGGGCGCCATCGCTTTCCGGCGGTTTCATTTGTCTATGCGGTCGATGGAAAGCCGGTGATCGGTTCGGTCAATGAGTTTGTCGAGAGCGATTTTGGACCGCTCGGCGAGCATGGCTGCAAAGTTGGTGAATCGTCGTTTCGGATCGATACGGCTCAGTATGGTTCCGGGTTTATGGTAAATATCGACCTCGGAACATTTGGCGGAAGGCGGATCCGGGCTGAACTTGAATGGCTTTTTATCGAGTCGGATCTTGCTCCCGTTACCGAACGCACATCCGGTGTTTGGAATGCGGTCGCCCCGCGAGCAGATGTTAGCGGAAAGATTACGCTGGTTGGCCGCCGCGGAAAGGTCAGAAAGACCGTCCAGTTTCGCGGAACCGGTTATCACGACCAAGTGACGAGCGAAAATGTTCATTACCGGGATCTGAGTTCGCGGATGTGGGGACGGGCACATTTTGTCGATTCTACCGTTGTTTTTGATAGGCTCGGCGGCGTTCAGAATCATCTTGCACCCGGAAAGATCTACCTGATCCGCGATGGTCAGATCGAGGCTCGCGATGCTGCGTGTAAAGCGAGCGAACACAAACGCGATGGCTGGGGATTGCTGGTGCCACGACGGATCGTATTTCGCTCGGATGATGAGATCGATCTTTTGATACAGCCGTTGACGGCATTTAGATCGGGTTTTTCGGAAGTCAAGATGCTTAGCGAAGTGACGCTGACAACCAATGACGGAAAATCGCGAAAATCTGTTGGAATAACGGAATTCGTAGACCCGCGAAGGCTGAGAAGCCGAATATTCCGCTGGATATCTGATCTAAGAATTGGAAGGGAAGACAGATCGCCGCTATTTTAATTCCAGCGTTTTAACTTGCGGATCACGTCGTTCGACATCTGCGTAACTTGCTCGGCTGAAAACCCAAGATTCGCGGTCATGAAATCGATGGATGACTGCACCTTTCATCGACGGATTGCTCCGGGTTGGTAAAAGAGCCGTCCTTGTAGCAGAACATGCAGTATGCAGAGACAGGTGAGCCTGCGGCGTTGGTGCCCAGATTATTGAATGACGCCTCGATTGGCATCCCGCAGCTCTGGCATCGAACTTTCTCATCCATAGCTAGTTCAATTTCACAGCAGTGCCGTAGGCAAGGACCTCGGTCGCAGTTTGTGAGAACTCAGTCGCGTCATATCGCATCCCAATGATCGCGTCGGCGCCGATCTCGTGGGCGTGTTGAACGAGGCGGTTGAAGGCTTCCTTGCGGGCTTCTTCGCAAACGACCGACCATTCCTCAATATTGCCGCCGGCAAGCGATTTGAATCCGCCGATTATTCCGCGGCCAATCCCCGTTGCACGCACAACAATACCTCGCACAACGCCAAGATATTCAACGACTTGCCTGCCCTGAACATCGAATCCGGTTGTTACTATCATGTTTTTTCTCCTTTGCTAAACGAAAGAAGGGAAGTTGGTAGCGCCTAGGGGAGTTGAACCCCTCTTTCAAGGTTGAGAACCTCGCGTCCTAACCGATAGACGAAGGCGCCACGAAGACGAACCGAAAGTATAAGTCATCGATTCGATGGTAAGCAAGTCCCGACGTAAAACCGCCGTTTCAATACCTTCCTTGACCTTGTTCACAAGGCTTTCTAAACTGTTGTGTTAGGCTTTCGATCAGCAAAAACCACTATGACTCACAATCTCTTTAACACCCGGAAATCCTTCACAACCGGCACCGGCAGCGAAGGTGTGTACTATTCGTTACCCGAACTTGAAAAACAGGGCCTCGGTACGATATCAAGACTGCCGGTCTCGATCCGTATCGTACTCGAATCGGTTCTTCGCAATTTCGACGGCGGACGAAAAGTGAGCGATGCAAATGTAAAAGCTCTCGCCGCATGGCAGGCGACCGAGGAGCGTTCCGAAGAGATCCCGTTTGTGGTTGCTCGCGTTGTTTTGCAGGATTTTACAGGTGTTCCTCTGCTTGTGGACCTTGCGGCGATGCGTTCGGCGGTGCAGAGAATGGGGAAAGATCCAGGCGTTATTGAGCCGCTCGTTCCGGTAGATCTGGTGATCGACCACTCGGTTCAGGTTGATTTTGCAGGGAGCGAGAGTGCCTACCAGCAGAACATGGAAATGGAGTTCAAGCGAAACGACCAGCGTTATCGCTTTCTGAAATGGGGAACGCAGGCGTTTAACGGCTTCAGCGTCGTGCCTCCTGGGATCGGCATCGTGCATCAGGTCAATCTCGAATATCTCGCAAAAGGTGTTTTCGAACGCGATAATGTCTATTTCCCGGATTCACTCGTCGGGACCGATTCGCACACCACGATGATAAACGGCCTCGGTATTGTCGGCTGGGGCGTTGGCGGCATCGAGGCCGAGGCAGGAATGCTCGGCCAGCCGGTTTACTTCCTGACGCCCGATGTTGTCGGGGTTCATCTCACAGGTGAACTTTCCCAGGGCTCGACGGCCACCGATCTTGTTCTTCGCATTACGGAAATGCTTCGTAAAGCCAATGTCGTCGGAAAATTCGTTGAATTCTTTGGCGAAGGTGCGGCCGCATTGAACGCCACCGACCGTGCAACGATCGCAAATATGGCGCCCGAATATGGTGCGACGATGGGCTTTTTCGGCGTTGACGAAAAAACTTTGGAATATTTTGCAAATACCGGACGATCGGCGGAACAAATCGAAACGATCCGGGCATATTACAAAGCACAGGAGATGTTTGGCATTCCGAAGGAAGGCGAAGTGGACTATACAACCGTCATCGATCTAAACCTGGAAACGGTCAATCCGGCGGTCGCGGGGCCGAAACGTCCGCAGGACCGCATCGAACTGTCGAACCTCGACGACCGCTTCCTCGAGCTTTTTACAAAGCCGGTCGCGGATGGCGGTTACGGAAAGGCAGCCGAGGACCTCGAACGCCGTTTCAGCGTTTCTATAGGTGAGCACACGGTCGGGATCGTGGAAGGCGGTGGTGAACAGAGTTCGAAATCGGTCCCGGAATCGGCCTACGATACAGTTTCGGCGGACAACACCAATGTTGAAACTGAGATCGAGATGGTCAATAACCGTCCGACGCCTGACCGCGTGGAGTTTGACGAGACAGATACACCAACTGTGACAACAACGATCGGCAGCGGTGATGTTTTAATCGCAGCCATCACCTCGTGTACCAATACTTCAAACCCGGCCGTTATGATCGCCGCCGGAATTGTGGCAAAAAAAGCAGTTGAAAAGGGCATGAAGGTTCCGGCGTACGTGAAAACATCGCTGGCGCCCGGTTCGCGTGTAGTGACCGAGTACCTCGATCGCACCGGCCTCTCGCCATATCTCAATGAGGTCGGATTTAATCTCGTCGGCTATGGCTGTACGACGTGTATCGGAAATTCTGGCCCGCTCGATCCGTCGATCGAGGACGAGATCGTCGAAAATGACATCATCGCCGCTTCGGTGCTGTCCGGCAACCGCAATTTCGAAGCACGCGTTCACCAGAACATCAAGGCGAACTTCCTAATGTCGCCGCCGCTCGTTGTTGCCTACGCACTGGCCGGAACGGTCGTAAAAGACATCTATCTTCACCCGATCGGCCAGGATCGTGATGGAAATGACGTTTTCCTCAAGGATATTTGGGCCTCACTTGACGAAGTTCGCGAAATGTTGAGTGCTGCATTCGATCCTGAGATGTACAAGCGGCTTTACACGCAGTTCGCTGAGCAAAATCCGCTTTGGAACAGCATTGAATCCAGTGTGGGCCAGATATACGAATGGGATACTAACTCGACTTACATTCAGGAACCGCCTTTCTTTACGGATTTCTCGATGGCGACGGGTTCATTCTCGGATATTATCGGGGCGAGAGCGTTGGCGATATTTGGCGATTCGGTAACGACGGATCACATTTCGCCCGCTGGTGCGATCAAGGCGAATTCGCCGGCGGGACGCTACTTGCAGGACCTTGGCGTCGCTCCTGAGGATTTTAATTCGTACGGTTCGCGGCGCGGCAACGACCGCGTGATGCTTCGCGGCACATTTGCGAACGTTCGGATTAAAAACACGATGGTATCGCCAACCGAAGGCGGTTTTACGAAGCATCAACCGGACGGTACGGAAACAACGATCTACGATGCGGCCATGCAGTATAAAGACGAAAATACGCATCTAATGATCTTTGCCGGCAAAGAGTATGGAACTGGAAGTTCGCGTGACTGGGCGGCGAAAGGTACAGCCTTAATGGGCGTCAAAGCCGTTGTCGTGGAATCGTTTGAACGCATACACCGCTCAAACCTGGTTGGAATGGGCGTCTTGCCGCTGCAATTCAAAGATGGCCAGACCGCTCAAGGCCTTGCGCTCGATGGAACTGAGACATTTGATCTAGTTGGAATTGAAGGTTCAGAGGTCAAGCCTCGTCAGGATGTGACGCTCCGCATAAATCGTGCGAGCGGAGAAACTGTGGAAACGACATTGATTCTTCGCATCGATACGCCGATCGAGATCGAATATTACAAGAACGGCGGCATTTTGCCGTATGTTCTGCGACAGTTAGTAAGCTAAATTGCTTGTAATCATCGTTAAACGGTGATAAATTTACATGTTTTAGGAGTAATGTACTTTGCGCCGTCCCTTCCGGCTTTTACCTGGAGAAATTATTATGAGGAAAACCGTATCGCTGGCACTTTTGCTCACACTCGCTTTAGCGTCCGTCTTACCAACTTTAGCCCAACGGGGTGGTGATGATCGCATTAAGGTTTCAACGAGGACGGCCTTTGACAATGCGCGTGCGTTGACGGACGGGGCTGGTGTGCTCATCCGATGGCAGATGAAGGTTGAGAACAGCGTCGCCGGCTATAACGTCTATCGCATCAGTTCCGGTGGCCGTGAAATCGTTACCCCGCGAATCCTTATCGGATCTTCGGGACGGTACGGCACGCGTCCGGCGTACGGCGAAGAGTATAGTTTCTTCGATACAACGGGACGCCCGGGCAGCGTTTATGTTGTAGAAGGACTCGCGATGAGCGGGGGACGATTCACCAGCAAAGAAATTACAGCGATATCGGTTAAGAGCCTCGAAGCCGAGGTTGGAACCTCGTCCCAGACCTATATCGATGCAGCTAACTCGACAAACTCAAATATCGAAGAACGAACATCGGTCCTTAGCGGCGAACTTCAGGATCTCGTCAGCCTTTATGAGCAAGAACCGGATCCGGTAAATCAGATTTGGGTTGCAGCACAACCCGGGGCGAAAATCGCGGTCAAAAAAGACGGTTTTTACCGCGTAACCGCGGCTGAACTTCAGAGCGCTAATTTCCCGGTCAACAGCGATTCATCCAAATGGCGCATGTTTATGAACGGCCGTGAACAGGCGATCATAGTAGGTGCCGGGGGACAGTATGTTGAGTTTTACGGAAAAGCGGTCGATACCGCCGAGACCGATACTCGCGTCTATTACCTCATCTCGGACACGGTCGCGGGCAAACGTATCGGTAGCAAAGTTCTGCGACAGATCCCGGGAGCCGCTTCTGCGGCCAATTACGCTGTCGTTGGGCTGAAGAAGCAGCGAACGACATATATTGATCTTTTGTTTAACGGTGACGAGGAGAATTATGTTGGGGATCTCTTTGCGGATGCTCCTAAGCGGATTCCTTTTAACCTTAGCGGAGTCGACTTCACCATTCCGACCGCTGAGATCAAGATCAATATTCGCGGATGGTCGAATAACCCGCATCAGGTTCTCGCAAGACTGAATGGATTTGAGCTTCCTTTGATAACGCAATTCGGCCAGGTTTTTTATTCGGGTACATTTACCGTGCCGACGTCACATTTGCTTGAGGGGGCTAATGAGATCGAGCTTAGTTCGCATAATGCGGGCGATTATAATCTTTTTGACAACGTTTCCGTTAGTTACTCAAGAAAATATGTAGCGGACCAAAACAAGATTTCGTTCTCCGCGCCGGGCTCAAGAAAGATCGATATTGCAGGATTTTCGACCTCGAATGTTCGCGTCTTTGACATGACATTTGATGGAAATCCTGTGCTTATCTCAAACGTATCGGTTGCTTCCTCTGGCTCCGAGTTTATCGCGAAGATTCCTTCAAGCAGGATGATGGTTGGATACGCAATCGAAGATTCTGCTCTCCTGCAAGCAGGAGCCATCACCGAGAACCTTCCATCGAGTTTGTCGGGCACCGCGAATGATGCGGACATGCTGATAATTTCGTATTCAAGTTCCCCATTCATGAATGCTGCGGAGGCCTGGGCCGCTTATCGTCGTACCGGAGATGGCGGACGGCACACTGTCAAGGTCATTGATATAGCTGATATTTATGACGAATTCAGTTACGGCAGAGTTGGTTACGAACCAGTAAAGGCCTTTCTTGAGCATGCCAGCACCGAGTGGACGACGCATCCCGGTTATGCCCTCTTTCTCGGAGACTCGACCCGTGATATGCGGCATTACGAGCAGCCATCTCCTTACCTTAACTTAATCCCGTCACATCCTGTTTCGCTGATCTTGCAGGAGAGCTTCAGCGATGACGCACTCGGAGATTTTGACGATGATGGATTGTCGGATATGGCTATCGGACGAATTCCAGCCCAGACGGCTGCTCAGGTTAGCGCTGCGTTCAACAAAACTGTTCGTTATGAAGCGGCTCAGCAGTCATTCAGCCGAGGAGTGCTCTTTGCTCATGACGTTCCGCTTGGTTATGACTTCGAGGGTATGAACCAACAGCTATCCGCTTTGCTTCCTCCCGGCACGCCGGTGTCAGTGGTAAGTGCCGGGGAAGCAGATGCTCATCCAAACCTGGTCGCTCGCCAAAACGAAGGCAAATTCTTAATAAACTATTCAGGGCACGGTGCTACGGGTCTCTGGGCGAATAGTGGATTCTTTAATCTAAACAGCGTTCCTGAGTTAACTAACGCCAATAACCCCAGTGTCTATAGCATGCTGACGTGCATGAACGGTTATTTTGTGCTTCCCAATGGCGATTCGCTGTCGGAATCGTTGCTGTTTTCGCCTACAGGCGGGGCGGCAGCGGCTTGGGCCTCGACCTCGGAAACTACGCCGGATATTCAGTTGATAATGGCCATTCGATTCTTCGAGACGATGTCGACCGGCAATATCCATACGATCGGCGACCTCGTCAAGGATGCAAAGACCGTCCTCGATCAGGGAGCCGACGTAAAGCTGTCGTGGGTTTTGCTTGGCGATCCTGCGATGAAATTGCCGTGAGGCGTCAAAGTTGACCCAGAAATGAAAGGAAGCCTCTTGAGCGGGGCTTCCTTTTTTGGCTGTTGCGGTTAGATATCTGAGCAAAACAGCTTGTATTCGCCTAAATCTGATGCTAAATTGAACTTTTGCGAACACCACCATAAGCAGACGTTTCCCGATCTGGAGCTATATGAAGAAAACCGTCGCCGTCGCCATTTTATTTGCACTCGGCATTTCAGCACTTCCGGCTTTCGCTCAAAATCGAATTGAGCATCCCGGAACCGCCAGATTTTCGAAGCGGAATCAGTTCGATACCCACCGTGCATTGACCGATGGTCAGGGCGTCCTGATCCGGTGGCAGATGAAGCAGGAGAATGGCGTGGTTGGGTATAACGTTTTTCGTTCAAGACCGGATGGTGTTCAACGGATCAACGAACAGATGATACTTGGTTCGCTGGCTCGTTTTCGAGATGCGGCGGCGTTTGGCGAGATCTACGATTTCTTTGATCTTTCGGGTGAAGCTGGTGACTCGTATTATGTTGAGGGCGTGACGACGAGTGGAGAAAGGTTTGGGACTAAGGAGTTCAACGCTATCCGCGTTCGCGATCTGGAATCGGAAGTTGGTACTTCCTCCGCAGCCTTTCGCGAGGCGCGGCTATCGACGAATTCGCAGATCGAGCATCGGACCTCAACTATAACCGGCGAGCTTCAAGATCTGGTTAGTTTGCACGAACAGGTGCCAGATCCAGTTAACCAGCTATGGGTTGCCGCACAGCCGGGTGCTAAGATCGCCGTTAAGCAGGATGGATTTTATCGTGTTTCGGCAGCCCAGCTTCAGACTGCGAATTTTCCGATACATGGCGATTCGTCAAAATGGCGCCTCTTTACGAACGGTGTTGAACAGGCGATCATAGTCGGCCCCGGCTCGCAATACATAGAATTTTACGGCAAAGGGATCGATACGCCGGAAAGCGATAAACGCATATATTATCTGATAGAGGATACAGTTACCGGCAAAAGAATAGGCAGCAAGGTTCTCAGGCAGATTCCTGGCTCTGCATCCTCAGCTAGATATCAGGTCACGGCAATCAAGAAAGAACGAAATAATTATTCGCCGCGTTACCGAAATGGAGACGATGAGAATTATCTTGGGCGCCCGTTCGATGTTCTCGGAACCCAAATCAATTTCAACTTGTCGGGCGTTGATCATTCAACCCCGAACGCCAAGATCAAGATTAGCCTGTATGGTTTTCGCGAAGGACATCATCAGGTGCTGGCCAAGGTAAATGGAAATCCTCTTCCGTTACTGACCCAATTCGGATTTGTTTTCTATTCCGAAACCTTTACGATCCCAACCGAATATCTGGTCGAAGGAGCAAATTCGTTGGAACTTACCGCACCGCTTGCGAACGACATGAACCTATTTGACAACGTCGAGGTGAGGTATGACCGCAAGTTCCAGGCAGATGGGAATAAAATATCGTTTTTCACTCCGGGAGCAAGAAAAGTTGATATCTCGGGCTTCTCGACTTCGAATGTTCGTGTTTTTGACACCACTTTTGAAGGGAATCCGGTCCTCATTTCTAACGTAGCTTTCGAATCTCAAGGCTCTGAATACACCGCAAAGATCCCGTCGGGCCGAACCATGGTCGGGTATGCCGTCGAGGATTCGGCACTTTTGCAGGTTTCGGCAATAACTGAGAATCTTCCTTCTACGCTGGCGTCGGCCACAAATGCGGCGGATATGGTGATTATCTCGCATTCAGATCCCGGTTTTATTAATGCGGCGGAAAACTGGGCGAATTATCGCCGAAGCTCCAATGGCGGCGGATTTTCGGTAAAAGTGGCTGACATCGTCGACATTTACGATGAATTCGGCTACGGGCAGCCAAAGGCTGAGGTTGTCAGGGCTTTTCTCAATCACGCCAGTAGTGAATGGGCGACCCGGCCGAGATATGTACTCCTGGTTGGCGACGCCTCATATGATCCGCGAAACTACGATGGATTTGGCAAATATGACTATGTTCCATCTCGCAACGTGACGCTTATATTCGAAGAGAGTGCCAGCGATGATGCGCTTGTCGATTTTGATGGTGATGGCTTTGCCGAGCTCGCGATCGGCAGGGTTCCAGCGCGACGTTCGGATCAAATAGCGGCAGCATTGAATAAAACGATCGCGTACGAATCAAGTCAGCAGACTGCAAGTCGCGGTGTTCTATTTGCCTACGATACTGCTTCTGACGTTGATTTCGCTGGGATGAGTTCTCAGCTTGGTCAGCAGTTGCTTCCGGGCACGCCTAGGTTATTTTCCAGCGTAATGGACGTTGATGCCCACGCCATTCTCATAAACCGAATGAACGACGGGAAGTTCCTGGTCAACTATTCAGGTCACGGAGCTGCCGGAATATGGGCGAACTCCAGTTTTTTCAACCTGAATTCTGTTCCGGAGCTATCGAATTCCGTCAATCCCTCGGTCTACACGATGCTTACGTGCCTCAACGGATATTTTATCGCCCCAAATCGCGATTCGATCTCGGAACACCTGGTGCTCGCGGGCAATGGCGGAGCAGCCGCGGCCTGGGCGTCGACCACAACCACGACTCCGGACGTACAGATCGTGATGGGAACCCGTTTCTACAATCAGGTCTCTCATGGCACCATTGAGAGGTTAGGTGATCTGGTGAAAGACGCTAAAACGGTGATCCCGGGCGGTACAGATGTTCGAATGTCGTGGCTCCTGTTTGGTGACCCTGCCCTCAAGATGCCGTGAAGAAAAGCGAATCGTTAAAGGAAAAAGGCTTTCTGAATCTCAGAGAGCCTTTTTCATCTTGGATTATGGTACTCGCGGCGGGGTTCGAACCTGCGACCTCTTCCTTCGGAGGGAAGCACTCTATCCAGCTGAGCTACGCGAGCGTGAAAAACTGTTATTATCAGAATTAACTCTTTGCCTGAATCGTAATGCTTTTTATCTTAACCGGGTCAAGTGGTCGTTCGCCTTCCTTCGGAACACCCTTTATGACTTCGGCATTGTTCATTCCCTCGATAATCTTGCCAAACACCGTGTAATTTTTGTCCCAGCCGGGATATCGCTGCATAGTGATGTAAAATTGACAATTTGCCGTATTCGGGTCGTTAGTCCTTGCCGCTCCTACAATGCCGCGGTCGAAAGGAACGTCAGAAAATTCGGCCGGGACATTCGGTTTAGAAGAACTGCCTGTTCCATCGCCCTTGGGATCGCCGCCCTGGATTACTATCCCGCTAACACGATGGAAAGTCGTTCCGTTGTAAAACCCTTCTCGTGCCAACTCCTTGAAACGCTCGACCATTTTCGGAGCGATATTGGAATATAACTCCATTTTCAAAATCCCATAGGCCGGACTCTCCATTTCAATTACGGCTATCTCGTTGTCCGCGACCGGAGTTACACCAGTTTTAACCTCCGGTTTTGCATTGGCCGCCCTGCCATTGGATGTTTTATTGCTGGTCGTATTGCACGAAGCACCAAAAACAAGAGCGAACACAAAAACTATAAATGCTAAATATTTCATAACGTAATATGTATCAGATCGCCGATTTGCTGTCCAAGTTGATCGTCACTGGACCGTCATTAACGAGTTCCAACGTCCATCATTTCGCCGAAGGCTCCATAAGCGACTGTTCCGACCAACTCGCGAGCTTTCGCAATAAAATACTTATACCACCGCAACGCTTCTTCGCCGCCCGCGGCTTCCATAAACGATGGCCGTCGTCCTCGCCGCGTGTCGGCATAGAGCGTAAACTGCGAAACCACGAGCATTTCACCGCCGATATCGGCAAGGGATAGATTCATCTTGCCATCAGCGTCGTCAAAGATCCGCAAGCCGACAATCTTATCCACCAAAAAGTCGGCGTCCTTGTTATCATCGCCGTGCGTAACGCCCAGCAGAACCATAACTCCGCGTCCGATCTCACCGACCAACTCGCCGCCTACCGTTACCCTTGATTGCGATACGCGTTGGACGACAGCTCTCATAATCGTTGCAGATAGTGTGCCGCCATTTACACTTCTTCGATGTAAACCTTCTCCATCACGACCGGATCGTTTGGTTTGTCGTTGCCATTGCGATCGACGGTTGCGATCTCATGAACGACATCGAGCCCCTCGATCACCTTGCCAAATTTCGAATAGCTCGGTGGTAGCGGATAATCGACGTGCATGATAAAGAACTGCGAACCGTTCGTGTTGGGGCCCGAATTCGCCATTGCGACGGTGCCTTTCTCATACGGTCCTGCATATAGATCTGACCCACGATCGATCTCATCGTTAAATTTGCCGCCCCAAGCCGATTCGCCGCCGTAACCTTCGCCGAGCGGGTCGCCGCCCTGGATCATAAAATTTGGGATCACGCGATGGAAGATCACGCCGTCGTAGTAATTCTTTTCCGCCAGCAGGCGAAAATTCTCGGTGGTTTTTGGAGCATCGCCTTCGAGAAGTTCGAATTTGATCGTGCCTTTATTTGTTTCTAAAACCGCAATTCTATTTGCCACTGATAAATCTCCTAATGATAGCTATTCTTGAATTTTCGAGTATATCTCACTGTCTCATTATTTTAGCAAGTTCCAATGAAAGCAATCCAATTGGGGCCTTCTTTTTGAGTTTATGGCTCAGCCGTCCTGGCTTATCACACGTTCAGGATAAACCTCTCTATGGCCGCTGCGACGCCGTTCTCGTTATTGGACGCGGTCGTAAAAAAGTCATCACGGTCGAGCAGTTTTGCGTCGGCATTTCCCATGACTACAGGAGTTCCGGCATACTCGAGCATTTCGAGATCGTTGAAATTATCTCCCATCGTCATGACGTTTTCAGATGTGAGGCCATTCAATTCAGCGAGTCTTGCAACGCCGTGCCCTTTCGAAGCTTCCGGCGGCAAGATATCGAGCAACGTGAAGTCGAGCGTCGGATAAATGGTTGCAAGCAGCGTTACATTATCGCCGAGTTCTTCCCGCAGGGTCTCTTCCAATTCGATCATCGGGGCACAGTTGCCTGAGAATGAGATATGCACGATCTCCTGCTCATGAAGGATGGCTTCGAGGCTCGGAACGTGCAGTACGCCCTCGCGGCCCGCCTCGCCGCCGTGCAGCGTTTCGGACCAACGGAGGTATTTCTTAAGCGGGATATTGTCGTCGGAGATCCGGTCGTAGAGAAGTGTACCGTTTTGGTGCGGATCTGTGCTGACCAGAGCATCACCGCCAAATTCTTTCCCAACACGCACGATCTCGTAACTCGTCTCCGTCGAAAGCAGGTCGCAAGCCACTGTCTCCTGCGAATCGGCGTATTTGATTAACGCTCCATTGTGTGTGATCAACGGAGCATTCAACCCCAAAGCAAGCCCCACTGGCCGAGCATCCCGAAACCGCCGCCCCGTCGCGATCGTCACCAGCACACCTCTCTCCTCCGCCGCCCTTATCGCAGCCCGATTGGCGTCGGGGATTTCGCCGCGCGAGTTTAAAGTTGTGCCGTCGAGGTCCAGGGCGAGGAGTTTGATCATTTGGCGTGTGCCGCCTTGTCTGCATCGACGAAAGATCGAAGTAACTGATTTATCTTCGTTTGATAGCCGTTACCACCTGACTTCAGGTAGTCGAGAATGTCCGAATCGAGTCTTAAGGTAACCTGCTTTTTGCGAATTACCGGTTTCAGACCTTTTCTAATCACGACGTTAGCCCAGAATTCGGCAGTCGTCGGAGGAATCTCAGAATAGTCAATATCCTCATCCGACATATTTTTTAGAGCTTCCACGTCAGTCCCGTATATTTTTGAAGTAGTATTCTTGCTCATTCTTATTTGCTCGCCGGGCTGAAATGATCCTTATTATTAGATCATCGCCCATATCCGTTTCCGTGTGAACGACGGCCAAAACTATGCCTGAGTAAAGCCCAAAGGTAAGAAGTCGTTCTTCTCCGTAATCAAACCGCTCATCAACGCCCTGAGCTGTTTCGCTTTCAAACAATTCTTGAAGATCGGCAAAGTCGATCTTTCGCCTCGCCAAGTTTGTCCTTCGCTTACTTTCATCCCAGTCTAAGATTATCATATGTAACTACATTATGTAACTACGTTTATCCCGCGCAATGAAGATAAATCCTATGGCAGCCTGCGAACCGTGAAGTACTGGACAAATGATTTTCCGGTTACAACTAACAGCAATAGTGCCAAGGAAATCGTGAGAGATGCGCCGAGCAGGTCAAATACACCAGCATTTATCAGAAATCTATCATATCCCTGGGGTTGATAAAACGGTGAGTCCGTTAGAAGTCGTTGTGTCTCAAAATACCATAAAGGAAATCTGCTGAGTGTAAAAAAGGCGGTGAACATCGACCAGACAGGATTCATAAAAGCAAAAGAGCATAGTAAAGTGATTCCCGAAAGACCGCATATTTTCAAAAGAAGCGCGGGGTGTGAATCGGGATAACAATACGGACCTGAGAAAGAAGGGAGGCCGTTTAGGCGATTCTGTTCTTGTTCCTGGAAATACGCATCACGTTTTATCGTTGAGCTTACGTCATACGCGATGCAACCGGCCAGTGTCGACAAAAAAGCAAAGGACGCGACAATTAAAATTAAGCGTCTGACGGATTGTTTTACCATATATTTTATGACACCAACCGAGGATTTAAGTTCCCGTCAATTGCTATTACTTTCACTAGCCTTCTTCTCCAATCGCTCCTTCTCCAACCACTGTTGATACTTCGCCTTACCCTTTTCAAACTCAGCCGCCGAACTGTAAAACCAGTGGGAACCGTCGTTTAGATCGACATTCCTCACGTAAAAGATGTAGTCGTTCGGTGTCGGATTTAGAGCAGCTTTAATGGAGCTCTCGGTGACGGATGAGATCGGGCCGGGTGGGATTCCGGTTTTGGTTCGGGTGTTATAGGGGGAATCGACTTCGAGGTCGCTTTTGTTTATCGTGCCGTCCCATCGTCCCATCATTTTGGCGATATAGACGTTCGTCTGGTCGATACCGAGCGGAATGTTTTTGGAAAGACGATTGTTGATGATGCCTGCAACGATAGGGCGTTCGGCTTCAACGCCGGTTTCGGTTTCAATCAGTGATGCAATCGTCACGATCTCATGCGGTGTACGGCCAAGGGATTTTGCCTGCTGCGTCCATTCCGGCTTCCAGAATTTTCGAAACTCGTCGACCATTCGCTTGAGGATGTCAACGGGTTTTGTCTCTCGCGGCAAATTGTACGTCGTCGGGTACATGTAGCCTTCTAGATTCTTGGCGGTCGGTGAGATATCGCGAATAGCGCTAATGTCGTCCATCATAGCTATAATAGTTTTGTCATCAACGGGCGGCTGTTGAGGGAACTTCTCGGCGATACGTTTCGCTATATCGAACCGCGTAAATCCCTCTGGAATTGTGAGTTTCGTCGTCAACACCTCACCCTTTTCCAGCTCCTTCAAAACTTGCAGCGGCGTTATCGGCGAATCAAACTGATAGTCGCCTGCCTGTAGCTTACTGGCATCGCCAAGCGTCCTGAGATAGACGAGCGTCGGCAATTCGCTGCCGATCACGCCTTCGGCAGCGAGTTTTGCGATGATTCCGCTGGGCGGCGTGCCTTTTTCGATCTTTATATACTGAGTGGACTTTTCGTGGGCTCGGGGCGTATTCACCGAACTGAATATCCAGTAGGAGAAACCGGCGATTCCCATCACGGCCAGAATCAACAAAACAAAAACGATCTTTACAACCTTCATAAATATGGAAATCCACGAATAATGCTCGCGGCACGATCCGTGGACTGGAACGCAAGCGTCTCGCTTGCCCGCGGCGAATCGCTTGGGATTCGTTCGCGATTGTGATCTTGAGCAATAACCACGGCTGAACGCCGTTATCGCGGCGTTGGCAGCGAAACGCTTGCGGTCCAGTCGGTTATTTCGCTGCCAAATACTTCTCGATCGCGGCCGTCACTTCCGGGCTGTCTGGTTTTACCTTGGGTTCGAAACGCTCGACGACATTGCCCTTGCGATCAACCAGGAATTTGGTGAAATTCCATTTGATATCGCCACCGAGTTTCGGATTCGTGTCCGTTGCGGTCAGGAATTTGTAAAGCGGGTCCTGATCTTCGCCCTTGACCGAGATCTTGGCAAAGAGCGGGAACGTTACCTTGTATTTCGACGAGCAAAATTCTTTGATCTCTTCCGACGTTCCCGGCTCTTGGCCGCCGAAATCGTTCGCCGGAAAACCAAGGATCGCAAAGCCATAGTCTTTGTATTTTGCGTAGGTGGCCTGTAGCCCTTCATACTGTGGCGTGTAACCGCATTTGCTTGCAACGTTTACAACGAGCAGAACGTCGCCCTTGTATTTTTTAAGCTTAACGTCTTTGCCATCAATGTCGCGCACCTTGAAATCAAGAATGCTTGTCGCGGCAGCGGCTTCGACGCGGTTGTCGACGTGGTGATGGTAAAACACAACTCCGCCGACAGTTGCCATAAGCAAAGCACAGCATAAAGTTCCGACCTTTAACATAATTAGTTTCCCCTCCAAACTATTTTTCCAATTCACGCGGTGACCGAGGAGCCTTTGGCAGAGCTTCGCTTTCACCGGTAGCCGCAAAAACTTCCTTGAATGCACCGACGCTTGCCAGCACACCCGACGTTTCCATCGGCATAAATATCACTTTCGAATTCTGCGTTCGCGCCATATCACGCATCGAATCGACATAACGCTGCGTTATCAAATACTGAGCGGTCTGGGCACGATCGCCGATTGCACTTGCGATCTGCGCGATAGCCTGAGATTCGGCCGTGGCGTTGATCAGCCGGGCCTGCGATGCACCCTCAGCATCCAAAATTGCCGACTGTTTATTACCTTCAGAACGCGTCACGGCAGCCTGCTTTTCGCCCTCGGCTCGCGTGATCGCAGCCTGTTTGTCACCCTCGGCCTGGAGAATTAACGCTCGGCGGTTACGCTCGGCGGTCATCTGTTTCTCCATTGTTATTCTTACGTCTTCGGGCGGCGTAATGTTTTTAATATCGACACGGGTGACCTTGACGCCCCATTTGTCGGTGGCTTCGTCGAGGATCATGCGAAGTTCGTTATTGATCTGATCGCGTGACGAAAGCGTGTGGTCAAGATCAAGCTTACCGATCACCGAACGCATTCCAGTAAACGTCAACTGAACGATCGATCCCACGAGATCGTTGACCTCATACGTCGCTTTGATCGGATCGGTAATCTGCCAGTAGACAACCGAATCAACACCCATCATCACGTTGTCGCGTGAGATCACGGACTGCGGCGGCAGGTCGATGAACTGTTCGCGCGAATCGATAAAGGTCGTGCCGGGCCGGACATTTGTCCAATAGACAGCACGCGGGGCTTCAAAAAACGGAACTATGATATTCAACCCGCTTGCCGCAACGCGGTGAAACCGTCCAAGCCGCTCGATAAGCAGTACACTCGATTGCGGGACGATCTTGATGGTCTTGTAGGCGATCGTCAGCAAAGCGATACCCAGAAATATTAGAAATATTGCACCGACACCGAATAGCTCCATATTTTCTCCTGTGAACTTTAATGCAAATATACTCTATTTCTGCCGCCTTTGCTATAATTTCGACAACCTATGAGAGTCAAACTTTCGGACATCCAAGAAGCCCGACGCATCCTGACCGGCATCATCACGCCGACTCCGGTGCTGTTCGACGACCGTTTGTCTCGCGAGATCGGCGGTCATGCCAGCTTGAAGGCAGAGTGTTTGCAGCGAAGCGGTTCATTTAAGATCCGTGGAGCATACAACAAGATCTCACGGCTTTCCGATGACGAGAAGAAACGCGGCGTAATTGCTGCGTCAGCCGGTAATCATGCGCAGGGTGTTGCAATGGCCGCTACCCTCAACGGAATCAAATCAACGATCGTACTGCCAGAGAACGCACCATTGACGAAGATCACGGCGACCAAAAATTTTGGCGGCACCGTCGTCCTGCACGGAACGACCTTTGACGAAGCCGTCGCATATTCGCGCGAACTCCAGGCTGAGCACGGTTTTACTTACGTCCATGCATTTGATGACGAGCTTATCATTGCGGGTCAGGGAACCATCGGGCTTGAAATCGTTGAATCGTTGCCTGAGATCACGACGGTAGTCGTCCCGATAGGTGGCGGTGGACTCATTTCGGGGATCGCGACCGCGATTAAAACGCTCAAGCCAGACGTGCGAATGATCGGCGTCCAGTCGGAGGCCGTTAGCTGGGTAAATCCGAGCCTCAAAGCCGGACACGGCATCGTCGCTCAACCCGGCCAGACGATAGCCGACGGCATCGCGGTCAAAACGCCGGGGGAACTGACATTTCCGATAATTCAGGACCTGGTCGATGACGTCGTTGAGGTGAGCGAGGAAGAGATAGCCCGAGCAATTTTCTTTTGCGTACAGAACAATCGTCTCGTCGTCGAGGGAGCCGGAGCCGCTGGCCTCGCGGCTTTGCTTGCACAAAAGATCAAGGTCAGAAGTGAAGACACGGTCTGCGCCGTCCTTTGCGGCGGCAACATTGACGCGAACTTGCTGTCGCGTATCCTCGAACAGGTTCTTGTCCGCCAGGGTCGCTACATAATGCTGAAACTTCTCGTTCTCGACCGTCCGGGAATGCTCGCAGCCCTCCTAAACACGGTCGCGGAATCAGGTGCGAACGTCATCGAGGTTTTTCACCGGCGGGCAATGTGGCTCGCTCCGCTCGGCCGCGTCGGCATCCAGATGCTGCTCGAAGTTCGTGACGAACAACACGGCCATGAGGTTCAAGGCCATCTGCAAAACGCCGGTTATCTCGTCGAACGCGAAGGGCAAGGCGATTGGGAGGAATAATTGCCGTTACAAAAATATTTCTTTGCCCCAAATCTAAAGTTTTGTTATAGTTAACCCATAGAAGATTTTCGATATTTTGGGCGTATTTAAGGTACGCGGGAGGTGCTTATGAGACACGAATATGAAAGAGATGAGGCAAGTGCGGCGACCAAATTGACCTATCTTATCGTCGGCGGCGGTATCGGTGCGATCCTGGCGCTGTTGTTTGCTCCTAAATCGGGAGTCGAACTTCGAGGCGATATTGCTGATGTGACCCGCAAGGGGATCGAAAAGAGCAAGGAAACGGCGGCTCAACTACAGGAACGTGCTGGCGAATACTACGAAGTTTCACGCGAGCGTGCCAATGAATTCTACCAAACGGCCAGCGAAAAAGCGGCGGAGCTTGGTGAAAAGGCCAAAACCGCTGCTGCAAACACCGCAAATCCGTTCTCTGCAGCGATCGAAGCCGGAAAGGAAGCTTACACGGCAGAAAAACGTAAAAACGAATCAAGCTCGATCACCGAGGGCCGCGCGAGCTACCCTGTGATCGATGATCCCGAGAAGAAAAGCTAGATCTAGCCTATGAACCCCAGCGAACCTCAATTTTGGATGATGATCTCGTCGATCGTTATCGCGATCACATTCATTGTGATGGCGATATCGCTCATTGCGATAGCAATGACCGTTCGCCGCGTCGTCGCGACCGTCAAAAATCTTGAGGAACGCGTTGCTCCGTTGATCACCAAGGTCGATGCGATCGGTGTGCAGGGACGAGAGATCTCGGTGCAGTTCAACGAGATCTCGACAAATCTTGCGAGCGCGACAAAATACCTTGCCGAGTCTACGGAGCTTATCAAGGACGAGGTTGGCGAGATTCGCAAGATTGTCGGCCACACGGCCTTAACAGCCCGCGACAAAGTCGACATGGTCAGTCGAACTATCGATCGAACACACGATCAGGTGACGTCGACGACGGAGTTTGTAAATCAGAAGATCGTTATTCCGGCTCGTGAAATCGCGGCGGTGATGGCCGGCGTGAAAAAAGGCCTCGAGGTTTTATTCGCACCGGCTCCGAAGCAGATAGATCGGGTTTACATCGATGATGAGATGTTCATCGGGTAAGTTCGCTTGGCGTCCCCCTTCAGACGGTATCTTCCTATATTGGAGAGCCGCCGAAAGGCGGGACTCCGAACTAAAAGTCCGGTATCCAGAACGTTCTTCCGCCGTTCTGCACTTGTTTCAATCCCAATCCAGCAAGTTCAGAATCCATAACACCAAGATATGTAAAATGCGGCAGGTCGGAAACGACGGTTTGAAACCAACCGTTTTGCGCGAGTATCGCCCTGACCTTCTTATCTTCATTTTGCTCGACATCCAATGCCAGCATCGATAAGTGCTGAGACGTTCCCGGGGGTGCTACGGAATAGATGATCGATTTGTCGAGAGATTTGGCGAAAAAGATGTTCGATTGCTCAAGCCGCAGAATTTCGGGCACCTGTTGATATGGCGATAGAGCTTTGATTCGATTCGCCTCGGCTTGGGTCACACGCCCCTTTCCTACCCAGTAAACAAATCCCGGATTCACCCGGCTCGCCCACAACGAGACAGTCTGGTTGTAACCACGCTTTGCCGAATCCGCACCACGTGGCGAGATAGAGAGTCCTGCTTGTTGAGCTTCAGCTCGGGCTTTCTGTAACGCTGACAGCGCCGCAGACTGCAATTCGACATTCAACCCGCCGATCGATTCGGATGAGCGCTGGAGCGTCGACTGATAGGCTGATACATCAGCTTCATCTCGGAAGACTACCTTCTTCGGCGGCATCGCCCCATTTCGTGCGAGAAAAACAGCACCATATTCACGCAGCAGCAAACGTCCGGCGTCGTCGGTCGGTTGTTCAAAGCCTTTCGGTAGATTCTCAAGAAAGCCCTTTTTTGCGTTCGTTTCGTTCATCTCTGCGGTTTTGGTAGTGTTTGGTTCCGCCTTTGACCCGACTGACAAGCAGCCGACGCATGCAAGAATTACGGTTGTTACGACGAGCAGGCCTTTATTTCTCATATTGATGCCGGATAGTTGCGAATTACCTCGCACGCATTCTCAATGTGGCTTTTCATATATTCATCCACCAAAATGAACGGTATTTTCTCTCTCAGTGCTGAATATATCGCTCGGGTTCCTACTCCGAGACTCTTTTCGCTGCCAAGTACGCGTTTTCTAAAATCGATCCCCTGAGCCGCACAAAACGCTTCGAGAGCGAGTATTGTCTCGAGGTTCTCAGCTACGACGCGCAATTTCAGTGCTGCGGTTGCCCCCATTGAGACATGATCTTCAACATTTGCAGAACTCGGGATCGTATCGACACTCGCGGGATGCGCGAGCACCTTGTTTTCCGTACACAATGCCGCCGCCGTATACTGAACGATCATAAACCCGGAATTAAGCCCGCCATTATCCGTCAAAAACGCCGGTAGAATGTGTGCATTCGACGACTCGTCAGTCAGTCGCATAATGCGGCGTTCGGAAATGTTGCCAAGTTCGGACAGAGCGATGGTCAGATAATCGAATGCCAATGCCAGCGGCTCGCCGTGGAAATTACCGCCGCTGATGACCTCAATCCGGTCGATAGTGGAGAGTGGAGAGTCGAGAGTTTCTCCACTCTCGCCTCTCGACGCTGGACTCACAAAGATCAGCGGATTATCCGTAACCGAATTCAACTCAAGCTTAATAAGCCATTCCGCATACGCGATCGCATCGCGGCATGCACCGTGAACCTGAGGCATACACCGCAGCGTGTAGGCATCCTGTACATTTGCCGGATCGAAATCACGGACAAATTCGCTTTCGGCCAATATCTCCCGCAAGTTTCGGGCGCATTCCATTTGCCGCGGATGCGGGCGCAAGGCGTGGATGCGTTCGTCGAAGGCCGAAACGGTCCCGTATAGAGCCTCGAGGCTGAGACATCCCGCAATATCGGCGATCTCGGCAAGCCGTTTTGCTTTCCAAGTCTCAAGCAGCCCGACGGCGGTCATAACGGTCGTACCGTTGGTCAGAGCCAATCCTTCTTTCGCCGCCAGTTTTATTGGCTCAAGTCCGGAACGCGACAGGGCTTCGGCTCCCGACATCACATCGCCGCCAAACTCCGCCTCGCCCTCACCGATCAATACGCAAGCAAAGTGTGCAAGAGGAGCAAGATCACCGCTCGCTCCGAGGCTACCCTTTTCCGGGATGGACGGATGAACGCCGCGATTGAGAAATTCTAGGATCAATTCAAGCGTCGCAAGTTTAATACCTGAAAATCCCCGAGCCAGCGTATTTGCCCGGATCAGCATGATCGCCCGCACGGTCGGAATATCGAAATTCTTTCCCACACCGACCGCATGGCTCACGACAATATTTCGCTGCAGCAGCTCAACTTCTTCGCTGCTGATGATCTTGTCCTTAAAGGCTCCAAATCCGGTGGTGATGCCGTACGCGATCTCTCCGCGATCCAACAGAGTCTGGACGGCTGCGGCGGCGCGATTAACAGCAATTTTCGCCGTCTCAGACAAAACGACACGAGGCTCGCCCGGCTTGCCGTAAGCGACCGCGATTACTTCTTCGAACGTCAGGCTTTCGCCATCTAATGTGATCTGTTTCACTTTTAACCAACTTCTTTAACAATTCCTGTTCCGCTTGCCTTAGCCACAAATTCAATCCCCGAATAAATCTCGTTGACGGCCATATCAATATCAAGCGTGTTTAGGTGAAATTCTTCATCCGCAGAATACTCACTCATAAACCAAAATCGTTCGTTATGCTTCTGAAAGAGCGCAACATGATTGCTGGTTGAGAAGATCAGCAAATATTCAACAAAATTCTCAATGGATTTGTACTCCGTAAATTTCTCACCGCGATCGTATCTTTCAGTTGAATCTGAGAGTATTTCGATAATTAACTGCGGATTTGTCAGGCATTGCACTCCGCCAACCAACGTGTGGATCGGTTCTCCGCAGACGAGTGAAAAATCGGGGTAACGGTAGGTCGATACCGTTTTAGGCTTGACTCGAAAACTCGAATTGTAGGTGCGGCACCCTTTCGCATCGGCTATAGGGAGTAGTTTCACCGCTAAGATTCGCTCGATTCTCGAATGCTCAGCGGACACTCCGCTTAGCTCGAACACCTCACCGTCAAAATATTCAAATCGTCCCTCCGCGTTCTTATCGAATTCGAAATATTCCTCCAGCGTCATTTTTGGTGCAGGATTTGGTGTCATGGTAAGCCTCCGCTTGGTGAGATTCTACCATTCTTTACAACGAATTTCGGCAACGCGGCTCCGAACTCATAGGCAATGCTGCGGTAATCACATGTGTCCCAAATGAGCAGATCGGCGTGTTTGCCTACTTCAATCGATCCGTACGATAGCCCCGCTCCGATCGAGAACGCCGCATTAACAGTCGCCGCATTTAACGCCTCAGACGGCAGCAATTTCTGATACCGACAAGCGATCGCCATCGCCATCGGCTGTGACGGACATGGCGCCGAGCCCGGATTGTAATCGGTTGAAAGGGCGACCACGCAGCCGTCGTCGATCAGCTTTCGAGCGTTCGCAAATTGAGTTTTACCCGCATTAAAGTTTTCAGTCGGAATGACCATCCCGATAGTGCTACTTTTCGCGAGCATTTTGATCTCATCATCGGAAATCGCATCCAGATGGTCGATCGAGACCGCTCCCATCTCGATCGCGAGCTTCGATCCGCCTAGATTTGTGAATTGATCGACGTGAGCTTTCAACTTAAAGCCAAGGCTTCTCGCCGTTTCCAGTATTTTCTTTGATTGTTCGTGTGAATAGGCACCTTTCTCACAAAATACATCACAGAATAATGACACTCGCCCGTGAAATTGCGACGCCACAAACCATTTCCAAGCTGCCGAAAGCATCGTGTCGCAAATCTCGTTGACGTAAACATTCGGGTTATCTCTATGCTCAGGCGGGATCGCGTGAGCGGCGAGAAATGTCGGGACAACGTCGATAGCGTGGCGTTTATCGAGTTCGGCGATAACCGCCAGCATTTTCAATTCCGTCTCGGTGTCGAGCCCGTAACCCGTTTTTATCTCGCACGTCGTCGTACCGCAGGCGAGCATTTTGTCGAGCCGTGTTAGCGATTGCTCAACGAGCTGCTGAACGCTTGCCTCGCGGGTATGCCTGACCGTTGAGATAATGCCACCGCCGCTGGTCAATATTTCAAGATAGTCCGCACCTTTGATCTTCAGCTCAAACTCGTTCAATCGATCGCCTGCATAAACGATGTGCGTATGCGGATCGACAAATCCCGGGCAAACGACCTTTCCTTCGGCATCGATCATTTCGGCTGCCGAAAAATCCGAAAGGATCGAGTCGGTGGTTCCGACACCAACGATCTGGCCTTCTAAAACAGCCACGGCGCCGTTTTTGATGATACCGACGTCAAGCATGGCCGCGCCGCGCTTCGGTTTGCCGCCGGACGCACAGGTTACGAGTTGTCCGGCGTTGCGGATTATGAGGTCTACTTGCTGCATTTACGGATTCGTTTTCGCGATCGTTTTATGGATCTCAGGCGTGGCCATGAGCGATGCCGATCCGTACCAGGGCGTCATGTCGGCGATCAGGATGCCCGATTTAACTGCGGGATCGGTCTCGACGATATTTTGCGCCTCTGAAACGGTTTGGCAATTGAAAATGTATAGCCCGCGAAACCCCTTATCATTCTGCATAAACGGCCCGGCGACAGCGAGCTTGCCTTCATCGGCCAGGCGTCCGATGTTCGCCATGTGGCCGGCAAAGATATCGTCGCGTTCCTTACCCTTTACATCGCCATCTTTCGGCCCTGTTTTCAGGATCACTAGGACGTAACTCTTCATCCCTCGCTCGTCCGCGCCGAGCTTTTTGGCCAATTCGGCGTCGTATTTCACCTTTGGCGGCATTTTATCCACTTTTTGGGAATAGGCCGTATTTGAAAACGTAAGGGCAAGTGCCAATAAGAACAACAGTCGTATAGTCATGAATCACACCTCTTTTTCGCCGTTATGAAGAGATAAGAATAATCAATGCCTCATCAATCCTCAAGCTTTGTGGTCATTCATTCGCCGGAGCTTATGCCTTGAAGATTAACGCTTTGTACTTGTGATAGAGGAAAGAAACGACCAGCATTAGTCCGCCAAGCGATACAAAAACTGCCGTTTTTGAGACCGTGTCAAGTTCCGCTATATCGTAAAAGAATAGCTTTATAAGGGTGATGGCAAACAGCACGATCGCAGAGATACGCAAATGCCTTTTTCCAAAATAGATGCCTAGTCCTACGAGCGCCAGAGCATAGATGCCCCAGAAAATACTAAGTCCTAGCTTGAAAGAATCCTTGAGTCCATAAATGTCCATCCAGGTCAAAAGCTCGCTCGTGCAGATCAGTAGCAGCGCAGCGGTAAGCAGCATTTCGAAGGCGAGCTTTCGATGATCGAGCGAAAGGAATTCCGTTAGTGCCGATCGTGAGTATGAATATATAGAGACAAACGTTCCCGCCACGAATGCATAAGAGAAATATCTGATCGCGAGATGCATCGATCCCGGCTGAAAGGGCGCGGTTGGATCGGTCCTTAAGTATGAGCCGCGAAGATCGCCGAGCAGATAAAGGCCGACAAAAACGAAAACGGAGATCGTCAAAACGTTGAGGAATAAATTTACTATCGCGAGAGATACACTGCGGAACCACCTTAAATTCGACAGTGCCAGGATCGTCACGAACAACAGCGTATAGTTGATCTGCCACAGGACGTTAAAGGTTGTGAGATCGGCGTTGACGCCGCCGGTCACAACGCCGTATTCCTTGATCGTTAAGCTGAGTGCCGTCTTATATTGCAAAAAATCAAAATATTCGTGGATCTGAAAGCGAAACGCGTTGTAGAGAACGAGTCCTCCTGCGAAAGCTAACGCGTATCGCAATATCACCCGGATATCCTCGCTGATTGCGGGAAAGTGATCTTTGCTGCGATTGACGAAATAGATCCCCGCGAAGGCAGCTACATAAAAAAGCGACGTTATGAAAAATCCGCTAAAGAAAGGGAAGTTCGCAGCCTCGGCGAGCACTTTTTGGCGTTCCGCGTATCCGGAGCCAAAATCGTACAGTAGGCTCGCGCTTGCTACGAACATCAGCGGATAGGAAAAATGCTCATACAGTTCGATCGGCTTTGTTCGCCCGATGACGAAAAGAAAAAGTGCCTCCGCAGTCCATACAAGAGTAACGGCTTGGCCGTCAAATTGAACAGGTATCGCGATCGTGACGAATGTGAGAACCAAAGCCCCGAGCAAATAGACAAAATCAGTCGAAACGTTCTTGATCCGGTGTGCCGCGATGGCAAATACCATATGGATAGCGGCATTCGCCACAGTGAAAAGCCCCAAGTAGCCGCCCCAACCGGCGTGGCCGTCCAGCAGCGCGTATCCGAGGGCGTAGTAGATCGACGAGTTGGCGAGCGTCAGTCCGACATTCTCGACCGCAACATTCTCGCCCGAGCGGAACTTGTAGCCAACAAACGCAAAATAAAAGATAAGAAAATAAATGGTCGCGAAGGTCAGGGCCAGCGAAAAATGTGTCGCATCGGCATAGCGATCCACAAACCAGCCGCCGAATATCAGCCACGTTACAATGAATGACGAATAGAACAACGGCTTCCAATACCGTGTGAGGCAGACCGCAAGGATACCGACGTTAATGATCGCGACATAAGTAAATAAAACACGGTAGTTTCCGCTGTTATCGCTCAATAGAAATGGCGTCGCATAGGCGCCAACAAGGCCAAGATGGGCGATGATCTGTTTTGAGTATTTCAGAGCCGCCGCGACAGTCACAGCGGTGATCAAAAACATCAGCCCAAATGCAGTCAATTGGCCAAAGATCTGATAAAGCGCATACGCAAAATAGGTTACAAAATAGAGTATCGATAGGCTGCCGCTTATCAACACGGAGCTGAAAGTCTCGTATTTTGCTCGCAGCTTGACCGCAAAACCAAACAACACGAGCCCACACGCATACCCGAACACGATTCGCACCAGCGGGCTGATCCACCCTTGATCGATCGCGAATTTTGCACCAATGGCGACTCCGATTATTAGGATCACGATGCCGATCTTGCTGAGTAGATTTTCGCCAATGAACTTTTCGAAATCACCCCGAGCAGAACCCGCAATATTATCGGCCTTCGCCGAAAATGAGCCCTGTTTGTTTTCAGCCGGTTCGAATGCTGGTGGGTGTGGATCCGTACGGGGTTGGAACGGCGGTTCATATGCACTTGGTCTTTGAGGCTCAGTTCTCGGAGGCGGAGGCGGCAATCTTTGCGTGATAGGAATTTCCTCCTTCGCGCCGCGCAGCCGTTCAAGCTCGGAGCGTATCTGGCTGACCTCTCGCTGGAAATCGATCTGGGTTCTGACCAGGCGGTCAAGACGCGTCTGGAGACGTTCGATCTGCTGTTGGTTTTCGGTCATGTATTAACCTGTTCTCAAATTTCGTTTGCGCAAAATTGACGCTATTATAGTTCAAAACAGGTTAGATAACACTTTATGAAAAGAGAGATACACGCTCCGACAGGTATGGAGCTTTCGTGCAAAAACTGGCTGATCGAAGCCGCCTACCGCATGATCCAGAACAATCTCGATCCGGACGTTGCGTTCGATCCGGACAATTTGATCGTCTATGGCGGTCGGGGCAAAGCGGCGAGGAATTGGCAATCATTCGACGCGATCCTAAAGTGCCTGCGTGAACTCAATGAGGACGAAACGCTGATGATCCAATCGGGAAAACCGGTCGGCGTTTTCAAATCCCACACCGACGCTCCGAGGGTCCTGATCGCAAATACAAACATCGTTCCGCATTGGGCCACGCAGGAGCAGTTCGACCAATACGAACGCGATGGCCTGATGATGTACGGGCAGATGACCGCGGGAAGCTGGATCTACATCGGCACGCAGGGAATTTTGCAGGGAACTTACGAGACTTTCGGCTCGCTTGCGCGCCAACATGGTTGGGGAAATCTGGCAGGGAAGTTCGTCTTGACCGCCGGTCTCGGCGAAATGGGCGGTGCGCAGGCACAGGCGATTACCTTCAATGGCGGTGTCGGGCTGCTCGTTGATGTCGATCCGTGGAGAATCGAGCGCCGTTTGCAGTTGAAACAGGTAGATGTCGCGGCGAAAGATTTAGACGATGCATTAACTCTCGCTCGCGAAGCCGTTGAAAATAAGGTGGCTATGTCTATCGCACTGTGTGGCAATGCGGCCGAGGTTCACTGGCAATTGCTCGAACGCGGCGTGATTCCCGACGTCGTCACCGATCAAACCTCGGCTCACGACGTTCTGATGGGCTATATCCCGGTCGGCTACAACGTTGAAGAAGCTGCTGAATTTCGCAAACGCGATCAAACTGCGTACGAACAAGCCGCCATGGATAGCATGGCGAAACACGTCGAGGCAATGCTCGAATTCCAGCGTCGTGGGGCGATCGTTTTCGATTACGGCAATAATCTACGGCAAAGAGCTAAAGACAACGGCGTCGCGAACGCCTTCGACTATCCCGGTTTCGTCCCCGCGTACATCCGCCCGCTCTTTTGCGAAGGCAAAGGCCCGTTTCGCTGGGTAGCTCTTTCGGGCGACAAAGAGGACATCTACAAAACCGACGAAGCGATCATGAATCTTTTCCCCGAAGACGACCATCTTGCCAAATGGCTGACGATGGCTCAGGAAAAGGTCGAGTTTCAGGGCCTCCCGGCTCGCATCTGCTGGCTCGGCTACGGAGCTCGAGCCAAAGCCGGCCTTAAACTCAACGAAATGGTCGCGAGCGGCGAGCTAAAAGCCCCGATCGTGATCGGCCGCGACCACCTCGACTGCGGCAGCGTCGCCTCGCCAAACCGCGAGACCGAATCCATGAAAGACGGCTCCGACGCCATTGCCGATTGGGTTTATCTCAACGCAATGATCAACGTCGCGGGCGGCGCAACGTGGGTCTCACTCCACCACGGCGGCGGCGTCGGTATAGGCTATTCCCTCCACGCCGGCCAGGTGATCGTCGCTGATGGAACTCCTGAGGCCGCCAAACGCATCGAACGCGTCCTAACAACCGACCCCGGAATGGGCGTGATCAGGCACGTCGATGCAGGGTACGGCGAAGCGAGGGATTTTGCCGAAAATAATGATGTTAAGATTCCCATGAGGTAATATAATGCGAAAAAGCACGTTAATGTTTGTAGCCTATGTGATCGCGTTCCCGTTTGTTTATTTTGCCAACGATATCATCGCTCTCGGCGGGTACTCATCATTTCCGGTAGCGTCTTTGACAGGAAAAAGCCTGATGTCCTTAGTGTTGGCGGGTATTATTTTGGTAGTTCTGACACCGCTAAATCGGCGCTTGCTCGATTGGCGAAAATCTCGAGGCAGGGACATTGAAGACGAGGAACGCTACGAATCAGACCACGGACTGATCAGCCTGACGCCGAAAGACAAAGATTAAGAATGAAATAATATTGGAAGCCATATGACGCTAGACATAGACCTTCTCGATACAGAATCCGCAAAAGAAGCGATCTTGGCTGTCAGCGAGATCGCTGCGGCTAACGGTGTCGATTGGGCTCTAGTAGGAGGCATTGCGGTTGCGCTATACGGTGGCGACCGCAATACAAAGGATGTCGACGTGATCTCAAACAAACTCCTGCCCCTCGAAAGCGAGGGAAAGCTCCGGCAAGGCGGGGAACGTTACAGCATTAAAACGACCAAACGGGATGTATTTGTAGACTGGATCCTACGGAATGATTCGTTCAAGAAGCTCTTCCAGGTCGCACTAAGCGAGGCCGTAAAGATCAATGATGTTCCGGTTCTCACGCCGGAATGGCTCGTCATTCTCAAATTCATCGCTGGCCGATTTAAGGATCAGGAGGACGCGATTTTCCTGCTCAGCCGCCCGGGGCTCGTTGACCGCCGCCTAATAAAAGAAAAGATAATCAAACACATCAGCCGCGAAGCCTGGGGTCTCGCTCGTCATGGTTACAAACGCTGGTACGAGATGGCCGACGGCCGCTCCCGCGACGAGGCTCGTGACGCCGAGGACGGATATATCGATTCCTAGTTGGGCAGTATGGATTGAAAAGGCTATTAGCCGACCGCCAATTGCTGAACGCTTAACCCAACATTTTTTTCGGATTTCCACAGCCATTAAACCTTTCCTCAACCCAAGCAGGGCCGGATCTACTTTTTTGTGGGGCAAAGTTGGAGTTATTCATTGTTTCCTCAGCTTTGTACCGGCCCTGCTGTTTTTCGTTCACTCTCCAAGAACCAACTCAAGAATAACTCGTAAATGGTGTATTATTCGCTCAGCGTATAAAGGTAAATTTATGAGAAAACAACTCCGTGCTTTGTGCGCCTCTTTTGGCGCTCTGGTCGTCTTTGCTGCCGGCGCTTTGTCTCAGCAAACCTCGCCGACACCGGCGCTAACTCCGCAGCTTTCGGGTACGGGCGGTGACTTCTTTATCAAAGATTTCAAATTTGAAAGCGGCGAGACTTTGCCGGAATTGAAGCTGCATTATGTGACGTTTGGCTCGCCTCGCAAAGACAGTAGTGGTCGGGTTTCTAATGCCGTGATCATCAATCACGGCACGGGCGGCTCTCATACTCAGTTTTTGGGACGCGGGTTTGCGGGCGTGCTGTTTGGCAAAGGGCAGCTTCTCGATGCTGAGAAATATTTCATCATCATCCCCGACAACATCGGCCACGGGGCTTCGAGCAAGCCGAGCAACGGGCTGCACGCCAAATTCCCGCGTTACTGCTATCACGACATGATCAACGCCCAATATCGTCTGATGAACGAGAAACTCGGCGTCAATCATCTGCGGCTCGTTACGGGCACGTCGATGGGCGGGATGCATTCGTGGTTGTGGGCTGAGATGTATCCTGATTTTATGGACGCCGTCATGCCGCTCGCGAGCCTGCCGGTCGAGATCGCGGGCCGCAACCGTTTCTTTCGCCGAATGGTCATCGACCCGATCCGTAACGACCCGGCGTGGACGAATGGCGAATACAAAACCCAACCCGTCCAGGGCCTCACCACCGCGATCTACACGCTCATCATGATGGGCAGCGCGCCGCTCCAGATGCAAAAACAGATGCCGACCAAAGCCGCCGCCGACACGACATTTGACCAGCAAATAAAGCAGCGCCTCGCCACCACCGACGCCAACGACATGCTCTACCAGTTCGAAGCCTCCCGCGACTACAACCCCGAACCAAAACTCGAAACCATAAAGGCCCACCTCCTCGCCATCAACTCAGCCGACGACGCCGTAAACCCACCCGAACTCGGCATCCTCGAAGACCGCATCAAACGAGTAAAACAAGGCCGCGCGGTTCTCTTACCCATAACCGACGAAACCCGAGGCCACGGAACCCACACGCTGCCCGCGATCTGGGGGAAATATTTGGGGGAATTGATGGCCAGGTCCGAGCGGATCGCTCAATAATGACGAAGGCGAGACAGTCTTTGACAATCAATATTTTTCCAACTCAGCATGATATAGTCAGGACGATTGATTATCAACGGGCGAACTCGAACCAACTTAACTTAGGATGAAAGGATGTTATGCACGAAAACTGGGTGATTGTTCCTCTACGTTAAGTTTAGGGCATCCACTCTCCCGCGGCCTTTATCCGGATGGGGCATTAGTGGAGGTGGACGAAGCCCCGTGGTTGAAGGTAGGACAGAAGGTATCGGTGCCTATTAAATCCCTTGCCCAAAGAATGCTGTGTACACACCACAACTCTGCTCTTTCGTACCTCGACTCGGAAGGGATACGATTTTCGGAATCAATCATGCAGCTCTACTCGGTACAGAAACTGCGATCGAAACTGAAGCGAAGCAGTGTTTGGAGCACCAAAAGAGTAACATTGAACGGACACGTCTTGGAGAAGTATCTGGCCAAACTTGCAATCGGCAGTTTACAGTCTGTTAGGAAAGATATTTTTTTTGATCAGGGGAATTTGATTTCTGCCCCACCGATTTCAATTCTGAATGTCATTTTCGGAACAGAGACGTTTAAGCAACCGATGGGCCTGTATGCGATGAACATGGATAACAGTGAATCCACCCGAGAACACCTCATACAACATAGACCGTATATAGACACTGACACGCAAGTCTATTCTGGGTCGTTCGTCTATTTTCACGGATTTCAATTTATGCTCTATCTTAGTAACGAGGATCCTCGTGGAACTACCTTTCAATGTCAGAATAATTCCTTCTTGAATGGCAATTTTACAACTAAAAGATACCGTCCCAAGGCTTACAATTTTTCGACCAAAGGTAAGAGAACGGGAAGGCAATTAAACTGGACGACTTAGGCTACTCTCGGGGAAGTCTTTCAGGATGCTCATCGATTTTTTGATTTTGGGTTCCCCGTAAAAGCAAAGCTTCTCCGCGCGACGAATACTAGATTTAGGTTATTAGGACGCAATAATACAACTTTTTCCCATCCTTAGATCTCCAACAATCATCAGATCTGACTTAAAAATTAAGGCGAATTCTCATGTTCAAGTTTTATCGGTTTGTTGCAGTGGCTGTGTTTTTAGTGGGTGGGGCGTTGGCGGTTTCGGGGCAGGTGGTGGCTAAGAGTGTTTTGATCAATACGGCGTTTTTATGATGAGAAGGCGGGGATCACAAAGCTTTTGGCGGCGTAGAAGCAGATCGATGGCGAGTTTGCCAGGGACATCAAGGAGTTGCAGGACGGCACGGCAAAGCTCGTGGTGATCGCGACGGAGCTTCAGAAAACGGTCGTGACGGCAGCTAACCAGGCGGCATTGCAGGCGAAGAAGGAGGAAGGCGAGGCTCTGGAGCGATCGTTGACCCGTAAAAAGGTGGATGTCGAGGCAGACATCAATCGCCGCCGCGAAATCGTGATCGGCCCGATCACCTTCGACATCGGCAAAGCCATCGCCGAATACGGCAAAAAGAATAACTACGGAGCCATTTTCGACGCCAGCAAGCTGGCTGAGACAGGCGTGTTGTTATTTGTTGGCGACAGTACGGATATCACGAAGGATTTCATCGCGTTTTATAACGCCAAAGCGACGGCTGTGCCGGTTAAGTGAGCAGTTCTATCTAATTTAACTTAGCAGCCCTCGATCCGTTTGTGGGGGGGGTGAAAAAAAGTGCAAAATCATGCTCGGTTCAAATTGGCACTAGAAAAGTGTGGCACGTGCCACATTTTGCGCATAACCGCCTGTTTACGGCCTTACCAAATGAGAAAAGGCCAGGTTGGTCATAGGAATAAGGTGTTTTGCCGTCCATAAATGCGTTGATTGGTAGAGGTATTTGCGAGATAGGTCAAAGGTGAATTGGGCAATACTACTCGACCAATCGCACGCGGACAATCTCGGCTTTCCAGACGACGAGCTACTCAGGCTGCATGCAAGCGGTATTGTCGCCCAGGACTGCCGCGTCACCGACCAGGACTCCGTCGCCGACCAAAACTCCGTCGCCAACGAGAACGCCGTCACCGACTAATACGCCATTGCCAACGAGATCGCTACCCATTGACGAGGCCGCTAAAAACATCACGCCGTCGCCGACAAGGACACCGTTACTGTTAATCTTTATCGCTCCCTGATAGACGTTCACGCCGCTTGTCGTTAAGCTGCTTGAGCGAATTAGCGAGGTTCCCGACATGACCGTTCCGTCACCAACGAGGACGCCGCTCGAATAGATGCCCTGCTTTTTTGTCATCAGAACGTCGCCATAAAGAAATCCGTAATTAGTAATTACGCCTTTGCCCCACGGCACACAATTTGAGTAATCAAAATGGATAATCGAACATTGTCCGGTCCCGAATTGATTCGTAAGCGTTCCAGTCAGCATCGCCGTACCATTGGCCAGAGTCGCCGCATTTGGTTTGAGGAGGTTCAGTACCTCAACGGCACCTTTAACATTTAGAAGCCCGGCACCTTGTTCGAGTGTGTTCGCGTTCCTGATCGGCTGAGCCGTGTACATCAGGATCGATTTGGCCAGCCCAGGCGTGAGGTCCGGTCGCGATTGAAACAGGATCGCGGCGGTACCCGAAACCATCGGGGTTGCCATCGAGGTGCCAGATAGGTACATAACTCCACTCTGCGTATTAGAACCGTCGTTAACGTTCAAGGTTGGGTACTTGACGATAAGGCTGTTTGCGTTTCCTGTCTGTCCTGCCGATTTTGCCCCGATCAATTTGTTGCCGGGAGCCACGAGGTCAGGTTTGATGAGGTTGTCGTAGTTTTTGACGCCGTTACTCGTAGTATATCCGCGTGTCGGCCCGCGAGAACTATAGGCCGTAACCGAATCATCAGTTCTCTCCGTCGTTCCATATGTGTTAGCGGCACCCACCGTCAGGACAGAGGGCTCGATTCCAGGTGAATTGATGTATCCATAGAGCTTCACGCCATTCGAATCCTTGCCGTTGTTTCCTGCCGAAGCAACGACCAGGATTCCGGCATTATATGCACGACGAGCTGCCTTGCAAAGCGGATCATTGAGGTAGCTGTCCTTCGGCGGCGTGCCAAGACTCATATTGATAATGCGAATGTTATAGGTCGCCTTATTGGCAATTGCCCAATCAATAGCAGCCACCGCATTGCTTGACGTTCCCGTACCTTTATCGTCGAGGACACGGAGATTGATCAGATTCGCGTCAGGCGCGATCCCGTTATACTGCCATCCGAAATAGTATCCGCCCGCCGCTAGTGAAGCGACATGTGTGCCATGGCCAAATTTGTCGGTCGTGACATTCTGACCAGTAAAATCCTTGCTGTATTTGACCCGGCTGGTGCCCGCCGATCCGATCCATAGGTTATGGCCAGAGTCGATGCCGCTATCGAGAATGGCAATCCCCACGCCTTTCCCATTTGCATTACTGTTGGTGTTATTGGTCGCCGGCCATGCAACCTCCGCACCGCTCGTATAGGCAATATGTCCCGATGACGTAACCTCACGGTCCGGCGAAACGTAGGCAACTCCTTCCGATTTGATAAGCTCGTTGATCTGCGACAGAGGCAGCTCGGCGCTTACCATTCCAACATTTACAAACGACTTCTTGACGAAGCCACCGACTCCTGCAATATCAGTAACCAGGATACCGGCCTTTTCGGTGTTCGCGAGTACCTCTTTGGAAAGGAGCCTTGTGTTGTCCGATGCATTAATGTCGCCAAATGAATCGTCAATCGCCGTCTCAGGCTTGAGCTGGATGATTACCTTTTGACTCGCGTCTGAACCGACCCCTCTAAGCGCAGCGTCGGAGATCTCGAATAGATCGGGAGCGATCTTGCTCTGCGGAGTCTCGTCAGTCCGGCTGACTTGGTCCGCGGCCGCAATCTCTTCCGTTTTGTCGCCAATAGAAGACTGTCCATAAACTGTAAACGAAACCATCTGGACTGACAAAGCGAAAAGCACAAGGGTGGCAGATACTTTTTTAAAGGAATTTCGGTAAACATAATAGTAATAGAAAACAACCTAACCTAGGTCCGTCCGTAGCCGTGTTGACATAGCCAATTGCAACGTGCGTGCCAGTGAGCTAAATGCAGTAACAAAACGGGTTAAGCAGAATTGCGTAGGATGTGGCGGAGGGAATTGGGTCAGGATGAATGACTAGATCGGTCAGAATGAACGATCGGCGAAGGAATAGCTACCAGATTTGCCGAGGGATTTGACGAGTTTCGGGCTGTAGAGTGTCGGGAGCAAATGACCGTGAAACGAGGCGGTTTGACATCTTTGTTCACTCCCTCAATAAGAACCCGTCCATAAACATAGGGAGCCAATCGGTTATCGCGGTCAATCTCACCGGTTCGCGGCAAATATCATCTGCTGGCTGTTCGCATCAAGTTCATAGATCAGGGTAGCCAAACGCCGAAAAAGTTGAATGATCTATGGATTTTCTTTAACGAACTTCTCGAATTTCTTCTTATCGGGATGGTCCGAAACCTTTCCGAGAAAGAGCTTATATTCGGCTGCGGCCTGAGCCTTTGCACCTGCCAGTTGGTAGAGATGAGCGAGCTGCAGATGACATTCGGCCATACCTATCGGGTCGAGTTTGATGGCGGTGTTCAGGGCTTCCGCTCCGAGCGTGCCTTGACGGGCAAGCAGGTAAGCTTCGCCGAGCAACTGGAAGGTGCGGGCGGCGGTTGGGTCGAGCCCGGCGGCGTGTTTCAGGATCTGTATCGCCGCTTCGTACTGCTTTTGGGTAGTTCTGAGCTGGCCTACATTCACCCAAGCCGGAGTGTAATCGACCTTGAGTTCGAGCGACTTGCGGAACGCTGCGTCTGCTTCAGGATAAGCAATCTGAGCGAAATGCCATGCTCCAAGCTTTGCCCAGGCAATGAAATCCTCAGGGTCAATGGCGACGATCTCTTTCAGATAGCCAATAACTTTCGCAGGCTCCTTGTTTATCTCCGCCTCAACTGTCTTTTTGTAAAGGTCGGTCGTCTTCGGGTTTACCGGATGCGTGAATTTGGCCGAAACCACCGCCGGGAATCTGATTTGTTGTGGTTTATCCGCATAAATTTCGAAATCCTCACGTTGTTGGGACGAGCCGAAAGAGGGAAGAGATCTACGGGCGGCTTCTTTGCCGTCGACCTCAACCACGAGTGTGGTGCTGTTTGCCTTTCGCTTGAAACAGTAGTTTCCGGAGCTATTTACAAACCAACGCTCAGCCGCTTGTCTTCCGTCGGAAAGAATAACGGCGATTTTTGGCGGTTTATTAGCGGACGGGAAGCCTTGCAGAACGACCTTGCCAAAAACGTAGGGAACATGGGCGAAAGGCGAGTCAAGACCGGGATAGAGTCCAGCTTCAGAGCAAATATCGTCTGCCTGGGCACGTGCCGCGTAGCTGAACGTCAGCATAGCCAGGATGAATAATGCGAAATGCGTAGTTCGATTCATTATGCCAAGGTTGAGAAAACGGATATTTCTCTTAGTGTCGTTCCAAATGGCTATTCACGTCAAGGAAAATTGTCCGCAATATACGTGAGACGAGCCACCGATGCGATTCGGCTCCGCGTCGAGTGAATGAATGCAAGGCATTGCATTTCTGTTCTCATTTCAACCGTTCCAATCGTGATCCCGTATGTTTTCTAACGAGCTTTTTTAGGTATAAGATATAGTTATGACCGATATATTTGATTTGACGACACGCCCCGATGACAGGCTGTTTTTCAGTCGCGGTGACGTGAACGATCCACGAATAGGCGAGATTGTTCTTTCCGATCGCGAGGACTATCAAACTGCTGACATCGTGATTCTAGGTTGCCCCCAGGACGAGGGCGTGCGGCGAAATAGCGGTCGCGTCGGCTCGGCCGAAGCCCCGGACGCGATCCGTAAGCAGTTCTATAAACTTACTACGTTCAATATTAAGAAGAAGATCTTTGACCTGGGCGATGTTGCCCTCGGCAGCACGTTAGAGGAGACTCACGATACTCACACGCAGGTTGTATCGCAGATTCTGCGCGATGGAAAGAGGGTGATCGTTCTCGGCGGCGGAAATGACATCTCGTACCCTGACGGCGTCGCGATGGCTGACGTGTTTGGTCCTGAGTGGTGGATCGGCGTGAATGTTGACGCTCATCTCGATGTGAGGCTCGCCGATGAGCGTAACAGCGGCACACAGTATCGCCAGCTTCTGGACGAAGGTTATTTGAAACCAACCTATTTTTACGAGGCCGGATACCAAACCCATCTGACTTCGCCGGTTTACTATGAGTATATCCGGGGCCTTGGTGTGCATCGAATTAGTCTTGAGATCTTGCGTTCACGCGCCGAGGCGGATCTTGAGCTAAAGGAGCAAATCCGGGCAAAATTCATCGGCCACAGTTCCTGCCTGAATACATTTTTCGGATTCGATATGGATGTTGTGAGAATGGCCGACGCCCCGGGAACGTCCGACCCATCGCCATTAGGATTGCGAGCAGGAGAATTTATTCAGCTCGTGAAGTACGCCGCTTCGCTCGCCAATACGAAAATTATTGAGTTTAGCGAGGTGAACCCAAAATACGATGTGGATGACCGTACGACGAAGCTTGTGGCTATTGGGATGCACCGGTTTTGTTCGGGCGTAGCTTGATCAACTTATGGAACAAGAGATCAGATTCTGCAAAACAAACGACAATCTGAGTATTGCGTATGCCGCGGTAGGATCGGGATCTCCGTTCGTTAAGGTGGCGAATTGGCTAAATCACCTTGAATTGGACTGGATCAGCCCGGTTTGGAGTCATTGGCTCGATGAATTTCTGCGGGATCAAAGGGTAATTCGATATGACGAACGCGGAACGGGACTCTCCGATCGGAATGTCGAAGACTTTACTCTTAATGCGTTTGTAGATGATCTCGAGTCCGTTATTGATGCTGTTGGCGTTGATCGATTTCCACTACTTTCGATCTCACAAGGCGGACCGGTTGCAATTGCTTACGCTGTTCGGTTCCCGGAAAAGGTTTCACATCTAATTCTGTATGGCTCATTCGCAACCGGGTGGAAAAAGGGCAATTTAGCTCAGGAGGATCTGGAGAAACGCCAGGCTCAATTGGCGCTGATAAGGCAGGGATGGGACAGCAGAAATCCGGCGACCCGCCAGTTGTTTACGACGATGTGCATACCTGACGGGAATACTGAAGAGCTTAGATCATTCAATGAGCTGCAAAAGCAGTCCGTATCCGGAATAAACGCGGCCCGCATTTTTGAAGCTATCGGAGATCTTGACGTCGCGAATCTATTGTCTGATATAAAGGTTCCGGTGATCGTCCTTCATTCGCGATATGATTCGCTTGTTCCTTTTGACGAAGGCCGAAAGCTGGCTTCCATGATCCCAAACGCCAAGTTCGTCCCGCTTGAGAGTGCGAACCACCTCTTGCTCAGACATGAACCGGCGTGGGCCAAGTTTGTGACCGAGGTCAATAGTTTTCTCGGGCGATCTGGTCCGCAGCATCCTCCGATAGGCAACTTCAAACGCCATCTTTGTCGGAAATGCAACCGCGAATACGAAGCGGACATGTTCTATTGTCTAGATGACGGGGACAGGCTAGTCGAGCTCTTCCCTAAAGAGGACGATGATGGTCAAGTAACAAGGCTTTTATGAGTCTTGCCTGGCTTCCGACGATGTAACTGCGGCCATTTTGGACTTGACACTCTAACAGCTCTTTGGCATTCTTTAGGTTCGCTTTTCGTAAGAAACCGCGAGGTGTAGTCTCTTAGCTCAGTTGGTAGAGCATTACCTTGACAAGGTAGGGGTCAGCAGTTCGAGTCTGCTAGAGACTACCATTTATATTTTTCGATAAGATGCTAATTAAGAACTTTGCTGTTTTTATAACTACTACGACACGCTTCTAATGGCGTGACAATAGCAGTTTCTTCGGAAACTGCAAAGCAAAGTCGCTCTTATCGGATCAAATCTATTTAGTAGTAGGACGAACGAGTAAATCGTTATCAGTAAATAGGAAATGGTGAGAGCGGCAAGCAAATTGTCGTTGTTACTGATTTGCATGGGCGTCAATAGAGAAATTCTATTTGCGGTCGGCAACTAACTATTTACAAAAAAATGAGCGAATTAAACGTAAAATTCGGAAACGAGCAGAAGTCAATTCCTGTTCCGGCGACGGTTCTGGATGCCATTAAGGCGTTCGACCGCGACGTGCTGAAGAAATCGCTTGCCGCCAAGGTCAATGGCGAAGAAGTCGATCTGAACAGGGAACTGACGGAGACTGACGAGGTTCTATCGATCGAGGCGATCACGAGCGATTCCCGTGACGGGCTTGAGGTTATCCGCCACTCGACCGCGCACCTACTTGCGGCGGCGATTCTCGATCTGTTCCCGGGAACGAAGCTAGGCGTCGGCCCGGCACTGATGGAAGATCCGCGTTACGGGTTCTATTACGACATCATCGCTCCGCGAAATCTAACCGAAGACGATCTGCCGGTCATCGAGAAAAGGATGAAGCAGATGGCAAAGGGCGACCTTCGCTATCGTCGTGAGGTTGTTGAGAAGGCTGCGATCCTCGAACTTTTCAAAGGCCGCGACGAGCCGCTCAAGTGCGAACTTATTGACGAAAAGGTTGCCGGCTCGGCCACGATCTATCATATCGACGGTTCACCATTTATCGATTTTTGCCTGGGGCCGCACGTTCAGCACACCGGAAAGCTTAAGGCTTTCAAGCTTTTGGCGATTTCCGGAGCTTACTGGAAAGGCGATGCGGAACGCGATCAGATGCAGCGTATTTATGGCACCGCATTCGCGACCCAGGATGAGCTTGATGCCTGGATGAAGCAGCGTGAGGAAGCAGAGAAGCGCGATCACCGAAAACTCGGCCGCGAACTCGACCTTTTTTCGATCTCGGATGATTATGGCCAGGGACTGATCCTTTGGCATCCAAAAGGCGGGATTATCCGCAACGAGATGGAACGTTTGCTCAAGGAAGAACTTGAGAAGCGGGGGTACAGCTTTGTTTTTACGCCGCACATCGCGAAACGTCAGCTTTGGGTTACCAGCGGCCACGAAGGCAACTATTCGGACTCGATGTATGCTCCGACGAGCATAGAGGACGAAGAATATCGGCTCAAACCGATGAATTGCCCGTTCCATATCGGGATCTACAAATCGAGCCCGCGTTCGTACCGCGATCTGCCACAGCGTTATTCGGAAATGGGAACGGTTTATCGTGCCGAGCTGAGCGGGACGCTTCATGGGTTGATGCGTGTTCGTGGATTTTCGGTCGATGACGCACACCTTTTTGTTCGACCGGATCAGGTTCACACCGAGGTTGCGGATTGTTTGGATTTTGCGATAAAGGTTTTTGAGACGTACGGTTTTGATAAGGTGCGGTTCGAGCTTTCGGTGCGAGGCGGTGCGGAGAATAAAGGATATCTCGGAACTGACGAAGATTGGGCTGACGCTGAAAAGCAACTTGCCAGTGCATTGGACGAAAGAGAGATCTCATATGAACGTATCGAAGGCGAAGCCGCATTTTATGGGCCGAAGATCGACATTAAAATCGAAGACGCGATCGGCCGTGTTTGGCAGTTAGGAACGATCCAGCTTGATTTCAATTTGCCCGAGCGTTTCGAACTTGAATATACCGGCGACGATAATCTCAAGCATCGGCCATATATGATCCACCGGGCTTTGTTCGGGTCGATCGAGCGGTTCTTTGGAGTTCTGATCGAGCACTATGCGGGTGCGTTCCCGTTGTGGCTCGCTCCAGTGCAGGTTGCGGTGCTGCCGATCACCGATCGTATCAACGAATATGCGGACAACGTTGCCACGGAATTGAGAAACGCCGGTTTTCGGGTAGAATCTAACACCAGATCCGATAAGATCGGGGCGAAGATCCGGGATGCTCAGATGCAGAAGGTTCCGTACATGCTGGTCCTCGGCGATCAGGAGTTGGAAGGCAATAAGGTCGCTGTTCGCGAGCGTAAGCAAGGAGACATCGGTGCGATGTCGTTGGAAGAGTTCAAAGGGATGATCACGCAGCAGAAATTGCAGCGTAGTCTCTAAGATCGCTAATAAACTTAGGAGGCAACTATCGCTAGAAGATTTGGTGGAAACAGATTTAAGCCGCGTTTTCGTGAGCCGCTTCATCGCACGAATGAACGCATCAGAGTCCCGTCAGTACGAGTTGTTACTGAGGACGGCGAAACCTTGGGTGTTATGGACACGCGCGATGCCATCCAGGAAGCGAGAAATCGGGGCATTGACCTCGTCGAGATCGCTCCGAACGGAAAGCCGCCGGTTTGCAAGCTCATTGATTACGGTAAGTTTCTTTACGAACAAAAGAAGCGTGCCCACGAAGCGAAGAAGAAACAGGTCACCGTGCAGGTCAAGGAGATCAAGTTTCGGCCGGGAACGGACGATCACGACTACAACTATCGCATGGAACACGCCAAGCAGTGGCTCGGCGAGGGCGACAAGGTGAGAGCCGCGATCGCATTTCGCGGTCGCGAAATGACGCACCGGGAACTCGGGGCAAAGATATTAAAAAAATTGACTTTGGATCTCGCGGAACTTGCAGACGTTGAAGTTTATCCAAAGATGGAGGGTTACCAGATGTTCACCATCTTTAACCCGAAAAAGGCAAAGGTTGCCGATGCCAAGAAAGTTTCTACGACCGATTCGATAGAAGCCGATGATGTGGCACCAAAAGTTAAAAAGGCTCCGAAGGAACAAAAGGTGAAGGCACCGAAACCGGAGCCCAAAGACGACGACGAAATATTTTAAGCACTGCATCAGATCAGTGTGCGTAAGAGATTAACAGGAGAAAGGTAATGCCAAAATTAAAAACACACAAAGGTGCGGCAAAGCGTTTTCGCTCGACGGCGTCGGGTAAATTCAAACGCGGCCACAGCCATGCTCGACACATTTTGACCAAAAAAACGGCCAAACGTAAACGTAACCTCGACATCGATGTATTGGTGTCAGAAGGCGATCAGAAACGCGTCGAGAAGATGTTGCCGTACGGCCGGGATTAATAGTTTGGAGTTCCTGCTTTGCAGGCACTGCCGCCTAAAGGCGGGACTCCGTGAACAGAAAGGAGTGAAGAAATGCCAAGAGCAAAACGTGGAAATAAGCGCCTAGAGAAGCGCAAAAAAATATTAGCCTTAGCCAAAGGCTTTCGTGGAACAAAGTCGAAGCTTTATCGCTCGGCCAAAGAGTCGGTCGAACGCGCGTTAAATTTCGCCTACACGGGCAGAAAGCTGAAAAAGCGTGATTTTCGTAAACTCTGGATCGTCCGTATCAATGCGGCTTGCCGTCTGAACGATATCAAGTATTCGCAGTTCATTCATGGTTTGAATCTTGCTGAGATCGAACTGGACCGTAAAGTTCTTGCAGATCTCGCGGTCAAACAACCGGAAGCGTTCGCAACGATCGTCGGACAGGCTAAAGATGCGATCGGTAAACAACAGGCGACAGCATAACTAACGAGATCCGATGCTTTTCATGGTGATTGAACAGTTCAAGAACCGGGATGCTAGGCCCGTTTATGAACGATTTGCTGAGAAAGGCCCGATGATGCCGGACGGTTTGCATTACGTAGATAGTTGGATCGAAACCAGCTATGATCGCTGTTTTCAATTGATGGAAACCGATGATGTAGCGTTGTTTGATGCTTGGATAGCGGAGTGGAAGGATCTGATGGATTTTGAAGTAATTCCTGTAGTTACCTCGGCTGAAGCCAGATCTGTCTTTTCGACTCGATCGTAAGCTGTTTCTGATCAGTAAGATATAGGTTAAAGCATGAGGCTTCGTATGAAGTCACATGCTTTTTCATATTCCCAATTCTGCTTTCGCTTCGGCAAACATCGCTACCGCGAAATCCAGGTCCTCGCGGCTGTGAGCGGCTGACACCTGCGTTCGGATGCGAGCCTTTCCTTTCGGTACGACGGGAAACGAGAAAGCGATGACATACACTCCGCGTGCAAGCATCGCTTCGGCCATTTTGGTGGCGAGTACAGCATCACCGAACATGATCGGGACGATCGGATGCTCGCCGGGAACAATCTGAAGGCCGATCGATGAAAGTTTTTCGCGAAAATACTGTGTGTTTGCCATTAAGCGATCTCTGAGTTCAGTAGATGCCGATAGCATGTCAATCGCAGCGATTGCCGCAGTGACGATCGGTGGTGCCACAGAATTAGAAAACAGATACGGCCGCGAACGCTGGCGAAGCAGATCGATGATCTCTTTCTTACCGCTCGTATAGCCGCCGCTGGCCCCGCCGAGCGCTTTCCCAAGCGTTCCGGTGATAACATCTACCCGATCCATCACGTGGTGGTGCTCATGTACGCCCCGTCCTTTTTCTCCCATGAACCCGACGGCGTGCGAATCATCGATCATTACGAGGGCTTCGTATTTATCAGCGAGATCACAGATCTCCGGCAGTTTAGCAATGAAGCCATCCATCGAGAATATGCCGTCAGTCGCGATCATCTTAAATCTCGCGGAACTCGCTGCCTGAAGCTGCGATTCGAGGTCGACCATGTCGCCGTTCTTGTAACGGAATCGCTGGGCCTTGCTCAGACGGATCCCGTCGATCACGCTCGCGTGGTTGAGTTCGTCCGAGATCACGGCATCCTCTTCGCCCAAAACTGTCTCGAACAGCCCGCCATTCGCGTCAAAGCAAGACGTGTACAGGATCGTATCTTCCGTTCCAAGAAACGCGCTGATCTTTGCCTCGAGCTGTTTATGGATCGTCTGGGTACCGCATATGAATCGAACGGACGAAAGGCCAAAGCCCCATTCCTCAAGCCCTTTTTTCGCCGCATCGATGATCAACGGGTGATCAGATAGCCCGAGATAGTTATTAGCACACATATTCAAAACGCTGCGGCCACCCGCTACCTCGATATGTGCTTCCTGCGGGCTCTCAATTACACGTTCCGATTTGAATAGCCCTGCCTGACGGATCTCGTCAAGCGTAATCTGAAGGTGATCTTGGAATTTTCCGTACATTACGTTTACATCTCGCTCCAATCGAGTACAACTTTGCCGCTATTTCCGTCACGCATGACCTCAAAAGCCTTCTGAAATTCCTCGTATGAATATCGGTGCGTGATCACTGGCTCTATATCCAAGCCTGATTCGAGCAGGACGCTCATTTGGTACCAGGTTTCATACATTTGACGGCCGTAAATACCTTTGACGGTCAGCATGTTAAAGATCACGGTCTTCCAGTTTATCGAGAATTCGTCAGACGGTATTCCAAGAAACGCGATGTTCCCGCCGTGCGTCATATTCGCGAGCATGTCGCGGAAGGCGGTCGGGTTGCCCGACATCTCCATTCCGACATCGAAGCCTTCCTTCATTCCGAGTTCTTTTTGGACGTCGGCGATTGATTTTTCGCGAACGTCAACCGCCATTGTTACGTCAAACTTTCTTGCCAATTCGAGCCGGTTGGGATTTATGTCGGTGATGACCACGTGCCGTGCTCCGGCATGTTTGGCGACCGCGGCGGCCATGATTCCAATCGGACCGGCTCCGGTGATTAAAACGTCCTCCCCAAAGACCTCAAATGCCAGAGCTGTGTGCACGGCATTACCAAACGGATCGAATATAGCGGCGACGTCAAGATCGACATCGGGGCTATGCTTCCAGATATTGGTCATTGGAACCGCGATATATTCAGCGAAACCGCCGTCGGTGTTTACCCCAAATCCAAGCGTGTTCGCACATTTATATCGCCGACCGGCGAGACAATTGCGGCAGCGGCCGCAGACGAGATGCCCTTCGACGCTAACTATATCGCCGACATAAAAATCGTTTACATTCGAACCGATCTCAACGATCTCGCCAACGAGCTCGTGGCCCAAAGTCGTGGGAACCTTGATGGTGCTTTGAGCCCATGCATCCCAGTTGTATATGTGTAGATCGGTACCGCATATTCCGGTGCGTTTAATCCGGATCAATACATCGTTTATGCCGATCGTGGGTTCCGGAACGTCTTTTAACCAGAGCCCGACCTCGGCTTTGCTTTTTACGATCGCTTTCATTTTGCGACACTCCTAATGCGTGGATAACCTCTGCTGATAGAATGATATCACCGCGAGCAGTCAGACAAAAGAAGCTGCGGATTCAGTTCGCGATATCTTGCCGAACGCGAAAGCGAGACGCGAAATTTTACGTAAATACGTTGTACTGCTAAAATTAAACACTTCGGTTCAGCTTTCGAAGCCGACCGGTATTTTTATGTCTGAAGAACGAGAAAAGGTCGAATCGGTTCGTGCCGCTTTTGCTCAAGCTTTTGCACCTTACGCCGAACTATTGGCCGAGGGTCGTAGTCTCGACGAGGTTGAAGCAAAATTGCGTGAGGTCGGTGAGTTGAAGATCCGCCATACTGGCAAAAAATCGGCGATTGCCGAAACGATGAAGCTGATCGGCCGCTTGCCCGCCGAGGAACGTGGTGCCTTCGGGCAACTGGTTCAATCGGTCGAAAAGGAGATCGCCTCTTCCATCGCATCTGTCGAACTCAAACTAAATGAATTTATTTCGAATGCCAAGATAGAACGTGAGCGTCTGGATGTAACCCTACCGGGCAGAAGGCCGAAAACCGGACATTTACATCTCATAACGATCCTTCGCCAAAGGATCGAGGATATCTTCGTTTCGATGGGCTATGCGATCGAGGATGATCGTGAGATCGAAACTGATTATTACAATTTCGACGCTCTGAATATTCCCGAAGATCATCCGGCGCGTGAATCGCAAGATACGTTTTATACCACGGAAGGCTTTGCACTTCGCTCGCAAACATCGACGGTCCAGATCCGCGCGATGGAACGACGCGGCGTGCCCATCAGGATCATCGCTCCAGGCAAGGTTTTCCGCCGCGACACGCCTGACATGACCCATGTTCCGATGTTCCACCAGATCGAAGGGCTTTGTGTTGACAAAGGCATAACGATGGCTCATCTGAAGGGAACGGTCACGGAATGGCTCAAACGTTTGTTCGGCGAGGATACGATAACGCGATTTCGGCCATCGTATTTCCCCTTCACCGAGCCGAGTGCGGAATTCGATTTCTCATGCTTCAAATGCCACGGAACGGGCATTTTCGAAGTCGAACGCTGCCGCCCATGCAAAGGGTCCGGCTGGATCGAGCTTGGCGGGTCCGGTATGGTCCACCCAAACGTTCTTAGAGCCTGTGGTGTTGATCCTACGGTTTATTCGGGCTTTGCCTTCGGATTCGGTCTCGAACGCATGTGTGCGTTGATGTATTCGCTGGATGATATCCGGTTAATGTTCGATAACGACGTCAGATTTTTGGAGCAGTTCAAGTAACCCTGTGCTGATATTACTCGGCCTTATTCTGTTTATTGGATTTGCGGTTGTGCTCGCGAAGGTCGCCTTTGAGATTCTTGAACGCCGATCAAGGCGGGTTGGTTTAACTCTGAACCCACTTTCTTGTCCTAAATGCGGTACTAAGGTGCCACATTTAAGGGAACCTAATTCGATGCGACAAGAGATATGGGGCGGTTGGACGTGCTCTGGCTGCGGAGTAGAAATGGATCGCAATGGAACGGAAATCGGCCCTCAACACTCGACTGAACTGATTTCAAAGCAGTTTGGAGCAGACGGCAAAAGTCCTATTGAAAAGGTATTCGAAGACGAACGATAATTCGTTAACGATTTTATGAACATCAGTTATAACTGGCTAGAAGATTTGATCGATATCGATCTCTCCGCTGATGAGCTTGGTAAAAAGCTCACTAGTGTGGGCTTAGCCGTCGAGGGAATTCATGCGCATGGAGATGATCTGGTTCTGGATATCGATTTGACGTCGAATCGGCCTGATTGCCTGTCGCATCTCGGTATGGCCCGTGAGATCGGGGTTATTGAGAATATTCCGCTACGCCTTAGGGAAAATGAGACTAATAATGCGATAGCTTCGGCTGCTAGTTTTGTATCCATAGACAGCCCGGAGCTTTGCCACCGATTCACCGCTCGGATTATCAGGAACGTAAAGATCGGCCCGTCGCCTCAATGGCTTGTAGATCGTCTCGAAGCGATCGGGGAACGGTCGATAAACAACGTTGCTGATATCACCAACTACGTCATGCACGAGCTTGGGCAGCCGATGCATTCGTTCGATCTTGATAAGCTATCGGGGAATCGCATCATTGTTCGAAACGCAAAACGGGGAGAGACGATAACTACGCTCGATGAGGTCGAACGCAAACTTGACGAATCTATGGTTGTCGTCTGCGATGCAGAAAAGGCCGCAGCTATTGGCGGCGTGATGGGCGGTTTGGATTCAAGCATTACAGACGAAACTTCTAATGTATTACTTGAGGTTGCGTATTTTGAACGGAAAAATATACGCACGACTTCCCGTAAGCTAAACCTAGCGACGGAAGCAAGTTACCGATTCGAACGCGGCGTAGACATCGACAATCTCGAAGCCGCGTCAAACCGGGCAACTGAACTGATCTGCGAACTCGCGGGCGGCGACGCCGGTGAATTTGTAGATGTTTATCCGACAAGACGAATACCGCATAACGTCTCATCTCCTGATATTTCCGTAGCAGTTTTGCGACTGACCGGCCTGGAGGTCAGCACCGCCGAATCCGTGCGAATATTGAATGCACTGGGAATTGCCGCTGAAAGAGCTGTTGATACGCGGACGTTTACAGTACCGTCCTGGCGGCACGATATTCATATCGAAGAGGATCTCGTTGAAGAAGTTGCCCGCCACGCGGGATACCACAACATCGGATCGGAATTGCCGCCTGCCTTTGGTGCGGGAGAATATCAGCCAACTGAATCTAGAGAAAAAAGGCTCAGGCAAGCGCTCGTCGATACGGGGTTTGACGAAGCTCTTTCGTACAGCTTTATCGATACGAAACACGACGGAGTGTTTGAGGTGATTCCCGGACTTGTGGATGATTCGGTCCAGGAACCTTACGTAACACTTCAGGATTCTGTGATCGAAGGAGCGATCCGAATGCGGCCCAGTTCGCTTTCCGGGCTTTTGGATGCCGTGCGGTCAAATTTGAATCATCAGCGTCGCGATATCAAGCTTTTCGAGATCGGGAAGGTGTTCGCCACGAAGGCTGGTGAAGACGGTTTGCCGAACGAGCAGAAATCATTTTCGCTTGTCGTTACGGGCGGCGAGGTGAATCAAGGCCGAGCAATGGTGAGCCGTCCCTTGGATTTCTATGACGCTAAAGGTGCTGTCGAAGCTGCTTTGGAAGCTGCGGGAATTGCGAACATTGATTTTGCCTCCGCCGCTGTAAAGCACCTCCGAGCGGGACAATCCGCTTCGATCCTGGCTGGGGAAAACACAATCGGTTTCATCGGGCGTTTGAACGACGATATTTCAGCAACATATAAATTCAAACAGCCTGTGTATGTCGCCGAACTCAACCTTTCAACCGCATTGGCGGAGGATTCGGTTCAGATCACATACAAACCGTTGGCGAAATTCCCCGGGGTTAGTCGAGATGTTTCGTTCGTAGTAGATCGTAAGATGCAATACGAAACGATCCGGTCGGCCATCGTCGAGCATGGAAATGAACTTTGCCGAAATGTTGCATTTGTAGACATTTACGAAGGTAAAGGTCTGGCGGAGGATGAGCGCTCGTTAACCGTCAGGCTCGAATACCGCAGCGATGAACGGACGTTGGTAGAAGAGGAAGTTGAAGTTCTGCATGAGAGAATTATCGGGCAGATCGAAAATGATCTTGGCATCAAGCCGCGATTTTGAAAAAAGCTGACGCATTACTTGAAGTTTCGATCAAAACTCAACATAATGTTTTCCACAGGCAATAAATCGGAGACCGCTGCATGAACGCATTGACCGGCATGGAAAAGTTCTCGCATCTCGAGGACAAGATATATCTCACAATTGAGTACGCCAAGAAGATGCGTGACGAGAAGGAGCGTCTCGAACGCGAGGCTGACGCTCTAAAGCGCGATGCCGCTACGGCGATCTCTGAAAAGAAAATTGCGGAAGAAAAGCTTGCCGTGATGCTGTCAGAGAGGGATGCGATCCAGTTTAAGGTTGAGGCAATGCTTGACGCCATTACGTTGATCGATGACGAAGTTGTGGACGCGGTCGGGAGATAGGAGTTCTGAAAACAAATGGCAGAGCAGAAGATCATGGTTGAGATCTATAACCAAACGTACAGCATCAGGTCTGACGGCGATAACAAGTATATTCAGGACCTCGCCGGATTTGTTGATTCCAAGATGCGTGAGATCGCCTCGGGCACAATGACCGTAGATTCGCTCAAGGTGGCTATTCTTGCCGCCCTCCATATTGCCGATGAATTTCATCAGGCGAAGCACGCTCTAAAGCAGGTTGATGACGACCTTGGAAAGCGAAGTGCCGATTACTCCGAACGCCTTGATCGGCTTCTGAAATACCATGAGATGGCATAGTTTTGCCGAGAAACAGAACGAACGAGCGGATGACGGATCATCCGCTTTTTTTTTCTTAAAACTGCACGTTCGCGCCAGAATTGTATTTCCCATTTGCCGCGAATATGCTAGTATGCAAATTGGCGAAGGTTTTCTCTGCGGTCCTCGTTACTGGACGATATAACAATTGAGCCAACATATGAATGCCGGGAGGCTAATGCCGGTTTCGGTGCGTTTCTCCACGAGAGCAAACGCCATAGACACTGGCTCTGATGCTCGCAAGAGCAGAAAGCCACCCACCTGTAAATAACAGGTTCAATTCATACGTCCGGACGGTTCCGCGGTCCTCGTTCGCCATCATCTTTTTCTAAATAAGGCTGTCCACAAGGGTGGCCTTTTTTTGTGTGCTGGGTATGTTTTGTCGAGTTAGTCGAGATCTTTTTTTTCCAATTCAAGCCGGATTTCTTCGGACATTTTGGCTGCTTCTAACGCAAGCGGAAGTTCGGACGACCGGGCTGAGAGTTTTTTTAATGCGAGTTCCGAATCTGCAAGTCCGCCCTGGCGGCTGGCGGCGGCCTCGATCATCTGGAGCCGCGATTCCGCTTCAGCGAGCATGTTTTTTGCTTCATCGTTTATCTTTGATATCTTTTCGACATCCTTCGCGATCTCTGCCTGAAATTCCTCGGCACGCGAGCTTTTGAGCTGCTTTAGATTGCCTTGCCGCTTTCTGGCAAGTTGAAGTTCACGTTTTGACGATTTCACGATCCTGGTCGCCGTGAGGCGCGAAGCGAGCGTTTCGCGATAAGCATCGGCAAGGAGCAGGTCGCGGGCTTCGACGGCCTTGAGGGCACGTTTCTCGTTGGATTTAAGCTCGTGGCGGAACCAGCCGATCTCTTCGGCCTTGATGCCGTCGGCGGCGATACGTTCGCGCATTTCACTGGTCCATTTTGCTCGGCGACCGAACAGAACGCCGGAGATTATCAGTCCGGATATAAAACCAAGTGCGGTCACGATCATCCCGACAAAGAAGATTACCGCCGCGACTGGCGGACCGCCGCTTGAGAGAATCACAAGCAGTAAAGTTGCGATCGCCGGTATTCCCGTTAGGGTGAGCGGCGTCGCAATGCCTCCGATCGCGAGTTTTTTTCCGCGATTTAGTTCGGCTGGTGTGATGTCTTGTATTCCCATGGAAACTAAAGTCTAGCGCAACAAATAAAAAAGTGCGGAAACGGATCGCCGACTTTCGGCATCACAAAACTTAGCGTTTTTCCGTAAATATATTATTATTCAAATAGCTACTGATCGAACGGGTTCCTGCTTATGGCAAAATCGAAGCTTCTATTCACAATTGTGATGATCGCGATGTTCTCTATCGCGGCCGCTGCACAGAATCCCGAGCAGAAGCAGAAGGTGCGCACCGTCATCATACCGATCTCGATCTTTACCAAAGCCGAACTCCGCGACAACCAGGCTCAGGAGTATGTTCAAGCCGATCGCCTAAGTGTAAAAGAGGATAAAGAGGAGCAGCAAATTCTCTCGATCCGCAGCGTGAGCGATTCGCCGATGTCGATCGCGTTCGTGATACAGGAGGATCTGGCGACGAACTTTAATCTTCAGATACGCGATCTTCATGATTTCATTCGCGGATTGCCCGAAGGCACGCGTGTCATGGTTGCCTACACCCGCAGTGGTTCGCCGCAGGTGGTTCAGCGGTTTACTGATGATCGCGAAAAGGCGGCGAAATCTTTGAGGATCGTTTCCGGCAGCTCTAGTTTTGCTCCGCGCAGCCCTTATGACGGTGTTCAGGATATTCTTGGCCGGTTTGACGGCATTCCAACCGGAAGGCGAGCGATCTTGTTATTTTCCGATGGGCTGGACACATCGCAAGGTGCAAATCTCGCCTCGATAACTCAGAGCTTCGACCTCGAGCAAGCTGTTTTAAAGGCACAGAGAAAAGGCGTTGCGATATATTCGTTCTACTCGCCAACGACAACCACCGAAAACGGAAACTCAACCTTCATCTACGCAGCTCAAGGTGCTCTCGCGAAGATCTCAGAGGAAACTGGCGGACGGGCATTTTATCAAGGATCAATCGCTCCAACGAGTTATTTGCCATTCTTTAAGGAGCTTAATATCTCTCTGAATCGCCAGTTCTCGCTCACATATCTCTCAACCCACATGAACAAGGGCTATCACAAGGTCCAGGTGATGAGTACCAATCCCGAGATCAAGATCGAACATCCAAAGGGCTACTATTATCGTTAGCTGCCGACTTGTGTATTGCAGGTCTGGCAGATCATAACGTCTTCCTTTATCAGCAGTCCGATCCAAAAAAGCGGAAAGAAAAAGACGAGCAGAACGGCGAATGTTATCCAGCCGGCGGTTGAGATCTTGCGTTCGATGCGCGGCATGTAGGTACTCATACAGTGCGGGCAGCGGAAGCTCTGCGCGATCTGGCGCGGCTGGTTGTAGGCAAGCGGAGCGGGCCGATAGTTGATATTGTTGGGATTGAACTGAGCGGTCTGATCCAAACCAGGTACGGTTTTGCGGGCTTCGTTTTGGGTTTGGAATTCGTCCGTTTTCCACGCGTACGGCCGTGGAGCCGCGTGGTCGTAGGGGTTTGCGGGCATCGGCTGCACGCCCATATGAAACTTAGTTCCGCAAAACCTGCAAAAGTTCGTTTCCGGCGTGTTCAATTTTCCGCAGTTCGCACAAGTATTCATAACCAGATCAAGTCAGCCGACGTTTGACGGTAATAATATCAAAGAAATCGTTGGAACTGAATTGCAAAAGCCCGCGCGTGAGCAAGGGCGGATCGCTCATGTAAATGTTGACTCACCCGCTCCCAATTCCGAATGGGTAGGTTGCGTGAATCGCCCTTGCTCACGCGCGGGCTTTTGCAATTTTTAATCAAACCGAATCCTTTCCCCTGTTCTTATCGCCTTATACACAGATTCAACCAGTTCGACGGCCTTGTAACCGTCATACGCTGTCACCTTGGGTTCGGTTCCGTTGAGGATGCAGTCGATGAACGAGGCATCTTCCTGTAGGAATCCGCGGCGGTGATCTTCTTCGAATGTGTGGAACGAATGGGTTGTAAAATCCGCGTGCATTCCGCGGCAATCTAGCACACGAATCATCTCCTCGGTAATTATCGTCCTGTGATGACAAAAAACCTCGATCCGCTCGAACGGGAACAGCCAGCTCGCATCCGACGACGAAGCGAACGAGCAATGGAAACCGCTTTTGAACTTGAAGATGATCGAGAATTCGTCGATCTCAGGATATTCATGCTGCGAGCCGTAGGCGACAAGCTCTTCGATCTCGCCGAATTGAAATCTCAGCATGTCGAAAAAGTGGATCGTGGTTTCGTATAGAAAACCGCCCGTGACGCTGACGTCGCCCGTCCAGACGGGATTTTTCAGCTCGCCGCGATTCATCTTGATGTGAGCGGAGTGGGCTGGATCGGTCGCGATCATTTCTTTGAGCGTTGTGTAAACGGGAGCAAACCGGCGGTTATGGCCGACCTGGAATACCTTCTCACTGGCATTCGCTCGTTCCAGTAATAACGCGGCGTCTTCGATGCCGAGTGAGAAGGGTTTTTCGCAGAATACGTGCTTTCCGGCATCGATAGCGGTCGAGGCGATCGAGATGTGCGTTTTATTTGGAGCGCACACCAGAACGGCATCGCAGTTATCGAGGAGTTCCTCCTGCGATGAGCAAACCTTGCCGCCGATGCGTTTCGAGGTTTGCTGGGCTCGTTCGGGAATGATGTCAAACAATGCCGCGACTTCGGCCCGTGGTTCGCGAGCACAGATGCCGCCGTGGACATTTCCGACGTAGCCGGTTCCTACGATGCCTATCTTTACTTTATCCATTACCAGCTACCACCTGCGGCGTATTTGCCGAGTCCGAGTGTTTCTTCAGTTGCGAGTTTTGCTCTCACCGCGACCTCGAATGGATCTTGCTCCCAATATTCGGGCCGAAATATCTCGATGCTCACCATCCGGTCGTAACCGATCTTGTCGAAATGCTCCTTCATCTCCGCGAGCGGCAGGATTCCGGTGCCGGGATACAGACGCTGAGCATCGGTGAGCTGTATTTTCGGCAGATCTTCGGCATCGTTGATGTGGAATATGAACAGCTTTTTCGGGTCCATCCGGTCGATCGCCTCGAAGGTCGAATTGCCGGCATAAAAGTGGAACGAATCGATCACGTTGCCGACATTCTCACGCCTAACCTTTTCAACGATCTCATTGCACAGATCGAGGGTTTGTACCGAGCAATCGGTTTGGCCCAGGAATTCGAAAGCGAGCGAAACGCCATGATTTCCGGCTATGTCGGATAATTCCGTGAGGACGCGGACGGATTCATCGATGATGTTTTCTTTACTAGCATCGGCGGGCAATTTGCCTGGCACAACTACGATGTATGGACATCCGATCTCGCTTGCGACCTTTGAGAGCAGTTCGCATTCGGCTTTGATATTGGCGTAATCGGGTTCATTGCGAAACGTGATGTGTTCGATCGAATTGATCGAATATGGTTCGACGTTAGCCTGTGCGAGCTCGGCTTTGAGGTCGGCGGTTGTTGTGGTTTCGAGATATTTGTAGAGTTTTGCGGACCATATCTCGAGCAGCTCGTATCCGGCGGCCGAGGCGGCGAGGATGTCTGTCGAGAGATCGGCGTGCATCGTGGTTGCTCCGTTGAGTGCGATTTTCATGAGGGTGATTTTAGCGTGTTGAACGGTTGTTACAAAATAGGGATCGTAACTTAACCTTTGCGGCTTTGCATGCCTCCCTTTGCGGCTTTGCGGGAAACGCCGGCAGCAATTTCCCGCAAAGTCGCAAAGAGAAGACGCAAAGCCGCAAAGCGGATGAAAAGTAGTTTCGACGGCAACCCTTAATTTTGAATTCTCGTCAAAGAATCGGTAATCTGTAAAGACTGCCGCCGAGGCCTGCCTATGAAGATTTTGCTTTCTGTTGTTTTTTCCATTTTGCTCGCGTGTACCTCGATCCTGGCTCAGGCATCGGATGTTGCGTTGCGAGCGGTGATCGAGAAGGATAGGGCCAGCCGCGATGCCGGCGGGAAACTCATAACATTGACCGCCGCTGAGCATCTGAGCCGCGGGCAGATCTATTTTGACAACCGGCAGTTTCCGCAGTCGCGGGAGCATTTTACTAAGATCCTCGACCTTTTTCAGAGCGATCCGGCGATCTCGGGAGCGTTGTTCATGACGGGTCGTTCGTATTACTGGGAACGTGAATATGCGAGGGCGATCCCGTTTCTTGACCGCGCGGCCCACGAATTTCCGGCGACCAAGGACGGCCGCGAGGGGCTTTATTTCAAGGGGGCCTGTAACGTGAGGATCGGCAAGAATGCCGAGGCCGCTAAGATCTACGAGCAATACACCGTCATGTACCCGACCGGCGAGCGCATCGACGGTTCTTACGTGAACAACATCGACGCGCTTCGCGAGGCGGGGAAGTATGACGAGGCGAATGACTGGGTTGACAAGACTCGCGCCAGATTCCCGGGCCAGCCGACTGAGACCAATGCTCTGCACGGCCGGCTGAGGATGCAGATTTATCGCGGGCATTGGGCAGATGCTGTGACGACAGCCGATTCCATGTTGCTCTCGGCAAAATTCGCGGGTTCGATGACCAGCATCGATGAGGTGAAATTCCTGAAAGCTGTCGCACTCGAAAAGAGCGGAAAGCGGGTCGAAGCCGTCAGCGTGTACACCTCGATCCCGGACAGCGCGACTTCTTACTACAGCGGGCTCGCCTCCGACCGGTATTCGAGAACCGGAGAGGTAAATGCGATCGCTCAGGTTTCGCCTAAGGATTTCCCGGTCATGTTTCGCGATGAGATCCTCGCCGCCGCCAGGCCGCGAAAGATCGACCCGAGATTTGTACTTGCGATCATGAAGCAGGAGAGCAGCTTCCGCCCCGGTGTGAAATCGCCTTCGGCTGCCCGCGGGCTGCTCCAACTCGTGATCGACACGGCGATGAAATACAACAAAAAGGCAGGCTACGCGGGCCTGCAGCCGGACGACCTGTATAACCCAAAGACCAACATCACCATCGGCTGCGAATATATCGCCGACCTCCTCAGGCAATTTAACGGCATGCACGAAGCCGTAGCCGCGAGCTACAACGGTGGTGAAGACAACGCCGCCCGCTGGCTCAACCGTTCGAAACCCAAAGAACCCGCGATCTTTGCCGCCGAGGTTGGTTTCCCCGAAACCAAGGCCTACGTATTCAAGGTGATGAACAACTACCGCGTCTACCGCGAGCTGTATACGGACGATCTGGTAAGGAAGTAAGACTGGAGCGCACGCACCTTGCTTGCCAACGCCGGTTCCTCCGGCGTGATTCTCAGCACTCCCCTCCTTACGAAGGAGGGGCACGGCTTTAGCCGGGGGGTGGTTCTCTAATTGGCGAACCGCGTACGCGCTTGGAACCGCGCTTGTCTCCCTCGCGAGTGAGAGAACCACCCCGTCAGCCGAAGCGGCTGCCACCCCTCCTTCGTAAGAAGGGGAGTTAGGAGCGACTGGAACGCAGGCGCCCTCGCCTGCAACGCCGGTTCCTCCGGCGTGATGTCGGTTCGGTTCGATCAAGCCGGAATATGATGTTGGATCGTACTGATCGGCTTTCTCGTCGGGCTGCGCAGTCACACCGGAGGAACCGGTGTTGCAGCCGAGGGCGGCTGCGTTCCCGGCAGGGAGAACCACCCCGTCAGCCGAAGCGGCTGCCACCCCTCCTTCGTAAGGAGGGGAGTTTTCGGAAACGTCAGCCGAGGCGGCTGCCACCCGCTCTTTGTTCTTGACATTCCTCTTCTTCCGTCTATAATTTCCACATCTCGTAACTTCATCCGGCTCGGAATATCGGTTTATTTGCCGGGGTTTATTTAATATGTTCGAATCGTCGCGCATTTTTCGCATTGTCGTTGTTGTTCTCGTCGCTCTCATTCTCACCGCCATAACGCTCGGCGGGCAGCGAGGCTGATCAAAATCTGTGCAGCCGGTTGCTTGCCAGCCGCCGGGCCTTGACCGCGAGTGAAACGGCATCGACCTGATCGTCATGTGTCCCTAGCGGGAACGAGCAGCATTCGTCGATGAATTCCTCGTTCCACGCACCGCGTACGAGGAGCAAACGCCCTTGTTCGGCTATGTTTATCCATTCCAGGGCCCTTGAAGTTTTTGGATCTCGTACTTTTACGGCGCGAACGAGATGGCCGCGGGGCGGACGCTCGCTGGTTATCGCCTGCACGACCGCCAAACCGTTAAGCGTGCCCTCGATGACGTGTTCGGTGTTTGCCTCGACGGCGAGCCGCGTGAGAATGTACCGCCGCTGCTCGGGAAACTCCATCCGCCGCCGAAAACCGCCGTCGATGTACATATTCCCTTCACCATCGAACGCGACGCGAAAGCTAGCGGTGTAGTCAGAATCCGCCGTCGCCGTCACGCCCAGATCGTAACCGCGGATCCAACGCAAACCCGGCGGCGGAGCCGAAATAATGCGGCCAAACCACTCGCGTTTAAACATTCCGCCCTCAGCCGGCACCGGCTGCTGCTGATAGAGAGAGGAAAAAGAGTAGGTGCCAAGCTGTTTCCGCCGCTGCTCAAGCTTTTCGATCGAAAAACGCGACGGCCAGAGCGATTCGCCGGGCTGGCGGTCGAGCTGGTCGACTGGAGGGCGAGCATCCTTGACTGGAACGCAGGTGCCCTCGCCTGCAACGCCGGTTCCTCCGGCGTGATGAAGGTTAGGGTCGATCGAGCCGGAATATGATGTTGGATCGTACTGATCGGCTTTCTCGTTGGGCGGCGCCGTCACACCGGAGGAACCGGTGTTGCAGCCGGGGGCGGCCGCGCTCCCGGCTAGGCGTGAATACAGCCGCGGATAGCCGATGACTTTAACTGGAACGCGGGCGCCCTCGCCTGCAACGCCGGTTCCTCCGGCGTGATGATGTTTAGGGTCAATCGAGCGGCCTGTGTTATCCGACGCTGCCGTCAAATGGAACGTTGACTGCTGTATCTCGCGATCCTCACGCCCGAGCGCCGTCACACCGGAGGAACCGGTGTTGCAGCCGGGGGCGGCTGCGTTCCCGGCGCCCAGGGCGATGGCGGACAGGTTTATTACATCCCAGTGCTCGCCTTCGCCTTCGTTCATTTGCCTCAACAAGCGGCCGGCGAGGTCGTCTTCGTGCCAGCGGGTTTGGATGAGGATTATCTTGCCGTCGGGTTCGAGGCGGGTGTAGAGATCGTCGTTAAACCAGTTCCAGACGGCTTCGCGTTGGGTTTTTGATTCGGCTTCGGCACGGCTTTTTACAGGGTCGTCGACGATGATCAGGTCTGCTCCGAATCCGGTGACGCCTGCACCAACGCCAACCGCCCGGAGCCCGCCGCCCTTTGAAGTTTCCCATTCGGCCTCGGTGTTTTTAGGGCGGGAAGAGACGAATGGGAATGGACACTCTTCGTCGCTATTTTTCACCGCAGAGTCGCGGAGACGCGGAGAGAAGCATTGAGGAATCCCTTGGTGCTCTCGTTTTTGTTCCGTGTATGTTGGTTCGCCCGCATTATTTCTTTCCTCTTCGTCCTCTCTGCGTCTCAGCGCCTCTGCGGTTAAAGCCCAATCGTCGCCCAAAACCCGTTTTATCTTTCGCGAGAATCTATTCGCGAGCGATTGGCCGTAGCTGCCGATGATGACGTTTTTGGCGGGGTCGTTTTTAAGCGTCCAGGCGGCGTAGCGGACGGTGACGAGTTCGCTCTTGCCGTGACGCGGCGGCACGAAGATCATCAGCCGCTTTATCTCGCCGGAATCCACCTTGGCGAGCTGTTCGCAGATGTATCGATGGTGCTTGTTGTCCCATTGGAAGTTGGACGAAACGTGTTTGAGCCAGGCGTGGAATTTGCTGACTGGAGCGCAAGCATCCTGGTTTCCAACGCCGGTTCCTCCGGCGTGATGAAGGTGCGGTTTTTTTTCTTGGGCACTCCCCTCCTTACGAAGGAGGGGCGCGGCTTTAGCCGGGGGGTGGTTCTCTAGATGGCGAACCGCGTACTCGATTGGAACCGCGCCCGTTTCCCCCGCGAGCGAGAGAACCACCCCGTCAGCCGAAGCGGCTGCCACCCCTCCTTCGTAAGGAGGGGAGCTTTCGGAAACCCGTTCGTAGCCCAGTTCCAAAAAC
>JBEBJB010000059.1:0-19349 GCA_040080065.1 Pyrinomonadaceae bacterium
GCCATCACACACGTTGTCGCCGGCAGGATCGCAACGCAAATATTCGTCCCATCCGAAACCGTAACATTCCCCGTCGGCACTCCCGCCCCCGGCGCAACCACCGCCACCGCCACCGTCACCGTATAGTTCTGGCCAAACACGGTCGGGTCAGGCACGTCTGCCGTAATGGTTGTTGTCGTGTTCGCCTTGATAACCACATGCGGTTCGGTATCGTTACTGCCGTTGAAGTTCATATCTCCAACATATGTCGCCGTCAAAGTGCGGGCACCAACAGCCGTGAGGGTGATCACGCACGAACCCGATGCGACAGTTCCTGTACACGTTTCAGCTCCGCCGCTGACCGTCACGACAACATTGCCAGTTGCCGTTCCTGCTCCCGGAGGAACCGCGAGAACCGTATAGTTCACCGTCACAGGTGCTCCGTAGAACGACGGATCGGGTGTGTCGGTCGTGATCGTCGTGGCCGTGTCCGCCTTGTTGACGACCTGATTCACGGTATTCGACGCCGGACTGGCGTTGAAATTCCCGTCACCGTTATAAACAGCTGTGATCGGATGGCTTGCAACTGCAAGACTGCTGATCGAACACGTAGCCACGTTCGCCGCAACAGCTTGGGCTGCACAGGTTCCGATATTGACGCCGTTGTCCCTAAACGAAACATTGCCGGTCGGCGTTCCTAATCCCGGTGGCGTTACGCTGATCGTTGCCGTAAAGATCACCGGCTGGCCCCAAACGGATGGGTTGACAGACGAAGCCAAAGCCGTCGTCGTGTCGGCTTTGTTGACGGTCTGAACGAAACTTCCGCTGCTTGCCGCCCATCCCATGAATTCGGCGTAGCACGCGGTGATCGTATGCGGACCAACGCTGAGAGACGATGTTGAAAACGCTGCCTGTCCACTTCCGTTTAGTGCGGTTGGTCCGCTCAGGACGGTTGTCGGTGCCGCACATGTTCCGCCCTCGATGAAAGTCACGGATCCAAGGTTCACGGGAACGGCGGCCGATGTAACAGTCGCTGTAACGGTGACGCTCGCTCCGAATTTTGATGGATTTGGCACGCCAGCCACCGTCGTCGTTGTGGCGGCAAGCGGATCATATGCCTCCGTTACCGCGGTATTGTTGGCTCCGGTTCCAGCGTTTTGAATACTTGCAGAAAGGCCCGCGCCTCGAACGCGGAATCCTTCGCGCACATCGTTTGCATCAGCAGCTGAGATCGCCGTTGCTGCGGTAATGATCGCGTCGCGCTCTTGCAGAAATGTCGGACCGACAGGCGCGAGTTTCATACCATCGGTCACGACCTGCAAAACCCGCGTCGTTCCGGTTGTAAAGCCAAGTCTGTTAACCATGCGATTACGCACTTCCCACAGCATGCTGCTCCAGATCTCACCCAGGTTATGAACCTGATCGCATGTCGCGGAGCCCACGGGCCCTCGCGGATATGCACTATTCGGCGGCGGATTTGAGCTGGTTGTTCCGATCAAAGTATTACAGTTGGAATTCACGTATCTAAAGGTGAAAGGATTATGCGGCTTGCCGTTTGGCCCAAGGAACGTGAGGGGAGCACGTGGAAAGCGGCGGATGCCGTAATAATAGTTGCTGGTAAATCCAGGAACGAGTTGAAAAGTAGCGTAGCCGCCTGTCGTATAAATGCCATTGATCGGATCACCCGGCTCGGCGAGCATCGCTTCCGCATAAAAGTCGGACCATCCCTCGCCCATGCCGCCGGACATATTGGTGGATAGCCCGGAGGCGTTTCCATGGAGGCGATTTGACGTCCCATGCGTTGCCTCATGAATAATCACCTCGGCATCGGCCGTTCCGTCATAATCGGGAGCCGGACCGTCCCAGATATACATCTGCATCCTTCCCCGACCACCGTCGGCGGGAGTTCCGAAATTCGCGTTGTTGGAACACGGCAAAGCGGGACAACCGGGAGGGTCCAGAGTATTATCTTGCCCTTCAGCCGAGATGCGATCCAGCTCGGCACCGCCACGGCCGAAATTGTTGGCCTGAAAATTGAAAAACGGCTCGGTAAACCCAAGTTGGTAGAGAGAATCGTGATAACGGTTCATCACGTAAAACATTTGAATGACAGCGCCTCGCTGCGATTGAGCATCGGCAACCGGATCAGGAGCCGCGCCGGGGTCTGGAGCCGGGATCCATGTCGAATCGAAAACACGATTTGGCGCCCCTGTTTGAACGGCGTCAACCCCGTTTGGAAGAACGCGATCTACTCCTGCCTCCAGGGCGTTACCGTCGGTAGTGTTATTACCATCGGTGATCCAACCATTGTTATTGAACGAAAGCAGCCCTTCATTACCGATAAGAGTCACATTTGTTCTGGTTCCGACGGTTCCCTGCGTTCCAGTCGTAGGGTCGACCGGACCCGGAGACAAAGGCGCCGGACTGTCGGCGGATTTTAAGTAGGCGTTCGTATTGTTGTAAACCTGATAGGTCGCACTCTGGGTTTGATGATCTGTAATATTCTTACGCCAAAGCATGGTACCCGTTTGAGCATCTACGATCACGTAGTACGCGTTAACAGGTTCCCAGATCAAAACGCGCCACGCGGCAACCGCCACGCCGGGTTCCATCGGGAAATACATCTTTTCAGCCGTCGTCGCCCAATCGTCGTTGCCAAATACGGCTTTTAGTTCGGTACTTTTACTTAAATTAAGGTTTTGCTCCTCGATCTTTAACTGATGGTCTATATGCCCGGCTGCTGCTCTGACCGCTGCCGATGGATCGCCAAAATCAGTCGCTAATAAACTGTAGTCCAAACCGGGAGCCAGATTGTTAATGACCCGCAGCATTTGTCCGTTGCGCGAAAAGCCGGCTTTTATCTCGCCGCGGAATACCGGTATGTCATTGATTCGCTGTTCGAGATAGGCATACGAAATGTTTCCGTCAGGATTCGCCGCATCAACCGTTACCTTTAACGAGTCGGCCTGCATATCGTCAACACCGATCAGTTCGTTGTTCTGCTTAACGAAGTTTCGCAGGATATTTGGCCGTCTCACGGTCGACGGAGCCGAAAGAAACTCGACGCGTGAATTCCAAACCTCGGGCGTGATCACCTCAGGAATGCGGATATCTTCGTTATATTCGAACTTAACATGCGGAATTCGAGCCCGCAGAGCATCTTCGCCGCGGACGAAAGCGTCCCGAATATCTGCCGCCGACGACGCTGTTCGATTCGCCCGCGACCGGGCGGTTTCGAGGAACTGATCTCCTTCGCCGTTCTTGGCCGTTCGGATATCATAATTTGGTAAACGGGAATCGGAACCAAGCGTTATGGTCCGGTCTCCACTTTCACCATCGGACTTGCCGGACTTCGCTTTGTTCGACGCAATCCCTTCCGCCTTAGCACTTGCTTCCCACGCAATAACACCAAAAACCGTAAGCCCTGAAAAAATGAAAAGGAATACTAATGCCCAACGATAAGACCCTTTTAACGATTTCGTAAATCTTTGCATGATAATTTATTACACTCCTTGTTAAGTTTCCTTTAAGAGCCGATTTTTCCACTTTCTGACGTGCCAATATAAAGGTCGCAAACCAGATATTTGCCATATGTCCGGGCAAGATCTAGACGCCAAGAGAGCTGATACAGTAGATGACCGAATTATGCTCCCAGGTAATAGCTTTGTCAATAAAATTCTTGCAACGGATTGCGCAGCGGCAAAGCGGCCATAAGTACCTTGAATACCAGCAATATACAAAGATTATTGGCTCGTCCCCAGCGGCTCGGAACGAGACGGTTTTAAGCAGGTTTGACGGTATATTCCTTTTCCCTCAGAATGAAATAACAGCATTGAGATGAATATATGACCGGAAACGAGATCAGAGCTAAATTTTTAGAGTATTTTGAGCGCCACGATCATAAGATCGTGCATTCTTCGCCGCTTTTGCCGGCGAATGACCCGACGCTGCTGTTTACCAACGCGGGGATGAACCAGTTTAAAGATGTATTCCTGGGCGACGAGAAACGCGACTATAAACGCGCGGTTTCGTCTCAAAAATGCATTCGAGCAGGCGGTAAGCATAACGATCTCGACGAGGTGGGAAAAACCGCGCGGCATCACACGTTTTTTGAGATGCTGGGGAATTTTTCGTTTGGCGATTACTTTAAGAAGGAAGCGATCACGTTTGCGTGGGACTTTCTGGTCAATGAGTTGAAACTGGATGAATCGCGGTTGTGGTTCTCGGTTTTCGAGGGTGACGACGAAGTCGGGCCTGACGACGAAGCCCGCGCTCTGTGGGAATCGGTCGGTGCGAAACCCGAACGGATCCTAGGCTATGGCCGCAAGGACAATTTCTGGCAGATGGGCGACACGGGACCGTGCGGGCCGTGTTCCGAGATACATTATTATATGGGCGACGACCCCGACGATCCTGAAAAGAACCATCCCAAGTGGGTCAATGGCGAGGGCGACACGACGATGGAGATCTGGAATCTGGTCTTTATGCAGTACAACCGCACTCAGGAAGACGACGGCACGTTCAAGCTGACTCCCTTGCCCGCTCCCTCGGTCGACACCGGAATGGGCCTCGAACGCATCACCGCCGTCATGCAGCACGTTAAGACAAACTACGACACCGATCTAATCCGCCCGATCGTGGAATTTGCCGCCGGTCTTGCCGCCAAGAACTAGGATGAAGATCGTCAGAAACATCGTTGCGCTCATCGTCGGCTACCTGATCTTTGCGGTTTCTGCGGTGCTGCTCTTCAATCTGAGCGGCATCGATCCGCACGCGGAAACGGGGTTGATGACCAAGTTTGGCGTCGTCGTCTTTGGCTGCGTTTTCTCGTTTATCGGCGGATATGTCGCGAAACTGATAGCTGCGGCGGACTCGCTGACGGTTAACATTGTGCTCGCGGTTTTGATGGCCGCATTTGCCGCATTTTCGTTTTTCAAGTCGCCCGGCGAGCATTACACGCAGATCGCTGCGATCTTTCTATTTGCTCCGGCGTCTGTGCTCGGCGGCATCGCTCGCAAATAGCCGGGCACGCAGGCGCCCTCGCCTGCAAGCGTCCTGCTTTGAGGACCCTGACCTTCGCACGGGGTATGCGAGTCGAATAAACCGAAACTCCATCACGCTGGAGGAGCCGGCGTTGCAGGCGAGGGCCGCCTGCGTTCCCAGCCATGATCAAAGTTTTACTCATCGAAAGCCAAACGCTCACGCGGCTCGGGATCAAGACCGTGCTCGCGCCGACGGACGATATTGATCTGATCGGCGAAGCGGATAATGCGGCGGATGGGCTCAAAAGTTTCAGCGAGCTGAAGCCGGATGTCGTTATCCTCGGCCTGCGATTTCCCGATTCCTGTACGATAGACGACCTGGATAATTACTTTGTAGCTACACCGTCGGCAAAGATCATTGTCCTCGCCGAACACGCCGGCGACGCTGAGATAACGCGGGCTTTGAAAAAAGGTGCTCTCGGCTACATCTGCAAAGACGTCGAGCCCGACGAGCTTTTAAAAGCGATCCGCACAGTAAACGCGGGCCGCAAATACATCCCTGCCGACATCGCCGAGATCCTCAGCGAACACGTCGGCAGCGAAGAACTGACGGCCACCGAATCGAACGTACTCCGCATGATCGTCGGCGGAATGTCGAACAAGGAGATCGCCTTTGCCCTCGATATCTCTGAAAATACCGTAAAAACACACGTTCAGAACATTTTCGGCAAGATCGGTGTGTCGGATCGCACCTCAGCAACGACGACGGCAATCAAACGAGGACTTGTGAGAGTTGACCTATGAACGAAATAAAAAACGCTCTGACTGATTACGCAGAAAGCTTCACATCCGGCGAAAGCTCCGTCCTGGCCGAGCTTCGCGAGCACTGTTACGCTCATTACGAAGACTCGTCGATGCTCTCTGGCTTCGTCCAGGGGCGAATTCTGTCAATGTTCTCGCACATGATCCGTCCAAATGTCGTGCTTGAGATCGGGACATATCTCGGCTATTCCGCACTCTGTTTTGCCGAAGGCCTCGCTGACGGCGGTAAGGTAATTACATTGGACATACAGGAAGACACGAACAAGGTCGCCCGCTCGTACGTCGAAAAGACGGAATACCGCCACAGTATCGAATTCATCCTTGGCCTCGCCACCGACATCATCCCGAATCTGTCCGACACCTTCGACCTCGTCTTCATCGACGCCGACAAGCCGAATTACTCTAACTATTACGATCTCGTCTTCGAAAAGGTGCGCCCCGGCGGCTTCATCATCGCCGACAACGTCCTCTGGAGCGGCAAAGTCCTCGATGAAGTGAAAGACGAAAACACGCAGGCATTACACGAATACAATCAAAAGATCCTCGCCGACGACCGGGTCGAAAACGCTCTCTTCCCGATCCGCGACGGCCTGATGATCGCACGGAAGAAATAATGCACAAGCCCGCGCGTAAGCAAGGGCGAAACACTCAACTTGACCAATACGCCCTTACTTACGCGCGGGCTTGTGCAACTTCTCACCCGAAATAACTACTTTCCCCTCACCGCAATTGATGATTACAACCCGGCTCGCTCACTGTAATATCTAAATATCAAGGGAGATTTTACAATGATCAAGATAAGACGATCGAACGAGAGAGGAGCAGCCAATCATGGCTGGCTCGATACCAAATTTACATTTTCATTTGCCGATTATTTCGACCGGAAACACATGGGCTTTCGCAGCCTGCGGGTGATAAACGAAGACCGCATCCAGGCCGGACAGGGATTTCCGAAGCATGGGCATCGCGATATGGAGATCCTGACCTACGTGATCTCGGGCGAGCTTTCGCACCGCGATTCGATGGGCAATGGCGAAACCGTCCGCACGAACGAGATCCAGCGAATGACCGCCGGAACCGGCGTGCTCCATAGCGAATACAGCAGCCCGACCGACGAAACGCACCTGCTCCAGATCTGGATCCTGCCCGAAAAAGCAGACCTGACACCGAGCTACGAGCAAAAATATTTCGCCCCGGAATTAAAACAGGGCAAGCTAAAACTCGTAGCCGCACGCGGCGGCGATGACGGCTCCGTCCACATCAACCAGGACGTAAAACTCTACGCCTCCGTGCTAAAAACCGGCGACGAAGTAGCATACAAATTACCCGAAAACCGCCACGCATGGATCCAGCTCATCAGCGGCTCGCTCCAGGTAAACGACGAAACCCTAAACCCCGGCGACGGAGCCGCGATCAGCGAGATCCAAAAACTCGAGCTAAAAGCCGCCAGCGACAACACCGAATTCCTGCTGTTCGATATGCACTGAGGTTACTTTGTTTTCTTTTCCAAGGTCTTGGCGGTTTGTTCTAGCTGACGAATGAAATCGGCCTCGCCAATGGTCAGGTCGTCCTTGTGCAGCTCTTTGAATTTAGAGTACTCAAGGGCGGCCTTTTTCACTGCCTGTTCGTGGCTCACTGAACCTGCGTGCTCTAGTATCTCGCTCCCGGTCATCCGCAGAAAATCATCGAGCCGCTCGACCCAATCCCGCATATACATAGGCTTCCTGTTCATAGCCTGAAGCTCGGCGAGCTCAAGATAGGCATTGACCATGCGATTAAGAATGGCCAGTTCCGGTTCAGTCAGATAGTTTTTCGCGATCTCGGTTTCCTGCTTTGTCGGCTTTCTGCCCTTGAACGAAGTGAGCCCCAAATTGAGTTTCGCGGCATCGATCCGCTTGAATATCACTTCCGCCGCCGTGTTTCCGTGAGCAGCCCAATGCATCTTGTTCTGCACGGTCTGAAAAAACCTGACGGATATTTCCAACTTCGGATCATAGTCGATACTCGTCGAATAAATATCCAAAACCTTCCGCCAGAATACCTTCTCCGACGAGCGAATATCCCGTATCCGCTCCAGCAGCTCATCAAAATAATTCCCGCCGCCAGCCTGCTTCAGCAACTCATCATTCATCGTGAAGCCTTTCACGATATATTCCCTAAGCCGCTGCGTGGCCCAAATTCGGAATCGGGTCGCGATACCGCTTTTCACGCGATATCCGACTGAGAGGATCATATCCAGATTGTAATGAGCTATCTCACGGCGAACCTCACGATTTCCCTCTCGTCGAACTAACAAGAAATCCTTGTGAGTTGCCTCTGCGGTTAGCTCACCCTCTTCATAAATATTCTGGACGTGCAAACTTATGTTCTGCTGTGAGGTCTGAAACAGTTCAGCCATCGTCACCTGCGTCAACCACACAGTCTCATCCTCCAGCCGCGTCTCGATCCGCGTCCGGCCATCGTCGGTTTGATAAATGATGAGTTCGCTTCTATTTGCCGTCATTTCTTTCTCCTACTTCGCTCCAAACTCCGCCAGATATCTCAGATTTACCTGCGAGGTGTCGTAAACTATGCATTCGTGATTGAGAACGCCGCCCTGACCGGGTTCGACCCAGGTTGTATTTGTGCCGCGAACCGGATAGCCGCCGCCAAAGGTTCTCGGTTTGTGAACCTTGCCGAGTGCCACGTCGCAGAGGAACATAAACGTCCGTTGGTTTCCACCGCCGCTGCGGTTCCAGAAATTGGTGGCGTAATTCAGGGCCTTTGTGCTCTGCAAACTTGTGTAAATCCCGTTGCCAAACATTCTTCCCGTGCAATGTGCGGCGTTCGATGGCGGAATGACGAGCCCGGACCGCAGAATGCTTAGCAGGTTCGAAGCCCGCGTTCCGTGCCACAGATCGCTACGAACGTTGCCGAGCTTCTGTTCGGTCGCGTCAAACTTTCGCTTCATCTCGCCGATCTCGACCTCGTACAAACGCGTGAGCTGAAGTGCGGCAACGCCCGGATGGTGTTGTGTATTTCGCGTCTTAAAGTACAGATCGCGCACCTCGCGAAACTTCTCGCGGCCCGCGTCCGTGTAATGCGGCACCTTGACCAGACGGCATTCGAACAGCTTCTGCTTCGCGGCCGGAGCGTCGTCTGTCGACAAAGCCGATTCGAGAGCATCGAGTATCGCCGCCTCTTCCTGAAACTGCTCTTCGGTCGCGATCAGCGTTTCTGCGGGCGGTATCTTCATCCCGAAATCCTTCGGCACCAGATAAAAATACTCGCGAACCGCTTCCGCACGCTTCTTTTTCTGCTTCCGCTGCAAACCGTCGAGCCGCCGCAGCTCCGCGAGCAGATCGCGGGCGGTGCTGATCGCATCCGGCGTCAAAACGCCGAGCGGCGTCGAGAATGAACCGGTCTTTGCGTTGTATTTGATATTGGTCGAATGCGTGATGTGGTGAATGTTCACCTCGGCCAGATATTTGATCAGCCCACTCGTTACCGAGTCGCCGGCCGCACCCTAGATCTGCTCCGCCGCGAGCTGCACGAGCTTATCCTTCTTCCCCGTCTGAACCGCAGCCGCAACGTGGTTATCGAGCACGACCGTATCCTTGTAACCTTTCCTCAACTTCTCCCGCCGCTTCCGCTCAAGCTCCTGCTCCGCCGCATACTGCGAAGCAAACTTCTTCGGTTTCGAAACCAAATTCGCCTCATCCCGCACCCGCCCAAACCGCGTCTCAAACCCACCATCCGAATAAGCGATCCCGATCCAAACCTTATTAGAATTCCCCGCCGGATCAAAATAATTCATCCGATACTGCCGCGTTATCGTCCCCGACCCAACCGCAGAATTAGCTGCCGAACCAGGCGCTGAGTTCTTCTTCCCACGCCCACGCGGTACGATGCGCCCCAACGAAACCGGCGCGTTCCCCAATAACTTCCGATAAAACCCAAGCGTCCAGTCCGCGATCGCCTCCGTAAAACGCTCGGGCAACAAATACCATGCGACCACGCCAACCACAATAACCACAACCATCCCAACCAACCCAACCCAAAACCAAGCCCCACCACCGTCCACCTGCGATGAAACACCAGAAAACAGCGCACGAAAAGCCCCGAGCAAAACAAACCAACCAATAAAAAACGCTACTCTATTTTTTAGGTTCATAGGAGAAAAAGACAAACGAACGGGCGATACAAATCAGGTAAGACGTTTTACGACCGAAGCAATCTCGGAATAAGCCGCTTTGACTGGACCTAGCCTCAAGAGGCTGTTAAAACTTATCGTTTTCTGAATCGGGCATTCGCGGTTCAAAACTTCGGCTCGCAGGATGTAAAAATCCCACTGATCGAGATTAATTGGATTGACCGTGACCTGATCTTTATGGTTAAGTACGCAGAATACGTAGATATCGGCCTGTCTCTTTCGTTCCGCAGAGACAATGTTTGTTGAGGAATCCCATCCCTTTGTCGGCTGAATGCCAAAGCTGATTGACGAGAGTCGGTTTTGATGCCACGACTGGAGATAGGCGGCAGATTTCACTTCAATCGTCGTGCCGTTTTCCATTCTAAGATCAAACGCATCCCACTCCGTCCTGACGCCGCCAGTAATACCCAATGCGTTCGCAACAATGTACTCCGCCAAAACGCCACGCATCGCATTGCTGAGTAAATCCGATGCCGCCCAGCGCCAGAACTCCATGACAGAAATTCCCGGATTCGAGCCTTTTCCTGAAAAGGTTTCGTCACCGAATCGCTTCTTGATTTCTAGAGCCGGAAAGTCTGAGGGTTGAGCAGGCATAAGTCCATAGGTGTCAGGCAGCCAAGCGAGTCGAAAGGGATGTCGGCATCTCGTCCCAAGTCCTGCCTTCCAGCATTCGACCGTGACGTTTCTTTTGGACGCCGCCCCATTGTTTGAAAAAGAACGCGACGCCAGCGTCGTTGCATTGTTGTCTGATGTTCGTGACCCAATCAAGCAACATCGGCCTTGCTCCGAAACCGCTTTCACCTCCGACGATCGCCCAATCGATTTCCGAAAGATCCAGGTTTTTAAGAGGGCCGATCAAAGGTTCCAATGAAAGAAACTTGGTTTCGGCACCCGTTCGTCTCAGGTTATCGATCCTTGCTACATACTTTTGCGACTCAACCGAAACCCCCATCCAGATGTTAGGTGCCCATTCCAAAAACGGCGAGAGTTGTTCAAGCCGCTCTGCTCGTTTCGTCAGCACCTGAAAACGATGCCAATTAGCTTTCCTCATTACATCAAAGACTTCTTGAATGTAATCCAGCGGAACGCGCTTGTGAAAAAGGTCGCTCATCGAGTTCACAAATATTGTCTGCGGCTTTTTCCATTTGAGAGGAAGTTCCAACATATGCGGTTGTAAGGACAATTTAAATCCTTCTTTATAATTAGCCTGTCCCATCGCCTTGAGGCGTTTGGACATCCGCTCCGCATAACAATTCTTACAACCCGGACTGATCTTGTTACAGCCAGTTACAGGGTTCCAGGTTGATTCTGTCCATTCGATCTTGCTCTGACTCATTTCTTTAATCTCTCAAACCGAACTATTTTCTTTTGCTTGTACACAGCCTCGTAGGTAACTAGTGGAGACAATCCATCATACGAAATGTGTCCGTCCTTTTTCATCGAGCGAAGTACTTTATCGGCGTGCGATCCCAAATGGCCGGCGGCATAAGCGAATTCTAATGCTTCGACATTATTCGCGATATCCCCATTTATTATCCTTTCAAGAATATTTGTTTCGAATGATTCTAATTTCGTGGGCTTTTTGTTACCCCATAAATCGGGTTGTGCTTTCAAATCGTCGTCATCAATATCGAAATTCGCTTCCCCGTTATTTTCGTTTCGCTTCCAAGCAATCCTTAAGAATTTATCAACCGCAAACGGATGCGTCGCTCCAAAGATCAGCCCATGGATATTTGCACCTTTCTTTATTGAAAATGGATATAGCATTAGTTTCGTCGCTGCCGGAAGACCTTTCTTGATCTGATTAAGTACGTAGCGATGGATAAATCGATAAGAGTCTAGTTTTGCTTCTGCTATATCAATGTCAATATGCGATTTGAATTCTTCACTTTCTCCAAAGCGCCAAAAATACGACGACGAAACGAAGTACAGAAAATCTGTCTGTCGCTTACTTTCCAGCTCTTGGAAGTATCTCTGCGATATCGCCTTTATTCCGTTTTGATCAAGGTAGACTAGCGAAGGCACCAAGCCGATCTTGGGTGATAATTGCGGAAACAAAATCTCAAAATCTTCATTCGAATAGTGTATCGTGACTGATTTTGCTACGTCAGGATTCAGAATCAAATATTCATCGCAACTAGCCTTTAGTAACGCGAATTTTCGTTTCACGAATTCGTTCAAATAGATGTGGATACTGACACGCTTTGAATGAATATTCTCGATATGCGCTTTTATCTGCCTGAGAATCCTGATAGCACTTCCCGGAACTCCGCTTTCGTCGTACCCCTGACCCGCAAAGAAGTCAAAAATAGCTAATCGCGGAACGTTCGACATGACAAAGGTTGGAATCCAAGCTTCTGCGTAGTCCTCGAATATCTCAAGCTTTGCAAGTGTTCCATCGTCAAACGGTTTTTTATGTAAGTCTTTGCCTGACATCTTAGGTTGAGGGAATTTATTTCCAAACTAAACTAACGAAAGCAATTTCTTATATCACGAAATAAAGTTCTCAGGAAAGCAATTTTTCATGATCACCCGTGAAAGCAGCAATTGCCGTGTTCGCCCGGACGGTGACGGAAGCGTAGTTTGTAGATTTCGCGGGCGAGCTTTTCGGCTTCGAGTTGAGATGGGGCGTAGGCGATCGGGTACCAGTTTGGGCGGCGGACGTCGCGGTCGAGGTAGGCGGCGATGTTTGTGTTTAGCATATCACTGAGCCGGTTGATGACCATTCGCTTACGGCGTTCGTCCCAGTGGACGAGCCATACCTTGTTTTCGCTCTTTTCGTAGATATCGATATCAGACATTGGTTTACCTCATTTATAGTTTCTTCAGTGTTTTTTGCCGTTTGATCCAGGCGGCCCGAGCAGGTTTAGGATCACCGAATCGGGGTTTTGCGTGTGGCGGATGTCGGTGAACTTGTGGGTTTTGGGGATATGGATGCGGAGGTGGGTTAGGAAGCGTCTGGCGCGGATGACGCGGAGGCGGCCCTTGCGGCCGAATTTGCGGACGTTGTAGATCTCGCCGTTGATCGTCGGGCGGGCGATGACGATCGTGCCGGTTTGGTCGTCGTAGCGGAGCGATACGTAGTTGAGGCCGTTCAGCACGGCGTAGACCGTCGGATTCAGAACGATCTCGCCGCGCGGATTGATCGACGCATACGGCGGCAGCGTTCGTTTGAGTCGCGGCTTTTTGTTTAGTTCTTTCCACATTGGATCAAAGAGAATTCTTAACCGCGAAATACACGAAATACGCGAAACAAAACGAGTGGCTTCCCTTGATTCGGGCTATTTCGTGGTTACTTTCTCTTCCGGTCAGTTTCCACTAGCTTTTTCTTTTTCTTTCCGTGTTGCTCCGTGCGATTTGTGGTGAAAATCTTAGGAATTAACCACGGAACGCACAGAAAAACGCGGTACAAGAAAGAAAGACCCACAGCGTCACGCGGCCCGTTATCGCTCGTGTCTTTCCGCCTCAAACCTCTCACGAGCCATGGCCCGGCGGCTGGGGCGGGCGGTTCGGAGGTCGAGGATCAGGATTCCGTCAGTATCGATCGCCGCCTCGTCAAACTGCATCGTGTGCGGCAGGATGATCCGCTTTTCGCGCATCAGCCGATGCGCGCGGACCATGATGCCCGTCCGGTTGCTCTTTAGCGCGGGGTAGGCGTGCGGCGTCAAGGCATCGACCGGTTTGAGGCCGACGCGATGGTTGACCGTGTCATACAGCAGCCGAAACCATTCGGGTGAGCCAAGTTGCTCGTGAGTAAAACGGCTCATCACGATGTGGCCTTTTTGATTCATTGTCACGTGCAGCCCCGCATACTGCGGCTGCACATCATCACGTTTTATCTCGATCCATTCTGCAAGCATTTTTTTGAATTACTCCCTCCGTTTGTTATTTTTATCTCGCACACTGCTTATTGTTGCATAGATGGTACATTCTGTAAAGAGGAAATCGTCCTGCTTACCGGACTTTCTCCCGCAAATCGCTAAGTCGGGGATTCGCAAAGGAACCGGAAAGAGCACATTAAAAAACTTGATATAAACGCCCCTATTAATTGGAAATATAAATCCGTGCTCGTCGAAATATGAACGCCTGCATCAATTTAGAGACGCCCGGGCTCAAAACGGTTCGGTGTGGGTAGCGAAACGGTTCGGCGTGTCAGGGACGCGAGGGACACGGGGCGTCGCGGGGTCAATTCGCCGTGATCTCGGCGGCAATGGCCTGGAATGTCGGCGTCTGCGGGGTAAAAGCGGCTTCGGAATGGTCGAAGATCTCGTCGAGCTCCTTTTCCACCGAGCCGTGGCCGGCGGGGATCGCCTTGATCATCGGCTCGAAATTCTTGAAATCGTAGAGCTTATTGTCGAGCAGATGCGAGCCGGTGACGTTTGTGAGCGCCGTCATCATCGTCGGGCGGATGTAGGGCGTTTCCTTCTCTAATTCGTTGATCAGGCGTTTTACACGGGCACGTTTGAGATTCGGCTGGGCCCCGCAGAGGTTGCACGGGATGATCGGGAACTGCTGCTCCTCGGCGTATTTTGCGATCTCAGCTTCCTGGCAATACGCGAGCGGGCGGATCACGGTGTTGCGTCCGTCATCGCTCTTAAGTATTGGCGGCATTGCCTTTAGCTGGCCGACGTAGAAGAGATTCATCAAAAAGGTCGCGATGATATCGTCCGCATGGTGGCCAAGTGCGATCTTTGTACAGCCTTCTTCGACCGCGACGTTATACAAAATGCCTCGTCTCAATCGCGAACACAGGGAACAATACGTTTTGCCTTCGGGAATGTGGGCGGTGACGATCGAATAGGTGTCTTCCTCGACGATGCGGTAGGGCACGCCTCGCTCGGTGAGGTAATTCGGCAGGACTTCCTCGGGAAAATCGGGCTGTTTTTGATCGAGATTGACCGCTAGCAGCGAGAAATTCACCGGCGCACGTCGCTGTACATCGAGCAGCAGGTCGAGCATCACGTAGCTGTCCTTACCGCCCGAAAGGCACACCATGACCTTATCGCCCTCCTCGATCATCGAAAAATCGTTGATCGCACGGCCGATCTTTTTCAGCAATTTGCCTCTTGTTCTAGTCTCTAACTGCACCTTATTTACGTCCCCACTCGAAAACTTTAGATTTTGACACGCTCAATACGGTTTGACAACCACAAAAAATGACTAGACACACGCCAAAAACCTAACTATTATCTATTTTAAGGGAATTTTCTATAGAACTGAGGTCGCGTGCCGGTGCCATCACTGCCTGTAATGAGAGGCGGAACTTCTGACTTTCCCGTCCGAAATATATTAAGAGAGGCTAAGTAAAACATATGATCAGAATGGGCAGAGGCAACAGGACAGACCAACCAGATAACGACCAACCAACTCCCGAACAGGCTTACCGCTACGCAGAACAAGCTGCGGTCTCGACTGGTTCGCGAGCAATTTCCGAGAGCGATTCGATGGCCCGCGATATTAAAGAAGGGCGCCTGAGCGGCTTCGTCGGGCACGGCACGACGTTGACGGGCGAAACGCAATTCCACGCCATGCTCCGCGTCGACGGACATTTGATCGGAACCGTTTCATCGGAATCAGGCACCCTGATCATCGGAACGAATGGTCAGGTGGATGCCAATGTCCACGTTGCGGCAGCGATGATAAATGGGACCGTCAACGGCGACATCGTCGCCACCGAAAAGCTCCAGCTCGGCCGCACCGCCCGCGTACTCGGCAACATCCACAGCCCACGCCTCATCGTCGAGGAAGGCGCCATCCTCGAGGGCAGCTGCTCGATGCTCAAGGCCCGCGAGGTTCAGGAGGAAGAAGCTGTGACCGCGGCAATACAATATGAGCAACAGGTGGTGGCTGTAACTCCGGTCGCTGAAGAAACGCCGCTTTTCATCGAGGACGATGAGGACGAGGAAACGGCTGAGGCCGCATCTGTCTAACATCAACAATCTTTTGTTTTATCAAGGCGGGCAAAACCCGCCTTTTTTTGTCAAAGAGCCAATCAAACCATAGGGGGACCTGCTAAAAGAAAAACAAGCTTAGGTTTTCAAAAATCCTTTTTGTGAAAGGATGTGGTACGGTCGCATCCTTTTACTTTAGTCAATCTAATTTTTTAGCTCTCGACTTCCAAACTCTTGGATGCCGCCGTTGGTGAATACAGGCCGTAACTACTATTTCCAGTTCGCTAACAATGAAAAAGAGAGAAAACGGGAACCGGTTTATGATACAACGCCTTGTTTTGCCCCAGACTACTGGGAACGATAAACGACGTTCGCCAATTGCATCGATCCCTGATCGAACCGCCAGAACAAACCTCTTGCCCAGATCCCGTTCCTGATCTTCATACCAGTTGAACGATTCCTCGATATCCTGCTCCGCTTCCGGTCTGACTATCAAGCTATATCTCATCGCGAGTTGAGTAGCCGATTTTCAAGCTCCTGCCATGAGATACCTTCATGAGGATTTTCCTCATAGGCTGCCTCTCGACGGCTGAGTTCCTCTTTTAGATCATCAGACAAATACATTGGATCCTCCGACCATTGCATGTCGTCTTGAATGTCATCAAGATGCTCCGTTATATAGCGGGCCAAATTCTCGCGCAACGGTTCTGGAAATCCCAGCAGTCGTTCGTTTAGTGTTGCGACATTCGATGTATTCATATACTTTTTTCGTAATAATAAACCGAAATCTAATTTTTCCCCAATATCTTTATCCGCGCTTCTTATCCGGCCGCGGTTTGATGCCCGTGCTGGTTCTCGGCGTTACGGATGAGGCGACGACGTCAGCGCTTGATTGGGTTTCGCGGTCAGTTTTGCTGGTCAGCAGTTTAGATTCGCTGACGATTCGTTTGGCGGCTTTGGCCGCTTTGCTTGGTCGTTTTGTTGCTTTTGCCATATTTGGTCTCTCTAGGTTTTGATGATCCAGCCTCCACCCACCACTTCTTCGCTGGTTTCTATGTCGTAAAATATCGTTGCCTGCCCCGGCGTGATCGCACGCTGCGGCTCGTCAAAGACTATGCGGGCGTGGGCGTCGGGTAATGGATAAATTGTCGCCGCTGCCGGTTCGTGGCGGTAGCGGATCTTTACATTTGCTCTTACCGGTTCCGTCGGTTCGTCGAACGCCACCCAATTCACACCTTTCGCCGTAAATTCGAACGCCTCAAGCTCCTCAGCCTCGCCAACGATTATCTGATTCTTCGCCCGCTCGATCTGCACAACGTAGAGCGGCTTTTCATGTGCGATACCTAGACCGCGCCGTTGGCCGATCGTGTAGCGGTGAATGCCGGTGTGCGTTCCGACCGCTTCGCCGGCCGTGTTGACGATGTTGCCGCCCTCGGGAAACTCGGTTTCGCGGCCTTCGTGATCGAGGTAGCGATCGATGAACTCCGAATACTTCCCGTCCGGCACAAAGCAGATCTCCTGCGATTCCTGTTTTTCGGCTGTGTAGAGATTGGCTCCGCGCGCGATGTCGCGCACCTCGGTCTTAGCCATCTCGCCGAGCGGAAAGTAAGCCCGCGAGAGCTGTTCCTGGTTGAGTTCCCAGAGGAAGTAGCTCTGGTCCTTCCAATGATTACGCCCGCGAAAAAGCCGGTAGCGGTTCGCGGCTTCATCGTACACGACGCGTGCAAAATGACCGGTCGCGACCTTGTCACAGCCCAAAGAAACCGCCATCTTATCGAGCGAAGCGAATTTCAAACGCGAATTGCAAGCCACACAAGGGATCGGCGTTTCGCCGTCGAGATAGCTCTGGACAAAAGGCTCGACCACATCGCGTTCGAAATCTTTCTCCAGATTCAGCACATAAAACGGAAACCCGAGCCCCTCGGCCACGCGCCGCGCATCGTAAACATCGTCGAGCGAACAGCACCGCGACGGGAGCGGATCGCCGTTTTCATCGACACTGACGCCCCGCCGCTGATTCCACAACTGCATCGTGAAACCAACCAACTCGTGCCCCTGTTCTTTTAATAAAGCAGCCGCCGCCGAACTATCGACACCACCGCTCATTGCTACCGCGATCTTCATAACCTGAATTTAATAATGACAGCCCGCACGGGTAAGAAGCAAGGAGTTTGCCGGATGCGTTTCGACGAATCACCCGATGGTGAACCGCAATGTGCGCAATTTTGCGGTGATAGCAGCCGCGTAGGCTTTGGACCCGGCGGTGTTCGGGTGGCCGACGGCGGCGATCTCGCAGAGGCGGACGGGGTAATTTATCTGCGTTTCCTTTTTTAGTTTCGGCAGGGCCTCGCGGCATTGGGTTTTGCGTGATTCATAGAGCTTGTCTTCGACCTTGCCATTTGTGTGGATCCTGAAGAGAAGCGTTTTTGGAGTTTCGAGACAGGTTTCTTCGGTGATCGGCGATTCGATGAAGACGGCTCGCGGTGTTGAATGTTTGGCATTTAGTTTGTCGACCGCAGTTTGCAGGCAGCGGTTCGATTCGCGGATCCAGAGACGTGAACGTGTCGTTGCGGTACGGCCGATGCGGTTGAAATAGACTTTTCGCGTGAGCGGATTGTTAGCGACCGGTTTGAGAAAGCGCGGAAAGCTCATCGATTCGAGCCAGCCGTTGAACATACCGCTTCGCGAGGTTTTCGGCGAGATGATCGGGTAATATCCGACAACGGCGATCAGGGCATTCGGATGCAGTTTGGCAGCGTGTTCTATTACATCGAACATATCGTGCAACAGATGTTTCTCTATTATCGGTGGCAGCTTTTTGATATCGCCGAACGGATCGAGCAGCTTTGCGACTGTGATATCCGTGATGCCGCCCGTGAGCATTATCAGGTCGGCTCCGGTTTTGCCCGCTTTGGAATAATCCTCGGCCGCAACCTCGATCTGTTTCCAGATGCTCGGAAAACCGACGTTGACCTCTGGCTTGAACTCGAAGGTCTCTTCGCGGCCGATCTTACGGTACTTTTCGGCTTCGTCAGCGTGGAATTTCAGTGTCGAACCGGAATGGGCATTTACCTTAAGATTAACGTCGCGAGGACGCGAAAACGCCTCGCGGCGAAGCCATTCGGCGGTCAGGCTGTAGAATTTTTCGCTCTCATCGAGCCCTTGTCCCCAAATGACGGAATCGCCAACGACGAGGAATTCGAACGGCCGCGTTTGCGTTTGGCTAAACGCGCGAACGAGCCCGCCGCCCGCGATAATAGCGGTCGAGACGGCTCCTAATCGCCTGAAAAAGTCGCGACGCGATTCGTTATGCATAAGGATTTATCCGAAGGTTCAGGGCATTATAGTTTCGTTTTAAGTATTAACTCAAGACTTCACAACGAGAATGTAGCTAGCACATTATATGTCCGGTAGCAGTAGCAAATGAGATGTCCGCTTTAGGGGCGAGGGGTAGAAGATTGAAGGCAGGAGAGAAACTGCGAT
>JBEBJB010000060.1:0-19155 GCA_040080065.1 Pyrinomonadaceae bacterium
CTGTGCCGCCGTCACGTTCGCCCGGCGGCACAGCCGCGAAACCATTCCAGAACTTAGCCGGAGAAGCATTGCTTCTCCGCAAATAGACGGGCAAGCCCGAAGATCATCGGAAATACTCGCTCCAACGCGTATCTACGAGTTTAACGATGTCCTCGCGAGCTTCGACCTCTTTCGGATACCAGGGTTTCATTCTCGCGTCGATGATGATTGGCGCGGTGTAGCCGATGTGGTTGTTTTGGACAGTCGCCGCTTTGGCGTAGATATCGGTCGCCGGGTTGAAACGCGTCCACGTTGCCCACAGGAATTTCTCCGTTGACTTAGCAAAATCAGCATCGTCGTGGATGACCACGACCTGCCAATCGTCGAATTTCCCTGCCTTTGCGATCCGCTGAGCAAGCTCTTTGTCGTTTTCGTAACTGTCGCCTTCGACGACGATACAACCGCCGCAGAAAACCTCGGCACGCGTGATACCGGCGGGAATTTCGCCCTGGAATTCTCGTGCGAGTTCCCTTTTAGCTTCGCCAATGCCCATGAGGATCGCTTTGCTGCCGTGATTGATCTTGCCGCTGGCGTAATCGAGCGTGTCGAACGCCGTCTGGCTGAAAATGAACAGGTCACGATGCCATTCCACGCGAGCGAGGATGTGTTCAAAGAGAGATTTAAAATTCCGCAGGTCCTGCGGCTGATCTGTGAGCAGAAGGAACTTGGTCAGCGACAACTGGCCTTCGCCCAGGATGCGGAAACCGGCAGAAAGGCCTTCGCGCGCGTATCGATCTTTGACAACGGCGGCGGAGAGCGAATGAAAACCCGTCTCGCCATAACTCCACAGATCTCGAACGCCGGGCATCACGAGCGGAAACAGCGGCGACAAAAGCTCCTGCAAATAGTCGCCGATAAAGAAATCTTCCTGACGAGGCTTGCCCACAACGGTCGCTGGATAAATGGCGTCTTTGCGATGAAAAACAGCATCCGCACGAAAGACCGGGTAATCGTGGGCGAGCGAATAATAGCCGTAATGATCTCCGAAAGGCCCTTCGGGACGGCGTTCGTGCGGCGCGACCGAACCGCAGATGGCGAATTCAGCTTCGGCAATCAACGGAACGCGGACATCCTTGTCCGCTCGTGCCATTTTTATCTTCTCCCCGGCAAGCAGAGACGCGAGCATCAATTCCGGCACATCCTCCGGCAGCGGAGCGATCGCCGAAAGGATCAACGCCGGCGGGCCGCCGAGAAAAATGGTCACGGGCAGCGGTTTATTCTGCTTCTCGGCCTCAAAATAATGAAAGCCGCCGCCCTTACCGATCTGCCAGTGAATGCCGGTCGTCGTTTTATCGTACCGCTGAATGCGGTACATGCCGAGATTGTGTTTGCCGCTCACCGGGCTCTCGGTATAAACGAGCGGCAGCGTAATAAAATGTCCGCCGTCTTCGTGCCAGAGATGTAGAAGCGGCAGTTTTTCCAGATCGACGGTTGATTGGCGGCTTTCGAGTACCGGGGCACGATTTATGGTCTTCGTGCCGAGTTTCAGGGCGGATAGGGCAAGATCGCGGTATTCCCAAAGCTTCGCGGGCTTTGGCGGTAACAGGTTTTCGGCGGCGTGGACGACACGTTTTACAAATTCGAGGGGCTTGGAACCAAAGGCGAGATCTATTCTTTTCCGCGTTCCAAATAAATTCGTGACTACGGGAAATTCGGAACCTTTCACATTCGTAAAAAGCAGAGCTTTTCCCTGCTCTTCGATCACCCGGCGATGGATCTCGGCGATCTCGAGATACGGATCGACCTCGGCCGAGATCTCCACGAGGTCATTTTCCTTTCGGAGCGAATCGATGAATGAACGCAGATTCTTGTGCATAGAATACGATTTTGCCCGCGAATAAACGCGAATAAAACGAATAAGAGCATTCGCGTCTATTCGCGTAATTCGCGGGCAAAAGTTAGTTGCCTACTTTCGCAGATTGTCCTTGCTTAGATCCAGCTCATCCGCCTTGATGACCTCGACCCTTGTACCCGGAAAACGCTTGGCGAGATCGTCCTTGAAGATCGCGTAATCACCTACTATGATCACATCGCCGCCCGGCAGGTACTGGCCCGCAAATGACTTGATCTGAGCATTTGTAACGCCGTTGACGTCGCGAACATATGTATTCAGCGTGGAAGCAGGAAGCCCATAGGAATAAAGCGTGGCCAGATAACCGGCAAGCCCGCCGGTCGTTTCCAGGTTTCGTCCGAATCCGCCGGTCAGCACCGATTTTCGAGGTACCAGCTCATCTTCGGCGACTGGCGAGTCGATGATCCGCTTTAACTCGCTAAGAATTAATTCTGTGACTTCGGCCGCCGATTCGTTTTTGGTCTGAACGCTGGTGCCGAAATTTGCGGACGACGAACGCCACGCAAAGCTGCTTCCGGCTCCGTAACTAAGCCCGCGTTTTATACGGATCTCGTAATTGAGCCGCGAAGAATAGCCGCCGCCAAGGACGGAATTGAGCACCGACGCACTATAAAATTGCGGGTCGAGACGGCCAACGGTCGAAAGCTTGTTTGCGTAAACCACCGACGCCTGGCCCGATTTTGGCAGGTCAATGACGAGCATTCGCCGAAAAAGCGGAACGTTGCCCGTCCCGGCCGATGTGGCGATACCGGTTCCCGTCTTGGCCGCCTGCTTTCTCCAGCGCCCGAAGAATGTCGTTGCAAGTGCGGTTGCCGGAACCATTTCGGTATTGCCGGTGAAGACCAGGACCGCGTCATCGGGATGAAAGTTCGCCGCATAGAAATCGGCTACGTCTTTCAGCGTGATCGATTCGACGCTTGCCTTGGTTCCGCCAGCCGGGTGCTCGCCGTAACTGTATTTGCTGGCGACATAGTTAGCCAGGAACGACGGCTGCGTCAGGTTGTACGTGAGGCCGTCGAGAGTTTGTGATTTGAAAAGGTCAAGTTCTTCCTGCGAGAACTTCGGGTTCAAAACGACGTCCGCGAGGATCGCCATTGCCTGCGGAACTTTGTCGGACGTGACCGTGACCGACGCAAACGTGTTGTTCCATCCCGCACCGCTGTTGATCGCTCCGCCGAGAAACTCAACGGCTTCCGCTATCTGGGTCGCGGTTCTGGTTTTTGTGCCTTTTGTCAGCATCGCCGCCGTTATGTCGGCGAGGCCGGCTTTGCTTTCAGGTTCGACCGATGCACCGCGTTTGACGACGAGTTGGATCGTCACAATTGGCGAGGCGGTCTTCCGGATCAAACTGACGATCAGTCCGTTTGAAAGCTGCTTCTCCTTCGCGGCCGGGATCGCAACCGACTTAGGAACGCCCGGTGCCGGTGGCTGCTCTTGAGCGATTAGATTTATAACGGAAAAAATGGTTACAACCAGCAGAAGGAAGCTGTTTCTGATGTTCATCATTATTTTGAACCTCCTTCGTTTGAGTAATAGATCACGACCCGATTCGAATCGGTGAAGTACTTTTTCATAACACGTTTGATGTCAGCGGCGGTGACCGCCTGGATGTTGGCAACCCATGAATTCACCGCTCGCGGGTTGTGTTCGTAGGCAATGCCGTCCTCGATCGCACCGGCTTTTCCGTCATTTGTTTCTACGTCGCGTATATTTTCGGCGATCTGCTGATTTTTCGCCTTGGTAAGTTCTTTCAGTGTGACGCCGCCGCTTTGGATCCGTTTGAGTTCGGCAAGCAGTGACTTTTCAAGTTCCGCAGCCGTGTTTCCTTCGCTCGCGATCGCGGAGAAATAGAGAAGCCCGCCGTCCACTTTGTCATCGACCGTGAAGGATGCATTCTGAGCGATCTGCTGTTTGTAAACCAGGCTTTGATATAGCCGCGAACTCTCGCCGCCGCTGAGAATATTTGACGCAAGAGAAAGAGCGGCAGCGTCCGGATCATCCGAACGCGGACCCAGATACGTGATTGCAACCGCCGGGAACGGAACATTAGGAGCAGTTTTCTCAAAACGAACTTCCTTTGTCCGTGCCGGTTCCTTGATCGTAACGCGAGGGATCGTGGTGGCAGGTTTTGCGATCTTACCGAGATACTTGTCTGTCCAGGCGTCGAATTGCCGTTGATCGAAGTCTCCGACAACGATCAGATACGCATTATCGGGGCGGTAATACGTTTGATGAAACTTCCTGGCGTCGGCCGAGTTCGCGGCATTCAGCTGATCGAGATCGCCGATAACGCCGCGTTTGTAGGGGTGCGTTGTGTAAGAAAGACTACCGATATATTCGTAAAATCGCCCATACGGATTTGCGAGCACGCTCTGCCGGAACTCTTCTTTTACGACATCTCGTTCCGAGGCGAAATTTGCGTCGTCAACGTTCAGATTCTGCATTCGCTCGGCTTCGGCCCAGAGGAGCGTTTCGAGATAGTTTGACGGAACAACCTCGTAATAATTAGTAAAATCGTCCCAGGTCGAAGCGTTGTTAAATCCGCCAACGTCCTCGGTCAAGCGGTCCATCTTCTCGTTCGGCATGTTCTTGGTCGATTTGAACATCATATGCTCGAACATGTGAGCAAAGCCCGATTTCCCCGCGGGATCATCCTTGCCGCCGACGCTGTACCAAACATGGATCGCGACCGTCGGGCTCGAATTGTCCTGAAGCGAAACGACCTTAAGGCCGTTCGAAAGGGTTCGTTCTTTTATGTTAAGCGGAGCGACCTTTATCTGTGCCAACGCCGGCGCTATAAGGATGATGCTCGTCAGGACGAGGAGAATTATTTTCTTCATATGGGCTTATTTCGGGCTAATTTCAACTTATTTAGTACGAAGTTATTCAAACATAGTTTCGAGAGCGGACGCATCGCCTGCCCTCAAATTATTATATCTCGACTTCCCGGCCCAGCGCCTGATGGTATTCCTAGATAAAACCCCGGTTTGTGCAAATTACCGGCGTTTTCTTATTGATAATCGTAAAAACCCTTCCCGCTCTTTCGGCCGAGCCAACCGGCATCGACGTATTTTTTGAGCAGCGGGCAAGGGCGATACTTTGGATCTCCGAGTCCTTCGTGGAGAACGTTGAGGATCGCGAGGCATACGTCGAGGCCAATGAAATCGGCCAGAGTAAGCGGCCCCATCGGGTGATTCATGCCTAGTTTCATTATCTCGTCGATTGATTCTTTAGTCGCGACGCCTTCGTGGAGGGCGAAGATCGATTCATTGATCATCGGCATCAGAACGCGATTTGAAACAAAACCGGGATAGTCATTGCACTCAACGGGTACCTTTCCGAGCTTCTCGGAAAGCCCTTTGACGATCGCGTAAGTCTCATCGGATGTTGCAATTCCGCGGATTACCTCAACCAGTTTCATAAGGGGAACCGGGTTGAAAAAATGCATTCCGATGACTTTGTCGGGCCGTTTTGTGGCGGCGGCGATCTTGGTGATCGAGATCGAGGACGTGTTTGACGAGAGGATCGTTTCGGGCGAAGTGATGCGGTCGAGATCCTCGAAGATCTTTTTCTTGATCTCGAAGTTTTCCGACGCGGCTTCGACGACGAGTGTGCAGTTTCTCAGATCGTCCAGGCTGATCGTTGTTCTGATGCGTCCGAGAACCTCTGCTTTCTGCGCTCCGGTCATCGTTTCTTTCTTAACGAAACGATCAAGACTCTTGCTTATGTTTGCTACACCGCGCTCGACGAACTCAGTCGAAATATCGCACATGACAACATCAAACCCCGCCCCGGCAGCAGTTTGCGCGATGCCGTTGCCCATCGTTCCCGCGCCGATAACGCCTATTAGTTCACTCATTGCTATTAGTTTCTCTCCCTTTTTATCACTGAAAGTAATGAATATATAGAATAACTAGCCCGTCCAAACAAGACAAACGAGCGATAGGAAATTGATTCCTATCGCTCGTCCTGTTGGTGTAATTAGCGTCGATCTATTGCCAGCTATTGGGTTGAGGAGGCTGAGGGGAATTCTGGAACATCGGCTGATTGCCCCCGCCGAGATAAAATCTCTTGCCTTCTTCGCCGAATAGGAACCAAAGGCCGTAAACGCCAACTGCCGTACCGATCGGAAACGACATGACGGACAAAATACTGCCGACGATTCCCCAAGTTCGGGCATTTCCCTTTTCCTTCCAGAGCTTATATCCGCCCACGATCTGCGGCACGATAAAGATAAGTGAGATAACCGCGATCAAAGCGATAACGCCAATAAAAACCACTCCGACGGTCTGTTCCTCACCATTTTTGCCGCCGATCAGCATGGCAGAGCCAATAATTGCGTAAATGATACACATTACTAGCATTATTACGCCCTGGAGGCCGCCGTGTGCCATCAAAAAAATACCAACCAATCTGTTATGTTCTTTTCCTGTCATTTGAGTACCTCAAGTACAAAATTCAACCAATAATAAAACGAAACCCTGGCGGCAGATGTTGCAACAATAACAAACTAGTCACGTTCGACAGCCAATGCAAGCGAGTTGCCGCCGCCCAGACAAAGTGCCGCGACACCGCGTTTTGCTCCGCGTCGCTTCATTTCGTAAAGGAGCGTTGTCAAAACGCGACCGCCGGAATTTCCGATCGCGTGTCCGAGAGCAACGGCACCGCCATTGACGTTGACCTTTTCCATATCCAGGCCGAGTTCTTTCATCACGCCGAGAGCCTGAACCGAAAATGCCTCATTGAGTTCAAAAAGATCAACGTCTTTCATATCCCAACTCGCTTTTGCCAAAACGTTCTGAACGCCTTTGACAGGAGCCAGCATAATCAATTTCGGCTCGATACCAGAACTCGCCCATGCGACGACACGCCCGAGCGGCTCAATGCCGAGGCTCGCGGCATTCTCTGCTGAAGTAACCACCAATGCGGAGGCACCATCATTAACGCCCGGAGCGTTGCCGGCCGTGACAGTTCCACCGTCTTTCTTGAACGCCGGACGCAGTTTCGACAAACTTTCAACCGTAGTTTCCGGCCTGACGGGTTCGTCATAATCGAGAACGATCGGGTCGCCTTTTTTTTGCGGAATTTCTATCGGGATCATTTCATCGGCAAAGCGGCCGGCCTGTTGCGCTTCGTGAGCTTTGCGGTGCGATTTGTAGGCAAAATCATCCTGCTCTTCGCGAGTGATCTGGTGCTTTTCCGCAACGACCTCACCGGTGTTTCCCATGTGCCAATTCTCGAACGGACACCAGAGACCGTCCTGGATCATCAGATCCGTAACGGTTTGATTGCCCATTCGGAAACCGTCGCGAGCCGTTAGCAATGCGTATGGGATGTTCGACATCGATTCCATCCCGCCGGCAACGACGTATTCCGCATCTCCAAGCTGAACGGCCTGGGAAGCCAGGGCGACAGCTCGAAGACCGGAGCCGCAAACCATATTTATCGTCAACGCCGAGACTTCCGGTGGCAGATCAGCCTTCAAAGCGGCCTGCCTTGCCGGAGCCTGACCCTGGCCGGCAGCGACGACGCAGCCCATAATTACTTCGTCGATCTTTTCAGGAGCGACGCCCGCTCGTTCGACTGCTTCGCGGATCGCAATTGCTCCGAGTTCCGGAGCCGAAAAACCTTTTAACGCACCTTGAAACTTCCCGGTCGGAGTTCGTGCCGCACTGATGATCACCGCTTGTTTATTTGTTGTCATGATTATCCTTATTAAATAGTTCTATTTGATGAAGTAAGCCAAAAATCTATTTTATGCCTAAATATCACAAGGTTCAATTGGCAGGTCGAGTCTGCTCATTTGTATTCTTCCCGCATATCGTTTAAGTTTTGAGAATTCAAGTTCCAATTTTCAAATCAAAGGCAGGTAAATCAAGTGCGTGCAAAATCGATTCGTGTATTTTGGGTGTCGTTGTTCGGTCACCTACTCCTATTGTCGCTCGTTCTCGTTAATGCGTCGGCCCAAACGGGCCAGGCGGCAAAGGCCGATCCGCTAAAGAATCTCCAGTTTCGGCTCATCGGCCCGTTTCGCGGCGGGCGCGTCGGAGCTGTCGAGGGCATTGCCAACCAGCCAAACGTCTATTATTACGGCGCGACCGGTGGCGGCGTTTGGAAAACGACCGACGGCGGCACAAATTGGCTAAATGTGTCGGACGGTTTCTTCAAGACCGGTTCGGTCGGAGCGATCGATGCAGCCGATTCGGATCCGAACGTGATCTATGTCGGTATGGGCGAGGAGACCGTTCGTGGAAATGTATCGAGTGGCGATGGCGTTTACAGATCATCCGACGGCGGAAAAACGTGGAAACACGTCGGGCTCGAGGATACGCAGCAGATATCGCGCGTTCGCGTTCATCCGACGGACCCAAATACGGTCTATGTCGCGGCGCTTGGCCATCTGTGGGGAAATAACGAGCAGCGTGGGATCTTTCGCACCAAAGACGGCGGAAAAACCTGGACGAAGATCCTATATCGCAACGCCGAAACCGGCGCCAGCGACCTGATCATCGATCCGTCCAATCCGAACACGCTTTATGCGGGATTCTGGCAGATCGGCCGCAAGCCCTGGCGAATGGACAGCGGCGGCGATGGCAGCGGATTGTTCAAATCGATCGACGGCGGCGACACATGGACAGAAATATCGAGGAACCGAGGCCTGCCTTCGGGAGTTTTAGGCAAGATCGGCGTCGCGGTTTCTCCGCTCAATTCAAATCGTATCTGGGCGATGGTTGAGGCGAAAGACGGTGGTTTGTATCGATCTGACGACGCCGGCGAAACGTGGCAGCGGGTCAACGAGGGAGCGAATATTCGCCAGCGGCCTTGGTATTACACGCGAGTCTACGCCGATACAGGAAACGAAAATACGGTTTACGTGCTTAACGTGGGCTTTCATAAATCAACCGACGGCGGGCGCACTTTTACAAATGTCGGCACGCCGCACGGCGATAACCATGATCTCTGGATAAATCCTAAAGATCCAAATCGAATGATCAATGGCAACGATGGCGGTTCGAATGTCACGGCCGACGGCGGATCGACGTGGACCGCACAGGATCAGCCGACGGCGCAATTTTATCGCGTGCTCACGGATAATGACTTTCCCTACAACATATACGGTGCACAGCAGGATAATTCCACGGTCCGTATCGCGTCGCGATCCGACAACGGAACGATCAGCGTTAGCGATTGGTTTGCCGTTGGCGGCGGCGAATCGGGATGGATCGCTCCGCATCCCGAGAATTCGGACATCGTATTTGCGGGCAGCTATGACGGTCTGTTGACCAAATACAATCGCAAGACGGGACAGGAAAGAAACATTGATGTTTATCCGGACAATCCGATGGGCTCAGGCGCGGATGGGACGAAATACCGGTTTCAATGGAACTTCCCAATTATCTTTTCGCCTTTTAAGACCGCCGGCAAGTTTGGGCTCTATACGGCGGCAAACGTCCTGTTTCGCTCGTTCGACGAAGGCGTTAGCTGGCAGGCGATCTCGCCCGATCTGACTCGTAACGATAAATCAAAACAGAAATCCTCAGGCGGGCCGATCTCGCAGGACAACACCAGTGTCGAGTATTTCGGCACGATCTTTTCGGTTGACGAATCGCCCGTAAAACAAGGCGTTATATGGGCGGGTACAGACGACGGGCTCGTTCAGGTCAGCCAGGACGACGGCAAAACCTGGGCCAATGTCACACCGCCGGGGATGCCGGAGTGGATACAGGTCAACGAGGTTACAGCGTCGCCATTCGACGCCGGAACCGCCTATGTCGCTGCGACAAATTACAAGAACGACGACCAAAAGCCGTATCTCTACAAAACCACGGATTTCGGTAAGACCTGGAAAAAGATCGTGACCGGTATTCCGGCCGATCAATTCACGAGAACCCTGATCGAAGACCCGAATAAGCGCGATTTTCTTTACGCCGGAACGGAACGCGGAATTTTCTACTCGTCGAACGGTGGTGACAATTGGCAGAGTTTGCAGCTCAACCTGCCGGTCGTTCCGATCACTGACCTGACCATTCAAAAGCGGGAAAAAGACCTTGTCGTTGCAACGCAGGGACGCTCCTTTTATGTGCTCGACAATCTTCCGATTCTCTACCAACTCGCCGATGCCGAAAAGGCTTCGGCTTTCCTGTTTAAACCTGAAGATGCATATCGCACGGCCGGCGGCGGCGGTTTTAACCTGCCACCGACAGCAACGGTCGGACGAAATCCGGCGAGCGGGGCGGTCGTTAACTATTTTCTAAAGGACAAACCCGCTAAAGATGTAACCATCGAGTTTCTGGACGCTCAAAATGCCGTTATTCGTAAGTTTACGAGGAGAATCGAGTCTGCGGGCGGTGCCGAACCTGCTCCTGCCGGCGGCGGCGGATTCGGCGGCGGCGGTGCAGATCCTCAGCCGTCGGCCGATATCGGATTGAACACTTTCGCATGGAATTATCGATTGCCAAACGCGGCGACGATACCCGGACTGATCATGTGGGGCGGTTCTTTGGCAGGGCCAAGGATCCCGCCGGGGAGTTATTCCGTCAGGCTTACGGTCGATGGGAAAGTGGTTGGAACCGAACCGTTTGCGGTCAGGGCAGATCTGCGGCTTACGACCACGCCGGAGGAGTTTGCGAAACAATACGATCTGATGAAAAAGATCAATTCCAAACTGACCGAGACGCACACCGCGATAATCGACCTTCGCGATATGCGAACTCAACTCGAAACCTTGTCGCGCCGGTTAAAACCCGAGAACAAAGACCTGATCGACAAGGCGCGGGACATCATCAAAAAGCTAACCGATGTGGAAGAGGCGCTTCACCAGACCAAGATCCGCAGCGGGCAAGACGCGTTGAACTTTCCGATACGGCTCAATAATAAACTTGCGGCCGTCAGTTCGTTTGTCGACAGCTCGGACGACGGACCGACGGCCTCGGCGTACGTGGTATTTGCGGACATAACAAGCCAAATCGATGTGCAGCTAGCCAAATTGGCAGCCGTTAAGGCAACGGATATTCCGGACTTTAACAAGCAATTTGCCTCGAAGGGACTTCCGGTTATCATTACGGGCAAATAAACGCGGGCATCAGTGACGGAACCTTTCGAAGGCTGCTCGTTCGAGATCCTCGCGGTGGCTCGGATGTGCGATACGGATGAGTTCGGTGGCTCGCTGACGGAGGTTCTTTCCGTACAGGTCCGCGACACCATATTCGGTGGCTATATAATGGACGTGGGCCCGTGTCGAAACGACACCGGCCCCTTCTTTTAGGAATGGCACGATCTTGGATTCACCGCGTTTTGTCCTCGAGGGCAACGCGATTATTGGTTTGCCGCCCACAGATAGAGATGCACCGCGAATAAAATCCATCTGGCCGCCAACGCCCGAATACTGGTACGTTCCGATGGAATCGGCGCAGATCTGGCCCGTCAGATCGACCTCGATCGCGCTGTTGATAGCGATCACTTTAGGATTTCGCCGGATCACCGACGTATCGTTAACATACGCAATATCGAGCATCAGCACCTGCTGATTATCATCGATAAAATCGTATACGCGTCGCGTTCCCATCACGAACCCTGTAACGATCTTGCCCGGGTGCTTCACCTTCTTTCTGCCATTGACGACGCCCGATTCCACTAGATTGATCAGGCCGTCCGAGAACATTTCGGTATGAATTCCGAGGTCCTTGTGATTTGTGAGCGACGTGAGTACGGCGTTTGGGATCGAGCCGATCCCCATCTGTAGAGTCGAGCCATCCTCGATCATCTCTGCAATATGACGCCCGATCGCGCGGTCTACGTCCGAGAGATTCGGTGGAGCAGCTTCCGGGAGCTCCGCGACCACGTCGACGATCGAATCGATCGCGCTAAGATGCAGGAGCGAGTCGCCCAAGGTTCGAGGCATACGCGGATTTATCTGTGCTATTACGTAATCGGCACATTCGACCGCGGCGCGAGTAATATCAACTGAAACCCCAAGCGAGCAGAATCCGTGTTTGTCGGGCGGTGAGACATTGATCAAGGCCACGTTGATCGGCAAAACACCCTTGCGAAATAACGCCGGTATTTCGGATAAAAAGACAGGAATGTAGTCCGCCCGTCCGTCGTGAAGGGCTGAGCGCACATTTGCCCCGACAAAAAACGCATTGACGCGAAAGCTTTCCGCAAGTTCCGGAGCCGCGTATGGAGCAATTCCCTCGGTATGCAGATGAACTATCTCGACATTGCTCAGCTCGCTGGCCCGGTCGGTCATCGCACGGATCAATTCCTGCGGGGCGGCGGCAACACCGTGTATAAAGACGCGGTCCTTGGATTTGATAACTTTTACCGCATCGTCGGCGGACATTTTTGTTGGCATAATCTGAATCTAAACTCCGATATCTTCGTTCCAAATCTCTGGATGTTCCGCAATAAAGCCGCCGAGTAACTGCTTACAGTCGGCCGAATCAATATCGATGACCTCGACGCCGTTTTCGCGAAGCCAATCGATCCCGCCCTGAAACGTTGTCGATTCCCCGACGATCACAGTGCCAATGCCGAATTGTCGAACCAGGCCGCTGCAATACCAGCATGGTGCAAGCGTCGTGACCATGACGGTTTCACGATAGTTTCGCTGGCGGCCAGCCTTGCGAAAGGCATCGGTTTCGCCGTGAACCGAAGGGTCATTCTCCTGAACGCGCCGATTGTGGCCACGCCCGAGTACATTTCCCTGCGAATCAAAAAGGGCCGCTCCGATAGGTACGCCGCCTTCCGCAAGCCCCAGCCTTGCCTCCTCGATAGCAACGTCAAGCATCGCCGCATAATTCATCTTTGGAACCATTATTTCAATTTTATTCTTAAACGGGTTGTTATGCTAACCTCGATATATGTCGCAGAAGTTTCAACCCGGAGATTTTCTTGTTTTTCAGCTAGAGGCTGGGTTTGCACTATTGCGGCTGCTCGAAATCGAGGGTAAAGGCGACGGTGCGACCTGGCACGTGGCGGCGTACCAGGATTTTTTTCCGGATGTTGAAACTGCCGAAGCTGCATCTGTAGCTGAGTCTGGGATGATACTTAGTTATCCTCACATTGCCCTGACGACGCGTGCGTTCGAGAGCACGCAGGTTGCCCGTTTATCCAATGTTTTACTTACGGAAGAGGAAAAAGCACCGCTTCTTGAGTGGAAAAAGGATCCGGATCGAGAGATTTCGGATCGCTCGGTCAGATTAATGCTTGGGTTACGATGATCTGCGCTTGGTATCATCGAGATGCCGGGTCGTTTTGTCCGTAACGCTCGCCGGTACAAAATCCTCAAAATGTTGTCTATTCAAGAGCCTTTCCGTTGTCGCCGTTAGTTCTACGGTCGCCTCGCTGTCTCTACGCTGCTTATTGAAGTGCCGCTTCAAGAGTATCGAACGCCAAAGGGTTTGCGTATGCCAGCATCCCATCGCGATCAGCAGCCCTGCCGTCAAATAGATCAGCCAATGCGTGTCAGGTCGAAACGCGACTATCGTGTAAAGCAAGATCGCAAGCGTAAAACACGTCACAACGGTCATCGCGTTGAGGATCAGATTAGCTTTTACGTGGTCTTCGGGCGTCTGAACCTTGTTTATTGGTTTCGAGAGATCGGGAAGGAAAATGCCGCATTGGCGACAATACGTTTCCGGCGTCTGTTCGGATTTTCCGCATTTTGGACAAAACATGCTGGGTTGACTAACGAGGCCTGGGGGGAAAAGTTCAATCGATCTTCCGGCGTTTTAGTTCTTTGCCTATCATTTCAAGTTCGCGGCTGACCTGACCGGCAGCGGACGAATTCTCCTCGGCTCTACGGATCAGATACGGTACCGTGTCGGCAACCGGGCCGTACGGCAGATACTTCGAAACGTTATAGCCCTTTGAGGAAAGAACGTAAGAAATATTGTCGCCCATGCCGTAAAGCTGCGAGAAATAGATGTTCGGGTGATTCGGCGAGATTCCCAACTCATTCATCATTTCCGCGATCAATTTGGTACTGGCCTCATTGTGAGTCGCGGCTACAAATGCGATCTCTTTGAAATGCTTTAGGCAATATTCGACAGCGGCGTTGAAATCGGCGTCAGTTTCGGCCCTGGTTGCATGGATCGGCGAAGGATAGCCCATTTCCTCGGCCCGTTCACGCTCTTTTTCCATGTACGCACCGCGAACCAGCTTTACGGCGAGAATATATCCATCGGCCTTTGCCTGCCTTCTGGAATCTTTCAGGTACTGCAGGCGGTCGGTCCGGTATAGCTGGAGCGTGTTGAATACGATCGCCTGTTCGCGGTTGTATTTCTCCATCATATCGGTGGCCAGGCGGTCGATGGCGTCCTGGATCCACGTTTCCTCGGCATCGATAAAAACCGGCTGGCCGAGCGAATACGCATATTCGCATATCTCGCCGACCCGCTTGTAGATACGCTCGCATTTCGCCTGGCTTTTTGCATCGAGCCTCTTTTTACGGCTCAATCGTTCGAGGGTTCCGAGTGGTGCGATTCCCGTCACCTTGAATACCGCAAACGGGATGTTCGGGTCATTCTTCGCTCGTTTTATTGTTTTCAGGATCTCGTTTTTCGTGTTGTCGAAATCATCCTCGGTCGATTTTCCCTCTACTGAATAGTCCAGGATCGTCCCAATGTGCGAATTTCCCAAAACTCCAACCGTCTTTTCGCATTCGTCGATCGTTTCGCCGCCGCAGAATTGTTCGAAGATGGTGGATTTTATCAGCCCTTCGACCGGAAGGCCGATGTTTAGGGCGAACTTGGTCATTGCGGTCCCGACCGAGTTGAGGAAAGGTGAATTGAGCAGTTTAAAGAGGCGGAATTTCTCTTTGAGCTGAGCGTCCGATTTGTCTGCAAATGCGGTCGCGGTGTCCTGAAGATCCAATTGGAAGTCGCTCATAAAAAACGGATAATAACATATTAGCCACAGAGAACACAGAGCAAATGAGGTGTTGGAGCAAGGCCGCGAAATTGTAACCGTGACAAAATTATCTTATCATTCTCGTTTAGCTTCAGTAGCTCTGTGACCTCTGTGGCGAAACCTTTTTATGGCAAAAGCACTTCCTAAAAGATCGGAAAACTATTCCGAATGGTACAACGAGATCGTTAAGCGGGCCGATCTGGCTGAGAATTCCGCTGTACGCGGCTGTATGGTGATCAAACCGTACGGTTACGCGATCTGGGAAAAAATGCAGCGGGCGCTCGACGACATGTTCAAAGCGACGGGTCACCAGAACGCCTACTTCCCTCTTTTCGTGCCAAAATCCTTCCTCGAAAAAGAAGAAGAACATGCCGAAGGTTTTGCCAAAGAATGTGCGGTCGTCACTCACTATCGCCTCAAAGCAAATCCCGATGGCAAGGGCCTGATCGTCGATCCCGCGGCAAAACTCGAGGAAGAACTGATCATCCGCCCGACCTCAGAAGCCGTCATCTGGAACACCTATAAGAACTGGATCCAGTCGTGGCGCGATCTGCCGCTGCTGATCAACCAGTGGTGCAACATCGTCCGCTGGGAAATGCGTACGCGTCTGTTTCTGCGTACCGCGGAATTCCTCTGGCAGGAAGGCCACACTGCCCACGCGACCGAGGCCGAAGCGATCGAGGAGACCGAACGCATGCTCGGCGTCTATGCGACCTTTGCCGAAGAATGGATCGCGCTTCCTGTCCTCAAAGGTCTGAAATCGCCCAACGAGCGGTTCGCAGGTGCGCTTGAGACGTATTGTATCGAGGCTTTGATGCAGGACGGCAAGGCCCTGCAATCAGGTACGTCGCACTTTCTCGGCCAGAATTTTGCCAGGGCGTTCGATGTGAAGTTCGTCAACAAAGAGAACGAACAGGAATACGCCTGGGCCACAAGCTGGGGCGTTTCGACGCGGCTGATGGGAGCCCTGATCATGGCTCACTCCGACGATCAGGGCCTTGTTCTGCCGCCAAAACTGGCTCCGATCCAGGTCGTGATCATCCCGATCTATAAAACTCCCGAAGAACTTGCCGCTATCTCTGAGAAAGTGAATCCGATCTTCGAAGAACTAAAAGCCGCAGGTATTTCGGTCAAATACGATGACGCCGAGAATCAGCGCAGCGGCTGGAAGTTTGCCGAATACGAGCTAAAAGGCGTGCCGGTTCGTCTCGGCCTCGGGAATCGCGATCTTGAAAACGGCACAATCGAGGTTGCCCGCCGCGATACGCTTTCAAAAGAATCTCAGCCTATCGCAGGAATTGTCGATCACGTCAAAAACCTGCTCGACGAGATCCAGGCCAACATCTACCAAAAGGCCCTGGCCTTCCGCGAGGCAAATACCTTCTCCGTCGACACCTGGGACGAGTTCACCGCCCAGATCGAAAAAGGCGGCTTCGTCATGGCCCACTGGGACGGCACGGCCGAGACCGAGGAAAAGATCAAACAACAAACCAAAGCCACCATCCGCTGCATCCCGCTCGACGCCAAAGAAGAAAGCGGCAAATGCATCCTGACCGGGCAAGATTCAGGGCGCCGCGTCGTCTTTGCCAAAGCGTATTAGTTCGCGGAAAGCCGCGGGAAGAAGCAAGAGCGATACGGCGTATGTCCCGACAGTCGGTACGATTTGCTCATTCTCCCGCGTGACACGCTCATTATTCCCGCGTTTCCGCTTTCTTTGACGCGAGAACCTCATTCAAGTGCGTGAGTGCCGCCTTCACTTGCCCGCGTAACACTTTCACCGGCCTGCGTACCACTTTCACTTGGTTGCGTAACCCGTACAATCGCCTGCGACTGCGATTCACGCGGCCGCGAATCCAATTCACTCGCCTGCGAATGTGATTCACTCGCCTGCGAATGTGATTCACGCGGCTGCGAAGTGAGTTCGCGATGCCGGGAACGATGTGCAATTGATAGCGAGCAGTTGATTTGAGTATGCGAATCTCTAACGTGAGGTAGCGAATCGTGACCGTTTGTCCGCGAATCCTCCCTCATCCAAAGAGAGCCGCCGCATTGGCCGTTTTTTGAAGCATAGCTAAGACAGATTAAGGGCCTTGCGAATCATTTCAGGCAGCTTCTCTATCGGAAGCATGTCTGACAATTTCTTAGTAAGTTTCCACGTCACAGCTTGACCTTCTGCCATTCGTACTAAGGTTCCGGCGTTGCCTTCGGCTACATCACCCTTTCGCCACATATTGAAAACAATTGCTTGCGGACAAATTCCTAAACAAAGAAGGTATTCATACCGGCGGTCGAGCCGAACGTGGTTGAACTGAAATGTACCGTTTGCTCCTAAGGACGCAGTCTTTATTTCAAAGTGATGGCCCGCGATCTGCGTGTCGGTTATCGCGGTACGATTTCCCTTTGCGGCAATCTCGATGCTAGCCGCAGTAACATAACGGCGGATGAACTCTTCGCCAATTTCTCCTCTGTTCGTATTGCCGAGATTTCGATACGCCAGGAGCGGCGAGTCGATCCAGATATTTTCAGGCGCATGGTCCTTGATGATATCGACCATCAACTCAATGGGATCTATTGGGGCGGTTTCCATCTTTTGTTTCCGTCTTCGGACTTCCAAAATACCAAGAAATAAGAATGATTTTTGCGGGCGTGAACTTGTTGAACAACACGGCTAACACCCGGGCGATTGTTCCGTACGACGACGAAGAGATCCTCAGCGACAAAACCGAGTTCCTCGTACGCTGCCATTATCTCTACATGGGTAAATCGTTGCTGATTCGCGCATACTTCGTCCTGGCACTTTACTATAAACACGCCACGGTCTCTTAAAACCCGATGTGCTTCTTTTCCACCATCGCGGTAAAGGTCAAGAACCGCCTCGTGATATTTACTATTCGTTAGGTTGCCGGTAGCGTTATTTCTATAGTGATCCTCAAACTGGGTGTGGATCGTATGAGCCGAACCGCCGGGGCTATGCATATAGGGAGGATCGAAGACGACACAGTCAATTTCGCCATCCTTATATGGAAGATCACGGCAGTCAACACCATCTTGAAGGTCGGTTGCTTTCAGTTGGTATTCGCCGCTGGGAACCAACCTCCAAAAAGCCCCCTTTCCATAAGTAACGTCCGCTACAATGCTCGTTGGCTTTACATACAACTGGAGAATCTGCGGAAAGATTCTGTCATTTCCTTCCACGGAAGCGCTAAATACGAGATCGTTCGTCGGGTGTCCGTTTTTAACCGTCCGCTTTTGTTCATTTACGGGATTCGCGAGGACGACAGTCTCGAACGAATCATATAGTGTTGGTTGGACCTTCATTGAAAAAATCATAACTGACGCAACTTCGGGACACAAGACCGGACGGCCAGTGCTAGTGATCCTCGCCGCGTTGGGGCTTCGAATTCTCTACATTTCCTCTAACAATATCTTCAGCATTCTTTCACGGTTCATTAGAAAATCGCGTGTGACCTGGTAGTGTTCGGTTTCTTCGTAGGTGGTTTCTATAATGCCTTCGGAGGTGCATTCGTAGATCGTGGCGTCGGGGTAGGCCATGAGGATCGGGGAATGGGTGGCGATGATAAATTGGGAACTGTCGCGGACGAGGTCGTGGATGCGCGACAGGATCGCGAGCTGACGCTGAGGCGAAAGCGCGGCTTCGGGCTCGTCGAGGATGTATATGCCGTCGCCGCGAAACCTCGTGGTCATCAGTGTAAGAAAAGATTCGCCGTGCGACTGTTCGTGCAGAGATTTGCCGCCGTACCAGCCTTTTAGATCGAGTTCATCGATCTGCGTCGCGACGTTAAAGAAGCTTTCCGCTCTCAAAAAGAAACCGTCACGCGGCTGTAGATGGCTTTTGGTGACCCAGAGATATTTCGAGAGTTCGTACTCAGATTCCCTGGTCTCGAAATTAAAATTCTTCGTACCGCCCTCGGGATTAAAGCCCAGCGCAACCGCGATCGCTTCTAACAAAGTCGATTTCCCGCTGCCGTTTTCGCCAATGAAGTATGTGACCTTTGGATGGAGTTTGAGGCGGTCAAAATTCTTAAGCGCGTCGAGGTTGAACGGGTATTCGTCAAACGAAGGGATCGCGGAGCGTTTCAGCGTGAGGTCGATGAGGTATTGGCTTGAGAGCATTCTTTCACAATTATTCAGCCGCTAACGGCTGGCCGAAGTAGAGCGTATGGCCCTGATCGTCTTTGATGACGAATTCTCGCGTTTGCCACTCGGTGTCGTGGACTTCCTCTTTCAGTTCGAGGCCGTTATTCTTAAATTCGTCAGCCGTTGCGTCGGCGGCGTCGGTTTCAAAATAGAGATGAAAATGGCCCTGTTCATCAACATAATCGATCGATGGA
>JBEBJB010000061.1:0-19131 GCA_040080065.1 Pyrinomonadaceae bacterium
GTGATCGCCGCCGTCAATGTCGTCTTCCCGTGATCCACATGCCCGATCGTCCCAATATTCACATGCGGCTTGCTGCGGTCGAATTTCTCTTTACTCATATAAAATTAGCCTCGAAAGTTATTTCTGCTTAAGTCCTAAATATTTCTTAATGTGGTCTGCCAGTCTCTCATCGATCTCAGTGTGACGCGGAACCGGCTGTTTCAAACCATTTTTTGTATTAACGTAAATATCGTGTCGAGAACCATGTCTAAGCAATTCGCAGCCCTCGGCTGTTAATTGCCTGATAAGGTCTTTACGTTTCATATGCGGATCTCTTTCACCTGATATCCGCTCGGCACCTCATCCATGGCCATCAGGAGGTATGCTTCTCTGATGTTCTCTTCTAACTCTTCCAGAGTTTCGCCCTGAGTCATGATCTCAGGATGATCAAGCAATTTACCCAGCCAAAAATGGTCTGATTTCCAGTAGACCATCTTCATATTTGTGCTGACATCACCGACCATTATCAATTACCCTACGGCAATAAAACTGGAGCCCAAGCCGGGATTTGAACCCGGGACCTCATCCTTACCAAGGATGCGCTCTACCCCTGAGCTACTTGGGCAACTCCAACTTTGCTCGCTACCAGCGAAAAAAATGGAGCGGGAGACGAGGTTCGAACTCGCGACATTCAGCTTGGAAGGCTGACGCTCTACCAACTGAGCTACTCCCGCAAACGATTGCGGAGTACGGAATGTGGAGTGCGGAATAAACTAATTCCGCACTCCGCACTCCGCATTCCGAATTCAAATAACTGGTGCATGGGGTAGGATTTGAACCTACGTAGGAAATTAATCCGACGGGTTTACAGCCCGTTGCCTTTGACCGCTCGACCACCCATGCGTGATCTTTCTAATTGCCTAAACCGACTTTTTGAGCCAATTAGCAAATTTCCAATAATAGCGAAGACTTTAAAGGCTTGCAAGCGCGGAAAGGCAGAAAATTGGCGCCTTAGGAGGCATTATCGCGAACGCGGATGAAACATTTCGTAATTGCGTTTCAACTGCGTGTTCGTAATATGAGTATAAACCTGTGTGGTCGAAATGTCAGCATGGCCGAGCATTTGCTGGACCGAGCGGATGTCGGCACTGTTTTGAACAAGGTGCGTAGCGAATGAATGCCTGAGCGTGTGCGGCGAAACGCCCGTGAAGCCGCATTTATCAGCGTATTCCGTGATCGAGACGTAGATCGACTGGCGGTTGACCGGCGTGCCGTTGGAGTTTACGAACATGTTCTCTAGTCCGATATTCTCGTTTTTTCGGCGCAGAACGAGGTAACTTTTTATCCATTCGATCGCGCTTGCCCCAACCGGAACACGCCGCGTTTTGCTGCCTTTTCCGGTGGTGGTGACGATGCCGGAATCGAGATCGACGTTATTGATTTTTAGATTCACCGCCTCAGAAACACGCAATCCCGACGCATACATCAGCTCCAAGATGGCGCGGTCGCGAAGGCCCGATTCGGTCGATGTGTCTGGTGTGGCTAGCAATGTCTCGATCTCGTTCCGGTTAAGAAAACGCGGTAAATAGGCACTTTTCTGCGGTGCAACGAGGTCGTCGGCCGGATTTTTTGTGACGTGGCCGTCGAACATTAAAAACTTATAAAACCCGCGCACCGCACTGATAATACGGCGCCTCGAATTCTCGGAAAGCTTCTCGCCACCGAGGTCGATCAGCCATTCGCGAAGGTCCTTGCGGCCCAGCGTGAGCAGATCGAGACCGTTTTTCGCCGACCAAGCGGACAGCCGTGCGAGATCCGTGCCGTAGCTTTCGATCGAGTTGGCCGCAAGGCCTTTTTCGACACGGCAGTATCGGAGGTATTCCCTGATCAGATCGCGTTTTGGTTGATCCATATTATTTGCATCTCGATCCGGATGCGGCGGGAAGTTTTAATTCTATGCAATCGCCCGCCTCGAAAGCAACAAATTTAAAACAGCCACATTGGTATCATGGGTTGCGCAAAATGTTAGAGTCGTTTGCTAAGATTGGTAGACGTATTTTGGAGATTGGTCGAAGGTCGTTCTTCGCGAAATTTGACGAAAAAAGCGCGGGTAACGTACAGCACCCGCGCATCCTTCTTTCACATTGATTACCGCAACAATCTCCGCGATCTTAATCACGTCATCAATCCGCGATCTCGTCAATCATTTCCATAATCTTCGTCATGTCTCTCGCCGCAATCAGGCCCGGCGGTTTCGCCCATTCGGTTGTAGCGGTGAGGCCTGAGAGCGTTGATAGCTTCCATTCCTTTGACGAGGTCGGGGCTCGATGTCAGCATCTTTTGCGTTTGCGAACGCGACAGATTCCAGCTTCGCAGGTCGCCTTCGCATTTGGATTCCAGATAGCGGCCCGCGAATCTGCGGACCACTGTTTCCTGGGCGTTCTGGTTTAGGTTGTCGAATGCCGACATCAGAACGGGCATCGCGTCGTCGCTCAAACGCGAATTGTACGTCGCGTCAAAATCCCGTCCCTGCTGCATCAGCGCGACGTTTGTCCGGGCGATGAAGGCGTCAGGATTAAGCACGTGCGTCGCCCCGAGGATCAGAAACGCAGACCACAAAGCTCCCCACGCGAAATGGCCGCGCGAGCCGCGAAGAACGGTAAGACAGAACCAAACGAAAACGATTGCCAGCCACGACATGAAGATCAGCGGGTAAAGCCTGACCGTCGTCAGCCCGTAGCCGAGATTTCCGGTCAGCAATACGAGCCGCTGAACCGCTGAGGCCATGATGACGAAGAGCAGGGCGACCTGAATTCCTGCAAAAACCTTAAATAGCATTCCTGCAACGCGATCATCCTTTTTGATCAGCCAATGCGAGGCAAGCAGCAGCGGCAGCACGAGACCTGAAACCGCGACGAGTTCGCCAAAGCCACGACGGGCGTATGCGGCAAGCTTGAAATCGGGAGTGTTCTGCACTAGGTCCATTCCGCCGAAAAGATAGGGAACCTGAAAAACAACAAAGCTCAGGAAAAGAAGATTCACCAGGCCGAGAATGACCCCGACCTCGACCGAGCCGAGGGTGAAGCCGGGTACCAACGAGTTGTCGATGTTGGCCCAGGACCATGATTTTTTCGCGTGGTTTGGAACATTTTCTACCGGTGGCGGCACACTCCCTACCGGTCGTGTTTCTGCGTCGAAATTCTGAGAATCCGCAGTATTGATGTGTTCGACAACAGTTTTGTTGTCGGGCAGGGTGACCGGATACTCGCCGGATTCTGCACGCATGCGGGCGACCGGACTTCCATCTGACGTTTTTGCTTCCGCAGTCAATATCGAAAGCGACGATTCGACCACAGAACTGGCGCCGCCCAAAATAGCCCCGCGAAAATAGCCCGCAGTTAGCCACGCGAACACCGCGAACAGCAATCCATGCGAAAGTATAGTCTCGAAATCAATATTGAGGATCCTGCGCACCCAGCCGTCATAGACCGAGTCCGCGGCCATAAAAAGGGCTCCGAAGATAAGGATCAGCGGCGTCGCAATCAGCACGCCGCGAAACATTGAGAATGCGTGTTTTCGCCAACCCGTCATCGGAAGTTCGCTCCACCCGATATCGCTCGCGACGAGAACCAACGGGGCAAAAGCCGAATTCACGGCAGCCCAAACGACACCTATCGCATACTGAAACACGCCGGCGGCCCTAGCGGATATTTTCAGCGTCGGCAAAAACAGTACACCGAGGACGACTATGATCGCGAAAGTATCGGCGACCCGAAGCTCGATGGCATCACGCCAGGCAAACATCGAAGCAAAAAAGACCAGCGCGGCAAATAAGGCAATCGTTTGGCGCGTCAAGAATCTAGGCGCGTGACGCCATAAAAGCGTTATCATAGCGGCCGCGAATGCGATGTTAAACAGCGTCACATTCAGCCCCCACGGCGTAGAGCGGAGCAGGATGTCACCCAAAACGCCTATGATCGCGGCGACCTGCAATATTTCTAAACCTATTTTTGTACGTGTGTTCATATCGTTTTTTGCGGCTTGCCGCTCTATTTGCGGAAAAGCTCTGCTTTTCCGTCAGCTATCTAAAGTTATCCGCGGCTTCGCCGCCGATTTGCGAAAGTCAGAACACTTATGGAAACAGCGGTCCTCGACTTACGGTCTGAGGGAACGATGCATTCATCACCCAAGGAATAACCAATGCAGCGAGAGCACTGATTGGCACGATGTACCTGATCAACGTATTATCGAGATCCGCCGATGCTGATCGCGACGCCCTGATCGCGTTTCGGAGGAAGACTACTGATGTGAACAGCGGAGTAAACCCAAGCCACCCGATCAGAATGACCGAGGCTAAAACGCTGATCGGGATGAGTAGAATGCCAACTACACCGGCTGCCGCTCCAGCCGCAAAGAACAGGCCTGCCAGCGGAGCGTTTAGAGCCTTTAGCCGGTCGCCCCATAGCAGCCACGCCGCGAGCCCCATTATTGCCGTGCCGCTAAGCAAATAGACGAAGATCTTATACCCGGAAAGTAACCCGCTATTGCCGCTCCAATCCCTAAAAACGATCGGATCGAAGAAAAAACAGATAGCCGGCATAAATACGCCAAAGGCCCAGTCCCATTTCCTCTGCCGCCGCGTGACGATGGAGCCAAACTGCCGCTTCCAAAATCCTGATTCGATGTCGCCTTCGTTGTATTTCTCAACGGTTGACAGCGTTCCCGGTTCCGGGCGGACAACCAGCTGCGGCCCCACAAATTCCGGCTCCTCGAATGCGTAATATGTCCGACCACTAACTTCCAGATATTTCGCGTTCATATGTTTAGAGTGGAACGCAGGCGGCTCGCCTGCAACGCCGGTTCCTCCGGCGTGATGTTTAATAGTATTGTTCAACTTGCATGATCACCAGTTGATCAGCGTCCTCAAAGCCGGACGCTTGCAGACGAGGGCGTCTGCGTTCCCGGCCTACGTTGTTCGCTAGGCCCAACTCTTCTTAAAAAACCACCGACTTATCAGCCCAAAAACGATCGTCGCCAGTGGAAAAGCAATCGCTCCTATCAGCATTCCGAAGTTACGGTGAGCGGCTGCCTCTTCGGGCGTGGCGGTGACGTTTTTGTAGATGAGCATCACCGTATAGAGAGCGAAAAAGAGGCACGGCGGTACGAACGCGATGCCGCAAAGTGCGTATAGTATCCTCTGTATCTTTGGTGAAAGTATTTCCATCTTAACCTCGAGTGAAAACCGCCGGAACCGATGCTTATTTGACGCCTGCGGTTTCCTTTTGTTCCGTAATTTGGAAGTAATTTTTCTTGTGCAAAATACTGTCTTCGTCATCGACCAAAACAGCCTCGACGTATTTGTCGACGCCGTAGCCTTCGGTGATGAGCAGCTTTAGATCGGCGGCTTGCGCGGGTAGGTCGAAGACTATCTCTTTTTCTATCGTTTGCGTTCCTTTGATATCCTGGCCAAGTTGAACCTGTGAGCTGGGGAGGAAGATTTCGGCGTCGGTAACCCGAGTGTAAACGCTGCCGTCTGCGGCCGTCAATTCGGCTTTCGGTTCGAGCAGGCGAAAGGCGATCGCAGGATTTCGGTGCGACAAAGATCCCGCCGATCGTCATTAACATCAATAAAACGCCCATATTTTTAACCTTTGCCCGCGAGTTACATCCCCATGATCTGCCCGATCACGAGAAGCATCGAAAATGCTATAAACACACAGATCGCGGTGTCGGTTCGCCTGATCTCGCGACGCCAACGCGGCACGCGGCTGCGGTGCCAAAGCGTCCACGCGAGCGCCGTCAAAAGCAGCAGCGAGAATAACGCCGGAGCCAGCGACGGTGGAAAAGCAAGTTTCAGGATCACCTCCGACGCAAACCCGAACCAGTAAGCCACGCCACACCACATCAGGATGACCGGAGCCATCAAGAGCATTTGTACTGTCCAATATATTCGGCAGTTGTGTGGGTTGAAATATCGCATGTTCCTGTCTGCCGCGTCACGGCGGTTGAATGTAGCCGTGAGTTTCAACGCACGGACTTCGGGTTTGTTGCTCGTTAAGGTGCAGCAATTGTCATCAAGCCGTAATTCTCAAAATTTCTTTCAAAATCCTTGACTTCGTCAAAATTTTTCAATTCCTTGACAGATATTCGGATCGAACCTACTGAATCTTTAATATTCGGTGGTATGGAGCTACTCGGTGCGTATATCTGAAGGCCCGTCGCTCCGTTTTTCTTGTAATAAATTCGATCAGTAAAAAAAACAACACAATGGTCAGACTGATCTTTTTTACCAACCTCGTAGGGCTCGGAACACAGTCGCACTTCTTCGGAATTACCCGTTATTCCCCATATACGAGCAAGCGAGTAGATCTTCGTATCGGCTTTTGGAAAGTAGATCGTTTGATAGTTCATCGGTGTTTCGCCGAAAAGCGGTGAGTAGAGAAAATGCATCGAAATAGCTCCAAGCATTACCCCAACTACCAAACCGATCGCTAACAATAGGATTGCCTTCATTTCTCTCGCCTATATCCTTTTCATCGCCTTGATCAACGCTTCCATGTGATCGAGATACCGCGTCAACGCTTCACGGCCTTCCTTGGTGATCTTGTACTCCGTCAGCGGCATTCGGCCTTTGAACGACTTTTCGAGCGTTACGTAGCCCGCGTCTTCGAGCTTTCTCGCGTGGACGCTGATGTTGCCGTCGGTGGTGTTCAGGAGCGTTTTTAGCTCCGTGAAGCTGAGTTTGGCGTTGGCGGCGAGGGCCGAGATGAGGCCGAGACGCATGCGTTCGTGGATGACCTTGTCGAGGTCGTTCGAGACGTTCTCGGCCGCCCGCTCGACACGCAGGCTTTGCCGCTCTGTATCCTTAAATTTTATTGCTGAATTTTTCATTTTATTAACCACATAGATACAGAGGACACATATGTCAGATTGAAAATTTCTTGTGTGATCTATGTTCCTATGTGGTTACCTCTTAGCTCCCCGCCGGGAACGCAGGCGCCCTCGGCTGCGGGCGCCGGTTCCTCCGGCGTGACGTCGTTCGTTATTTTTCAACTCGCGTAACTACCGCGTTTGTCACCGTCCCGAAGCGGAACGCTTGCAGGCGAGGGCGCCTGCGTTCCCAGCTGCCTGCGTTCCCGGCTTTAGCCGCCGTATTTTTTTGCGATGATCGCCCCAAAAATAATGTGCAGCATGCCGAAGCTTGCTCCCATCATGAGATTTCCGTTGCTTGCGGGTATCGCAAATGCGATCGCACCGAGTGCCATAAAAAGCCATCCCATCACCGGAATTACCCGCACCGAGAAAGCTCCGCCACAGACGACCGCGGCTCCGTAAGAGAGCATGCAGACCGGCGGCATGATGTAGAAATAGCCGTTTTTCCAGAGGCCGAGGATGATGATGACACCAACGATGAGCGGCGGGGCGAAACCGAGGGCGAATTTGCGGGCCGGGGCGGAGACGAGCGACTGGCCGCCGATCTTCGATTTTTGCCACATGGCAAGCATTCCTATGGCGAAAGCCAGAGCGGCTTCGATCAGCCACGTAACGAGCGAGTCGCGCAGCAGCACCTGCGCGTTTGCGATGTACGCGGCAACCAAGGCTGTCACGCCCATCAGCATTCCGCCATAGCCCGGCACGGCCGTGAAATGCGTTGAGCGTTCCATCGTCTCGCGGATAAATTGCAGATTGTCGATCGCCCGATCGCCGATATTCACCGGCTCATCCACCACTCGTTCATCCGCTCTAACAGCTTTGAGTTTCGCCATAGTAAGGACAAATTACATCAAGTAATTCTTAATGTCAAGTACTTTATACTATAAAGTAAATAAATATATTGCGACTTTTACGGCGGCAGTAACGTCTAAACATACGATTCAAAATGCCCTATGTTTAAACGCTTCGCCTTACTTTCGGCTTTATGTTTATTTGCATCGGTTGTTGGTATTCGTGCGCAGACGAGCGACCCGACGGATACGATCAAGATCGACACGCGTCTGGTGAGTATTCCGGTTATCGTCAGTGATCGAAACGGTCGCTACGTGCCGAATTTGACGGCAGCGGATTTTACGGTCTTTCAGGACGGTGCGCAGCAAAACATAGATTTTTTCGCCGCGGTCGAGGAACCGCTGACCATTGCACTGCTCATCGACACAAGCCAAAGCACGCGGCCGGTTCTGGGTGATATCAAGGATTCGGCGAAGTCGTTCATCAAGCTTCTCACGCCGAAGGATCGGGCGATGGTTGTCACATTTGACTACGCAACGCACATCCTGAGCGGTCTCACTTCCGATCAAAGGCAACTCGAACGTGCGATAAAGGACGCCGAAATTCCTGACCGCATCTTCGGCACAACGATGCGTGACGCGGTCTATCAGACTGTTGCTCAGTCGTTTCGCGGTCTGACCGGGCGAAAGGCGATCATTTTACTCACAGACGGGAAAGACGTAGGCAGCCAGATACGAGCCGCTGATCTGCTGTACCGGCTGCAGGAAACGGACACGCTCATTTATACGATCATGTTTACAACTGGCGACCGTCAGCGTCAGGCACCGATGATATTCGGCGGCGGGCGAAGGCGGGGTGTGATGTTCCCGATGCCACGCGGCAACCCAAAACGGGATGAGCGGGTTCAGCGAAATAATGAAATCGCTGAGGATTTTTTGCTGGAACTGTCAGATACAACCGCCGGACGTTTCTATTCGAGCAAAGACGGGAAACTGAAAAAGACGTTTGCGACGATCGTCGAAGAACTCCGGTTCCAATATCGCCTCGGTTTTTATCCGCCTGATGATGGAGCAAATGCCGCATCGCACGCGCTAAAGGTTAAGGTCTCAAAGCCGGACACAGTTGTGCGTTCGCGCAGCGGTTATCGCGTGCAGGCGAAATAGCTATTTCTTTGATTTCGCAGGATTATTGACCTTGTCGCCGAGATTTTCTTCCGGTGGGGCGTTTGGGTCGGCGAGCGTGAAGGTCAGCCGTTTTCCCTGCATCAGGTACGAGCTGCCGTTCCATTTATAGCGGCTGCGGGTGAAGTATGTTGGGCAGCAAAGCTGCTCTTCGTCGCCGGTAATACGGCTGGTCTCAACAGGGCCGAGCAGGAAGCGGTCCTGGCCGTAAAGCTCGACGACCAATTCGCCGGAATCGGCCCGAATGTCTTTCAAACCGCCGTCCGCCCGGTCGCCCGTGCGAAAAAACCACATCAGCTCGGGCTTCCCGCCTTTCCATTCGTAAATATACGCGACCTGCGGGATCGCCGCTCCGCCGGTCTCGATCTTTAGCACGACAACCGCTTCGTCCTCATTATCGCTATTTACATCGAGATACTTAACGGCGACGAACGACAATCCGATTCGCCGCTGCAATTTGCGATCGGCTTTTTCGTCGGGGCTCATGTCGTCTTTGACATCAACCGAAACCGGAGCGACGCGGCCATTAACGAGCTTGATCTCGCTGCCATCGGGGTTTTGCCAACCACGCGGGAGTTCGTATGAAAAGTTCTTGAAGTCGAACTTCCCGATCGGTGAATTGGTCGTTTTGCCGCTGTCCGCGAGGAGTTCCATCTGCAAATTCGGCAATCCCGGCGAAGGCGTCGGCTGAGGCGATGAAGTTGGTGGAACGGCGGCGACCGGCGGTTCGACATTTTTAGGCGTTTCGACCTTGGTCGCACAGGAACCGATCGCGATACACGCGCCGATGAATAGGATCGAGATACTGCTTCGAAAAATAAATCCCATTTTGGAAATCCTGATTGGAGCGCAAGCCGCCTTGCTTGCAAGCCAATGGCAAGCGAGACGCCTGCGCTCCAGTCCGGGCTACGCCCTTGTCAAACTCCGGTACTTGATACGATGCGGTTGGTCGGCGTCGTGGCCGAGGCGGCGTTTGCGGTCGGCCTCGTATTCTGTGTAGTTGCCGTCAAAATACTCAACATGGCTGTCGCCCTCGAAAGCCAGAATGTGCGTCGCGATGCGGTCCAAAAACCAGCGGTCATGAGATATTACGACGGCGCAGCCGCCAAAGTTTTCGAGCGACTCTTCCAAGGCACGCATCGTGTTGACGTCGATATCGTTGGTCGGCTCGTCGAGGAGGATGACATTCGCACCGGATTTGAGCATTTTGGCAAGGTGAACACGATTTCTTTCGCCGCCTGAAAGCTGGCCGACAAATTTCTGCTGATCGGCGCCTGAGAAGTTGAATTTTGAGACGTACGTTCTCGAATTCATCTCACGCTTACCAAGCATGACAAAATCCAGCCCGTCGGCGATCTCGTCGAATACAGTTTTCTCGTCGTTCAAACTGTCACGCGACTGATCGACGTAACCAAGCTTCACCGTCTCACCAACCTTGAACGACCCGGAATCAGGCTTATCCTGACCCGTGATAAGGCGGAAAAGCGTGGTTTTACCGGCACCATTCGGACCGATCACGCCGACGATGCCGCCTTTTGGTAATGAGAATTCGAGATTTTCGAAGAGGACGGTGTTGTCGTAACCCTTCGAAACGCCGTGGGCCTCGATGACGATATCGCCAAGCCGCGGGCCGGGCGGGATGTAGATCTCGAGCGTGTCGGCCCGTTCCTCGGACTTGGTGGCGACGAGTTCTTCGTAGTCTTTGATACGGGCCTTTGACTTGGCGTGGCGGCCCTTGGTTCCCATTCGGATCCACTCAAGCTCACGGTCGAGTGTTTTTTGCAGTTTGTCCTCGCTGCGAGATTCCTGGGCGAGGCGGGCACTCTTTTGTTCGAGCCACGAGGTGTAATTGCCCTCGTACGGGATGCCGCGGCCGTGGTCGAGTTCGAGGATCCAGCCGGCGATGTTGTCGAGAAAGTAACGATCGTGCGTCACCGCGATGATCGTGCCTTCGTACTTCTGCAAATGCAGCTCAAGCCAGCCGACCGTCTCGGCATCAAGGTGATTCGTCGGCTCATCGAGCAGCAGAACGTCAGGCTTTTGCAGCAGCAGACGGCAAAGTGCGACACGGCGCTTTTCACCACCTGAAAGATTTTTGATGATCGTATCCGGCGGCGGACAGCGAAGCGCGTCCATCGCCATTTCGAGCCGCGAGTCGAGGTCCCACGCATCTGCATGGTCAAGCTTTTCCTGCACCTCGCCCTGGCGTTCGATGAGTTTTGTCATCTCATCGTCGTCCATCGGCTCGGCAAACTTGGCGTTGATCTCTTCGTATTCTTTCAGAAGATCGACAGTCGTTTGCACCGCTTCCTCGACGATCTGCTGAACGGTCTTGGTCTCGTCAAGCTTCGGCTCCTGCTCGAGATAACCGACGCTGTAGCCCTTAGAAAAAACGACCTCGCCATTAAAATCCTTGTCCGTGCCCGCTATAATGCGAAGCAAACTAGATTTACCCGCGCCGTTCAGCCCAAGCACACCGATCTTTGCACCGTAATAGAACGAAAGGTATATGTCCTTAAGAACAGGCTTTTTGTCGTAAAACTTTGATAAATTGACCATCGAAAAGATGATCTTATTTGGTTCTGCCATGATTTAAATATTTTCTTAAAATTGTCCCGGAGTGCTATGTCGACGGGAGTGCGTCTGGATCTTCTAATCCTGACTGAATATCCATGCTGCTGTGCATAACGCGCCATACGTCGAGGCTGTGCTCCGTTTCCACATAAAAGATCAGATATGGAAACCGCTTCATTGGCCAGTAACGCATCCCTTCCAAACTTGCTTCATACCCATATCTGGGAGATCCAGTTCCAGGGAATTGCGAGATCAAAGCAATTGCCTTATCAAAGTCGAGCAGGCAGTCCACAACGGCATCGGTTCCGGCAGCTGATAAGAAATGCTCGCATATTTGATCCAGATCATCCTCAGCCTGCATGCGAGGGATCACAGGCTTACTCATTTCTTTTTCGCCTTGAACCGCTGACGCATTTCCTCAAAATAGTTCGCATCCCATACCGTCTCACTAACTGGTGAGTCTCCACCCGCGAGAAGCAATTCTCGAATGCGCACGCGGTCTTTCTCCTTACGCAACAATTCTCGAACGTACTCGCTGCTGCTTGTGTAATCACCCTCGGTAACCTGTGTATCTACAAATGACCTCAGCGTTTCGGGCAAAGATATATTCATCGTACTCATATTTCAAAACTAACATTTATGGCAAAGTTTGCCAAACCGCCTCTAGTGCCTGCTCGCCGACAAAAAAGTTATTCATCTGAAATATTTGATTCAAATTCCCAATCGACTTACCAGATCATCGCGACTGATCTCGTGATGCCTTGCAATATCAGCAAGTATGCCGGAAAGCGTACCTATTTTGATCGGATCGTGGGCCGGAACGGTAATATGGTGTTCACCTTTTACGTCAGTGGTAATACGAATGTGACTTCCTGTCTGCCGCGATATTTCGTAACCAAGCTCTCTTAAGCTCTTGCAAGCGAAACACCGCTGATGTCCCGGGGTAATTTCATGCAGCGAGCACTTCCTCACTAACGAAATGGAGCCTGATCACCTTTGGCTTACTCGCCGGATCGTAATGACAATCGACGGCGTCACGGATATTTGCCCGTAGCTCTTCGACAGTTTCGCCTTGAGTAAAGATCGGCTCACCCAGGGCCTTAGCGTTGTAGCCGCCTTCAATGTCTTCTTCAACTAGAAATATGATCTCGTTCATTGATATATCAAATTATAGACTATTGACACTGGAAAATGGTTCTTGCTTTCACCCTGCTCATTTCTTTTTCTTCTGGAACCAGTCTTTCCACCAGTTCTGAAGTTGGTGCCGATTCTTTTGTTCTGAGACGTAGTTGAAGTAGGCATAAATACCGTTAGTATCCCACTCTTTCTCAGCCCTTGGTGGAAGCATCTCCAGCATCAGTTTTTCCCATTCCGAGTCGTCAGTCGAGGCGATGTCCAGAAGCGTGAATACGGCAGTATCACCGACTGCGTAATGCTGCCACGTTGGAACCGAGTATCTTGGGTCAGGAACCTTTTTATTATCCGTTATTCTGTTAATAAGACACGGAATCGATTCATCTCCCTTCAAAATAAGAGATTCATAGATCGGATCAGTTTCCTCTGGCACTCGATTTGGAATAACTTTGATGTCTTCAAGCTTATTACATAGTTGATCTGCTTTTAAATTCCTTATCTCAATCGGAATAGGCGGTTTTGTCTTCTCGGGAGTTTGGGTTTCAAAAGTCGGGGCGGGAACCATCTCCCTAACCACCTCTTTTTGAGAACCACAGCCTATCAGCAAACAAGCAACAAACGCGAAACCAAATAATTTCGTTACAACCCTCCGGAAAGGCAAATTATCTGGTGGTGGTGATTGAGTCATTACGTAAACGACATGTAAACCTCGGTTGAGGCGTCTGAATGCACCCGTGTTGACCGTATACTCAATCGCCACGATTTGGCGAGGGTCAATTTCTTTAGCGTTCCGTGGGATTCACCCACGGCTAAATTCATTTGACCGCTACGCGACGATCTTCGCACCCCGAACCGCTAATTTGTCGACCCGATCCCGCTTCACCTCAAACCCGATCCCCGGCCGTTCCGGTGCGGAGATTGTTCCGTTCGTTGAAACTTCGACCGCGGGTTCGATGATGTCTTCGTGCCAGTATCTTTTCGAGGCGGAGACATCGCCGGGCATGGTGTAGCCGGCGAGGGTTGAAATGGCGATATTGTGGGCGCGGCCGATGCCGGATTCGAGCATGCCTCCGCACCAGACGGGCATTCTGGCTTCGCGGCAGATCTGTTCGACCAGTTTTGATTGCGTGTGGCCGCCGACGCGGCCGTTTTTTAGATTGATGATCTGGCCGGATCCTAGCTCGATAGCCTTGCGGGCGTCCTCGGGCGATTTGATCGGTTCGTCGAGGCAGATCGGTGTTTTGATCTGTGCCTGAAGTTTGGCGTGATCGATGATGTCATCGTACGGCAGCGGCTGTTCGAGCATCATCAGGTTGAATTCGTCGAGGCTCTTGAGCAGGTCGATGTCGGCGAGTGTGTAGGCGGAATTTGCATCGCCCATGAGCAAAATGTCCCCGAACTCGGCCCGAACTGCCTTGATCACGTCATAGTCCCAGCTTGGCGAGATCTTGATCTTGATGCGTTTGTAACCGGCGTCAACCTCAACGCGGATCTTCTCAAACAATTGCTCGACATTGTCCTGAATACCGATCGAGACGCCGCATTCGATAGTTTGATTAACGCCGCCGAGGTGCCGCCAGAGCGGGACGCCGAGCTTTTTGGCTTCGAGGTCCCAGCAGGCGGTCTCGATGCCGGCCTTTGCCATCCGGTGGCCGCGAACCCATTTCATCGCGTCCCAAATGTCCGCCGCTGACTCAAATTCCTTACCAACGACCATCGGAGCAAGAATTTTCTCGGCCGTAACCCACGCCGAATCGGTCCATTCGTCCGAGTATCCCGGCGACTCGCCGCAAGTCACCTCGCCCCAGCCTTCACCGCCGTCTGCATCCTCGACGCGAACCAAAATGATGCGGCGCTCATACGTCCGGCCAAAGCTGGTTTCGAAAAAATGGACTAACGGGAGATTTATCTCGGTGAGTTCGACGGATTTGATCTTAAGCATGGCGGCGAAAGACCTAGATTAGTGTTTGCGAGCGGAAAATGCAATTTGCTCGCCTGATAATGCATACGCCGCGCCGTCAACCCACGATCTCAAACTGTAGAGCCTGCGTAGATATCTTCGGCTTTCTCGGATCCGATTCGTCGGTGACGATGACCTGTAGGATGTAGTCGCCGGGAGCCATCTTGTTCCCGAACGATATCGCCCGTGTTGCCCGCAAATGCTGAAGGTCAGTTTGCCCGAGCAGTGCGATTGGGGTTGTTTTACCGTCGAGGACGAGCTTGCCGTCGCTGAAAACGCGGATGCGGGTCGTTAGTTTCGGCTGCTTTGTCTGGTCGAGTTTGGCGTTGTAAACCTCAAACCCGAACCGCATCACCGACCCCAGTTTGACGCGTCTAAGTGCGGTGTCCGTCATCGGATTCGATTCATAAGAAGCGGCGGACGACGATATCGCCTTTTGCCAGGCCTCCTCGGAAAGGTTTTCAATAACGACGCTTGAGATCGTGAGCCGCTTTTTCTTCAGGTCCGGAACCTCGATAAATTGGCTTGCAGATCCGAGCTTTCCGCCCTGTGTATCGCGGATCGCTACCCGGTATTGATAGGCTCCCGGCTTTTTAACCGGAAAGAGGAAATGGTAAACAAATCCCTCGCTCTGCATCCGTTTATAAGCCTCGGGTTTGACGGTCAGCGTGTATGATTTGCCGAGCTGATCAACCGGTTGGCCGTTGTCGCCGAAGCTCATCGCGAGCACCTCGAAAACGGCCTTCTTTTGCCCGTTTTCGGCGTCAATAAATTTCAGATCGGCGGCATTCACGTGAAGGAGGGAGCGAACGTAGGAAACTCCCTTCGTATCGTTGCCGAACAGAGCATTCAGCCGCAGGTTAATTCCGCTGACCGAGAAAGGCGAGACAAGCGCGTATTCGAGTTGGCCGAGCGTCGAATTTGCGTTTGCCGGCGTCGGCGGCTTTTCGCGATCGGCTACGTTGAAAAAGCCGCTGCGGTAGCGGGCCTTTGCTCCCGTGCGGAGAACCTTGACATCGATCTTGTTGAACCGCAATTTCGCCGCGTCGAAGGTGTCGGTGTCCGGCTCGTAGGTGACCAGATAATAGCTCTGATCCTCTAAAACCTTACCGATACCGCCGATGATGTCGTTGTTGTTGATGAGAGCAAATCCACCGGTTTCCTCGGATATATAGCGAAGCGAAGCCTGCGTGTCGCTGAGCTTGGTACGTCGGTCGGACATTTCGGATTCGATCTGATCCGTTGAACGGCCCGAAGTGTTATCGGCAGCAGTCAGGCCGGTGTAAACGAGGCCTCGCGGATCGATGGAATAGACGACGACCGATGCTCGATTGGCATTTTCGATCAGACGCCGTATCGGGTCGAGCGACCGTGAGCCTTCGGCGAAACCCTCGGCATTTGTATTCATCAGGGCAAACCCTTCGGAAAAGAAGACAATAGATTTCCTGCCCGGCAGCTCGCTCATGCCGTTGACGACATATTCCAAAGCCCCGAGCGCTCCGGTCGCAAAATAGCTCTCTCGAAAATCGTTAAATTCGCGCTCGGTACCTTCAGCCGTGCGTTCGCCGGCTTCCGGCTCTGGTGCGTCAGGGTCGGCTGGCAGCACGGACTGAAGCGGAGCAAACGCGCTGATGCCGCCATTGCCTAACGGATTCCACTTTACCTTTTCGATCGCTGCGTAAAGGATGCGTTTGTCGGAGGTAAACTGCTGTAGTGCGCCGATGCCCGCTCCGGTTCTGATGATCGCGACGAGGTCGCCGTCGACCATCTGTTCATCGACAAATTTTTTCAGCGCCCGGCGTGTTTGATACGCACTTTCGAATGAAAGAGTTAGGTCATCGACCACCAGGGCGAACGTCCGGCGTACCTGTTCAGCCTTGAGCTGCACGGGCGGCGGGGCAATGGCACCTTTCTCTATGGTTTCAGGTTTTACAGCCGGCTTGCGGGCGGCACCGGAAATGAAGGTCAATCCCGTGATCTTTTGCTTTTGGCCGTTCTCGTAAAGCTCGATCTCGTCCTGGCGCAGATCGGCTATCGGCTTGCCCTTGGCATCGAGCACTGTTACATCGAGGCGGATCAGGTTTGTAGATATTTTGACAACGTCACCGTCCGCAGGCGTCGGCGTCGGCGTTTGTCCGAACGCCTGCGCAGCGGCCGCCAGAAAAAGCAGCAAAAAAACAACACGACTTTTCATTTAGGCCTTGTCTCCGAAGTCTAATCTACGATCTCAAATTGGATGAACTGCGTCACCGTCCGGCCGTTCGGCGTACCGTCAATGACATCGACCTGTAGGATGTAGTCACCGGGCGTGAGACTTTCCCCGAGCTTGATGCCGCCGACGGCGGAGATCATTTTGGGAGTTTCATAACTCAACTTCACTATAGGCTTCCTGCCGCTCTCAAAAACGACATCGCGACCGCTATAGAGCTTTAAATTGTAATTCAGATTCGCCTTCGATCCGTCCATTTTCGCATTGTGGATCTGATACGCGAATCGCAGGACCGAACCCGCCCTGAACCGGCGAGCCGACGTGTCCCAAAGCGAATCTCCCGCACCGGCAGTGTCAGCATCCGGGAGCGAAGCGATCTTTACCCACGTATCGAACGGAACATTTTCGAGAGCCATGCCCGAGAGTGTCAGGTTGTTTTTCTTTAGGTCAGGAACCTCGATAAATTGGTTGGCCGACCCTACCCGCTCGGTTGCGACATCTCGAACCGCAAGACGCACGGAATACGCACCCGGTTTCTTGATCGGCAGCGAAAATGTGGTGACGAGGCCGCGTTCGATGAATTTCTTGTACTGCTCGTCGTCGAACGTCAGCACGAAATTCTTTGGCCGCTCGTCCATGATCTTGCCCACGTCGTTGAGCGTGATGGCGACGATATCGAAATCCGTTCGATATCTGCCGTCGGAAAGCTTTTTGAATGTCAGGTCGTTGGCATCGACGTTTACGACGGTCCGAACGAAGGCTCCCTGCTTATTGTCGCCCGCAAAGATCGCATTCATTTTCACCTCGATATCGTTGACCGCAAATGGCGATGTCAAAGCTCCGATCATCGCGTCGGTGACCGAGAGCTTCGGCTTTACGATCTGCTCCTCACTAATACCAAAGAAGCCGCTGCGAAAACGCACCCGCGCGCCTTCGCGTTTAACCTTGACATCGAATTTGTTATAACGGCTCTGTTTTTCGCTAAATGTGTCGCTATCCGGCTCGTAGCCGATCAAATAATACGACTGATCATTGAGCACACGGCGGATACCGGCGCTGATATTGTTCTGATTAAAATAGGCCAGCCCGCCGGTCTCGTCCGCCAGATACCGAAGCCCTTGCTGCGAATCGTCGATCTTGTTCATTCGCTCATTCATCATTATCGTCGACGCCTGAACGCCGGTTTGGCGGCCGAGTTTACCCAGATCATCTTCTGCATCGAATCCCGGAGCGACCAGCCCGGGGGCATGGATCGTGTAAAACACTACGGAAGCGCGATTCGCAAAATCGATCAGATGCTGCATCGCGGTATAAATACGTGAGGATTCCGGGCGGCCGCTTCCATCACGAGTTACAAGGCTTAGTCCGTCTGAAAGCAAAATAACGGACTTGCGTCCGGGAAGTTGCCTCATTCCGCGAACAATAAAATTGAGAGCCCCGAGCGTTCCGCTCGCGAAGATGTTTTCCCGGAATTCGTTGAAATTTCTTGCGGTCGCGTCGTCGGTTCTATAACTTTCCGGCGGATCGGCCTCGATGGTAATGCTGAACCGCGGGTCCGCATTAACAACAGTCTCGCTCATGCTGGTGCTGAGCGGGTTGAAAAAAGCCAGCGAACCAAGCCCGCCCGAATTGAACTTAACGCGGTTGATAGCGGCCTGTAGCTGTCGCTTATCTGCGGTAAATTGCTGGAGAGCTCCGACGCCCGCTCCAGTTCGGATAATCGCCACCAGATCGCCGTCCTGCATCTGTTCATCAACAAACTTTTTCAAAGCCTCGCGCACCCACACAGTGCTGCCGAAGGATAAAGTCAGATCGTCAACGACCAACGCGATCGTCCGCCGAACCTGCTCGGGCCGTATCGGGGCAGACGGAAGCAGCACGACAGGGGTTCCGGTCGAGTCTTTTTTCGGGTCCTTGTTATCCGCCGTCCGCATTCCCGGCGTAAACGCAAAATTCGAGATCTTTTGCAGTTTTCCGTTCTCATAGATCTCGACCTCTTCCGGTTTTAGATCGGTGATCGGATTTCCCTTTTTGTCGGTGACGCTGACGTCAAGCTGTATAAGGTTAGTTGAGATACGGACGACGTCCTTGTCATCCTGCGGAGTCGGGCGAACCGTGATCTGGTTATTTTGGGCAGAAGCGCTGACGGCGAAAAAAAACAAGAGTCCAAATCCGGACAAACGCGTGAACATACGACAAAACTCCAAAACGACAAGATTTGTTTGCTATCATAGTACGGATCGTAAGAATTCTAAAGGAATATTTTCGACAATGTAGCTAGCACATTATATGTCCGGTAGCAGTAGCAAATGAGATGTCCGCTTTAGGGGCGAGGGGTAGAAGATTGAAGGCAGGAGAGAAACTGCGAT
>JBEBJB010000062.1:0-18677 GCA_040080065.1 Pyrinomonadaceae bacterium
TGCGATTCGGGAACGGCGATAATACCGGTTAACTTGTACCATATCAGTAGTTTAGCACCTGTCAATTGATGCTTAACTACTCTAGACCCTTGTTAATTGGTAGTAATATTCCACCACCCAATTAACGATCGACCAATTTAAAATCCGCGACGATTTGCTAAACTCATCACATCACTTTCCAATGAAGTCTCTCCGGCACAATCTGATCCTGTTCGTACTGCTGTCGATGACGCTCGTCGGAGCGTCGTGTCAGCGACTATCGGATCGCTCAAACAGCGATTCTGACGAACGATCCGATCCGCAAGTTCGGCAAGTTGCACTTTTAACGTTCGGCAACCCGTCGAACGCGGGAACGGACCCAGACAACTACCTCCTCATCCACCGTAGCCACACGCTCTCGTACAACAACGCCCGCGGCACACTGAATTGGATCGCCTGGCGAACCACATCCGCGGATTTGGGTGAAAAACGCGAACGCAGCCGATTCGAGGAGGACCGCACTCTGCCCAACGGTTTTCGCCGCGTACAGTATTACGATTATTCCGGCAGCGGCTTTGACCGGGGCCACATGGTTCCTGCCGCCGATCGTTTCGCCGACGAAAGTTTGATGGAAGAAACGTTCCTGATGACCAACATCGTCCCGCAAACCGGTGATCTCAACCAATTCCCCTGGAACAAGCTCGAAATGTACGCCCGCGGCATCTCCCGCACCGGCAGCGAACTCTACACCATCGCCGGCGTTTACGGCGAAAAAGGCCGTCTGCGCGGCAAAGTCACGATCCCAACCAACTGTTGGAAAGTCATCGTCGTCCTCCCACGCGGCCAAACTACCATTTCCAAAACCACCCGAATTATCGCCGTAGATATGCCGAATATTGACGGCATCGAAAGCGAGAGTTGGCAAATTTACCAAACGACGGTTCGAGAAATCGAGCTAAAGACCGGCCTCGATTTGTTTTCCACAATTCCGAGAGATGTTCAGGACACAGTCGAGACAAAACGCATGATGGCGTCGCCCTAGACGCCCTCGGCGACAGATGCAAAAGCCCGCGCGTAAGCAAGGGCGAATCACCCAAGCCGCCTTCTAATCAATCGCTCGAGCCCAAGTCTTTCTCGATACTTCCATTGAAAAAATCGCCCTTGCTCACGTGCGGGCTTTCGCATCATTGTGAATAAACGTAAAATAGCGACCATGAAAAATCTACTAATTCTGATCTCGATCCTTCTTGTATTGCCGTTCGCCTCAATCGCGCAGCCACCGACCGTCTCACCTACACCGAAGGCAGCGGATCCAAAAGACGTTGCTTCGCTCGACAGCATAATGAAAGCCGTTTACGACGTCATTTCAGGCGACGCCGGCAAGCCGCGCGACTGGGACCGATTTCGCTCGCTGTTCCACAAAGACGCGAGACTGATCCCGACGGGCAAAAATGCCACTACCAAAGCCGTTACCGCCAACGCTCTCTCACCCGAAGATTACGTCAAACGCGTCGAGCCCGTTTTTGCCAAAGACGGCTTCCACGAACGCGAACTCGCCCGCCATGTCGATATGTATGGCAACATCGCCCAGGTTTTCTCGACATATCACGCGTTTCGCAAGTCCGACGATAAAGAACCATTCCTTCGCGGGATCAACAGTTTTCAGCTCATGAACGACGGCACTCGGTGGTGGGTGGTGACCATCTACTGGCAGGCGGAGACGGCGGACAATCCGATCCCGAAACAATTTCTGAAAAACCGAAACTGAAAACGGAGTAACCTCGAAATAACACAAAAGAACACGATTAATGAAGCCCTCTATTTCGTGATCTTTCGTGCATTTTCTTGGTTACTTATTTCGTATGGCTGATCACAGACCTACCCGCGAACTCACGCTCGACCTTTCGACAGCACAGGTTTTTACTTTCTCGCTGACGCCGGAAATATCGAGAGCAGCCGCTCGATATCAACAAGGCACGCAGATCGATTTCAAACGCCCGGCCGATGGAGATGTAAGTGGCATACGCCATGATTGCAAAGAAAATGACGAGGGTGGCGACCGTTTGCGGAAAGACGAGGCCCGTGGTTTAGCAGGATCTTGTGTCTCCGCGCCGGGTTTTTCTATTCCCCGCCAAAGAGCGGACGATTGGCGATAGATACTTTGAAGCCGTAGCCGACCAGAAACAGGATCAGCGCCAGCGTCACATACATCGGCGTAGCGTACCACGCGGAAAAGTTAAGAGTGAAAAGAGTATTTGACATCCAGGTGTTGACCGTTAACATTACGATCGTTGCCACCAATCCCAGACGGCTAACGACCAGACACATGATACCCATGCTAATCAACATGAAGGGCAGGTCGACCAATGAATAACTGAAAAACAAACCGGCAATTGTCCCGCTTACGACAAAGAGAGCAATACCTGCAACGAGCCTGCGCCGAAGCATCAAAAACAGAATGACTAGCAGACAAACAAACGCAAAACCCAAGACGATGCTGCTGCCCGAAAGACTTAGGATCATTGAGAACGGACTCCGCAAGACGATCAGAGCATTAGGATTAATGTTAATCTTGTAGTCATTGTAAGAAAAACGTTCCGCCAAAAGAGCCAGATAATGGAAGGTCACCTCCGCGACGGCGCACATTGCGCCGAGCAAAACATCGCGCCCAACCAACGGGTCGCGCCAATCGCCCGCTAATAGACGGTTCCACGAAACTATCAATTCGGGCAGATTGCGGCGGACTACGGGCTCGAGAGCGAGATAAAACAGCCAAGTTGCCGATGCAAGGTACAAAGCGATCCGCATTGAGTGCGAAAAACGGTCCAATTCGGGGAAAAACGCCGGAACGTGATTCATACCCAAAAACCAGCCGCCGAATATCAGAGCAAGAACGACCAGGGCGATCTTGAAAGCTCCTTTGCGGTCGCCGCTACCGGATCTTACATTTTTTCTTGCCAGAAAGATCGCGGTGACGATAATTCCGATAAACACTCCGGCGAAGATAAATATCGCGATCCAATCGCGGGTTGTGTAGGAATCGAATTGGGTAACCTCGGGTCTTGTCCAAGGATAGATAAGCTGGAAAGAGACGATCTTGCCTTGAAACGCGGCGGCCTCGACACGAAGTGGAATTTCCGCGTGGTCGGGCATGAAGCCTTCCCAAGCCATGAGCGTGTCAGAGGCAACGGTCGGGGTCCAATTTGGCTCAGTCTCTTTGAATTTAGACAGATCGAGTTCGGCGGCTGAAAATGCGGGCGCGAAGTCCGCGCTTGGCTGTGAGGTCGGGCTTTCGGTAAACTGCGGCGAAACTGAGCTGAATTCGACCAAACGTCCGCGCGTATCGAGCGCAATTGTCTTCATCCCGCCCGTCGTCTGCGGCAAAAACGTCCAGAATCCGTTGCCCATCATTACAACATCGAAATAGCGCGGGCTTTGCTGTTCACCAAAGGCAAACATCAACGGCTGACCGCTCGATATTTTTTCCCAATTCTCGGGCGACGGATTTTCGCGGACATATCTCTCATAAGTATCGTCGTAATAGAACCGGTATAACCTTTCGACCGGTTCGTCCGCATAACCAAATTTTGAAATGATCTCGCTGTTGCGTTCGGCAAGAATTTCGGACGACTTTATGAACGGTATTCTGTTCTGCGGCCCGACTTTCATCGATGCAAATAAACAGACCCCGATCATCACAACCGCTCCAATGACGCAAGCTAACGCGACTGCCGGCCTTAAAGCTCCCTTCTTCGGCGATGCGGCGACCATCTCTGGGCTAGGCGTTTGCCCGGCGTCGAGAGCGATCTGCATCGGATTGCCGCCCGGCAATGCCATTGCGACATGAAGGGCGCTTTGCGGACGGTTCTTTGGATCTTTTTCGAGACATTGGGCGATGACGCTCTCGACCAGCGGGTCAATGTTTTTGACGATGTCGGATGCGTTGGTCGGCGTCTCGGTCTGGTGCTTTTTGATCAGCTCATGAAGCGTGTCCGCCTTAAATGCCTGTTTGCCGGTAAAGATCTCATACAAAACCAATCCGAGAGCGTAGATATCGCTTCGGGGCGCAACGCCACGGCCGGCGATCTGCTCGGGTGACATATAAGCCGGCGTGCCGACTCTTAGGGCATCCGCGGCAATATCGGCTTCGAGCCCCGCAATTCCAAAATCGGTTATGCGTGCCTTGCCACGGCTATCGATAATGACGTTGGCCGGTTTGAAATCACGGTGCAGAATTCCGGCGTCATGAATTGCGGCAAGCCCGACACACAACTCGCGCGATATCTCGATCGCTCTTTCAGACGGCAGACGCCCAACACGTCTCAACAAGGACGAAAGGTCGTCGCCATCGATAAACTCCATCGATATAAAATGCCGCCCGTCGATCTCGCCGATGTCGAATACGCGGCAGACATTCGGGTGAGAGACTTGTCTGGCCGTTCTCACCTCGGCGTGAAAACGCTCGAGTACAGCGGCTTCACGTTCCATGTGGTCGGGCAGAAACTTGAGAGCGACGGTCTGCGACAGCCTGATATCCTCGGCCTTATACACCTCGCCCATTCCGCCTTTGCCGAGCAGCCCGATGATGCGATAGCGGCTCGCGAGAACTGTTCCGGCGACGAACTCGCCGCCCTTCACGTCGCCGGTCATCGTGCCCGTGATGGCCGTTCTCTTCTCCTCGAAGATACTTGCGGCATCGGCAATGGCCGGCGATTCGAGGAAGCTCCCAGCACTGTCGCGCGAACCCAACAGTTTTTCGACTTCGCGCAGCATCTCTTCATCACCGGTACACGCATCGTTCAAATATGCCTGTCGCTTTGCTCCGTCGAGCGCCGATGCGGCAGTGAATATTTCCTTAACACGCCGCCAGCGTCCGGTATCGGATGCGAGGTCTAATTTAGTCGGGTCTTCCATTGGCGAGATACCTGAAATTATAAAAGTAAACCTAATTTAGGTAAACCACTGCGAAGCGGATCTGGAAGCACAGCCCCGCTTCGCCGATAGTGCTATTAGTTCATCTTTGGCGGATCGGTGATCCCGACACTCTGAAATTGCGCAACCTGCCATTTCCCGTTGACGCGCACGCACATGAAAGTCGAACGCTGATCACCACGCTTTGGGCCGGCCGGGATCTCTTCAGCGATGCGGCTGGTCACAACAGCCAGATCGGGCGTGACAAAGGTCAGCTTTACGTCGCTGATCGTCATCTTAATTTTCGCCTTTTTGTATGGAACGTCGCGAACCCACTGCAGCTTCGTCCGGACCGACTCGCGGCCCGTCATAACCTCACCAAAATGGCTAACGCTGACGACATTGTCAGCCAAGAGATCGGTGAAGCCTATCACATCGCCGACCTCCCACGTTCTCGCCAACTGCGCCATCAAATCGAATACCGCCTTTTCGTCACTCGTTGGTTTGGCCTGGGCCATGGCATTGCCGCAAAGAAAAAGGATCGCGACTGTAGTGCCTAAGAAAATGTTCTTCATCATAACTTCTCCTGTCTATTTTGAATTTAGTCGGGCGTTTTACCGCCTCAATAATCAAAGCGACACTTCGTGGCAAAAGCGCTAGAAAAATTTGTGATATTCTTTTTTCGTGCAAATCACAGAACTTCTGCGGGACTGGAGCGAAGGGAACCAGGCGGCGCTGGATGAGCTGATGCCGCTGGTCTATGATGAATTGCGCCGCCAGGCCTCCCGTTACCTACGCAAGGAGAGGCAGGGACACACGCTGCAAACGACTGCACTGATTCACGAAGCCTATTTGAAATTGGCGGGACAAGGCGAGATCGAATGGCAAAACCGTAATCATTTTTTTGCGATCGCTTCGACGGCAATGCGCCAGATCCTGGTTGACCACGCGCGCACGCGTCATCGCGAAAAACGCGGTGGTAATGCTGAGAACAGGCCGCTCGACGATGCCCTTATGCTCGGATCTCAACAGAGAAGCGTTAACCTCGTCGCGCTCGACGAAGCCCTCGTCAGGCTCGAAAGACTCGACCGGCGGCAGGCAAAGGTCGTCGAACTTCGATTCTTCAGCGGTCTCACCAACGAAGAAACCGCTGACGTTCTTGGCGTCTCAAGCGCCACGGTCCGTAATGACTGGACGATGGCGAAAGCCTGGCTCCACGGCCAGATCGCAAAGTGAATATCCGTCGCATATTAGAGAGGCCATTGGCCGCTGAAGGCATAGTCGGCGCGGCCGTTGATGACGATCTCGTCGTCTCGGCGCCAGGTTACTTTGGTGGTGCCGCCTTCCGCTTTGACGTTGACGGTGCGGTCGGTTTTTAGGGTGAATGCGGACATGATGGCGGCGGCGCTTGAGCAGGTGCCGGACGAGGAAGTTTCGCCGGCGGCGCGTTCCCAGATGCGGATTTCGATGTTTTCGACATCGTGGACCTTCACAAAAACGATATTAGCTTTCTGCGGAAACACCTGATGCACTTCCATCGCTCGACCCACCGCACGCCAGTCGAAAGCAAAGGTCTCGACAAAAATACACGCCACAGGATTGCCAACATTTACCGCCGAAAAAGAATGTGGCTGGCCGTCCGCATAGATCTTTTCGTTGACGACGGCTTCACGCCACGTTCCGGTCGCGACCGGGATCAGGTCGCTCGCAAATTTCGGCTTACCGATCTCGGCCTCGAACCATAATTCGCCGTCACCCTTGCGTTCGATCAGTTCGTAAGTCTTTAATCCGCTGCGCGTTTCGAGCCGCAGCTTCGGGTCGGACCAGATATCTTTATAATGAAGATACGCGACTGCGCAACGCGTTCCATTTCCCGAGAAACCCGCGATGCTGCCATCAGGATTAACGATCTCGCAGAAGTAATCGCCGGTCGTACCGTCCAGCTTTTTCAGGACCGCAATGCCATCGCCACCGACGCCGGTATGGCGGTTACAGATCAAGCGTGCGAGGTCGCTAAGATCGAATTCGGCGGGTATATTCGACCGTTCGATGACGATGTAATCGTTGCCAAATCCATGGAATTTGCAGAAATCGATCGAACTCATTTCGCCTTTCCTATCTTCGTTATCGTCTCGGTTCCGCCCTTATAAAGGATCGTAAAATCTACCTTGTCGCCAAGAGCCAGGCCGTTGAGCAACGCCTTGTCCGAGACGTAAAACTCCATTCTCATCGCCGGCATCAGGCCTTCGATAGCTTCGTGATCCATCTCGACTGAAACGATATTGAGATCGATCTTCGTAACGGTTCCCTTTCCGAAATAGTCGCCGTCTTTCGGCTCGGGCGGGTTCCCGGTCGTCTGCGGAGCTTTCGCAACGTTGTTGTTTGTTTTAATATCCGCCGAGCCGCAGGCAAGGCAAAAAGAGAGAGCTACGATCATCGGGAGAGAAAATCTCATACCGCATTGTAGTACAAACGGGATTTAACGCAAAGAGGGTTTGAAGAAGGAACCACCAAGCCGACACGAAATCACGCGAATTTGGAACTCTCTATGTGCGACGCGTTATAACTTGATCGACCTGGTAAATATATCTTTGATCCCGGAATTCGCGGCGGCAACCTCGCGAACGGTCTTCAAATCTTTTGCCGTCGGCCGATCACGAACCTTTCCATCTTCCACAACACGAATCGCCCTCGCACCTGCAAAATAAACCCGCCGCTCTGCCGGCACCTGATCGTCATTCTCGGCCCGCTGAAAATAGAACATCAATACGCCTACTTCGGAGTAGAGAAATTCCTCATTATATGTTCGGTTCGATTCGTGGCGTTCGGTTTTGACAAAGACTAGCCGGTCGGGATACATATGCTTCTCGCTGTCGCCGCCCGTGTAAAAGAATTTGTACGTCAACTGATGAATACCGACCGCACGCCATTGGTGGTTGCGGCTGTTGACCGCGAGCGTGTTCATGAAAAGCTCGCCATATTGGCCTCGGTCATCGTCGGTTTCACACAATCGCGCCTTTTCGGCGATGTCTTCGTAGCGTTTGCGGATGGAGTCGACGGTTTTGTCAACGGCTTGAGCGGAAATGCTAACCGCAAGAAAAAGTAGAAAAGTGACGGCAGTTATCTTCGTCTTCATACTTATCTGAACGATATTTCCAGGCAGACTTGCCGCCTTTGCGTTCTTTGCGTTCTTTGCGTTAAAACGCTTCTTCTTTCCGTAAAGACGCCAAGATCGGAACGGAAAACTCTATTTCGACCACTCATCCGCCGTGTGAATATCGACCTTGATCGGCACCTTCGCGACGAATTCCTGCCCCGCGGTCAGCATCGCCGAAGCAAGTTTCCGGGCGATCTCATCCGCCTCACCACGATCGCATTCCACAATGATCTCGTCGTGTACAATGTTCACCAGCTTGCCCGAAGTCCCTCGCAGATCATCGTGCAATAACCGCAAAGCCCGCTTCAAAATGTCCGCCGAAGTCCCCTGAATGGGCATATTCTTCGCATAACGCTGGGCAGCACCGATCGACGAACGGTCGTTCGCGTCGAAGCTCATCCTCGCCAAACGCCCTGACTTCGTCCGTGCCGAACGCTCGGTCAGGACGCTTTTTGACTGGTTTCGCAGCCACTCGTCCATCTTTGGATAGGTCGCGAAGTATTTTCGAAGCGTGCTTTCTCCTTCCGAAAGCGAAAGCCCGGCCATCTGTGCAAACCGCGACGCGCCGAGCCCGTAAACCACGCCAAAATTCAACCGTTTCGCAAACGAACGCTGGTCCGGCGTCACGTCCTTTGCATCGATCCCAAAGACCTGAGCCGCCGTCGCCGAGTGAAAATCCTGCCCCGATTCGAATGCCTCGATAAAATTCCTGTCCTCAGAAAAATCCGCGAGAATGCGAAGCTCGATCTGCGAATAATCCGCGATCACGAGCGTTTTCCCGTCCGGAGCGCGAAAACATCGCCGATATTCCGCCTCGTGGGGTATCTGTTGCAGGTTCGGTTTAGAACATGCAAATCGCCCCGTCGGAGCACCGATCTGCCTGAAATCCGCGTGAATTCGCCCGGTCGCGGGCTCGATAAATTCCAAAATATTTTCACCAAAGCTCGATATCGATTTCGCGAAGCCGCGGTATTCCAAAAGCTTTGCGACCACCGGATATTCCTCCGCCAAAGGCTGCAATTCCCACGCCCGCGTCGAATTCGGCATCGGGATTCCCAGCCCGACCAGCGCGTCCGTGACCTGTGCCTGCGAATCCAGATTGATCTGCGGAGCCCCAAATAGCGACGCCTGCGCGACACCGGCCGACAGCATGAATTGCAGCTCTTCAGCCGCCTTGACCTGCACCTTCGTCACCTTTTCGAGCTGCTCACGCCACCGCCCTTTGTCGATGTAAAACCCGTTCAGCTCCATCTCGGCGATCGGCATCACACACGCATTTTCAAGCGCCAAAACTTGTTCGAGCTCGTCCGCCACGATGCGTTCGTGGACCTTTTCGCGAAGCTCGGTCATGATCGCCGCGTCCTTCGCTGCGTACTCGATCTGCGATTGCGTGAGCGTATCCGCTCCCCAATCGCTCACCTGCTCCGATTTATCCAAAGTCCGACCCAGGAAAAACTGCACCAGATCCGCCAAACCATGCCGCCGCTCGCCCTCACCCGCCGAGATCAAAACGCTCGCCAAATAAGTGTCATAAACCGCCCCAACCTCGCAGCCAAGATGATGCCGCACCCACTTAGTATCAAACTTCGCATTATGCGCAACCTTCACCGACTTCGTCGAAGCAAGCAGATCCCGCAAAGGTGCCAACTCCGGATTCGTCCGCAAAAAGCTCCCCTCCTGGACAGGAGGGGTGGCAGCCGCTTCGGCTGACGGGGTGGTTGAACGCTTTCGTCCCCACTCACCGCCCGCAAACGCCTTCAGATCAATGACCTTCGTCGAATTCCCATCGCTCAACTGCACCAGCCGCACGTCCCCGCGATACGGATCCAGCTCGGTCGTCTCCACATCAAACCCCAAAAACGCCTTCCCCGCCAGCTCCCCACAAGCCCGAGCAAGCGACGCCCCATCGCGAATCAACTCAAAATAGATCTCCATAATCGGTTACAGATATTGTATCAAATAAAACTCCCCTCCTTACGAAGGAGGGGTGGCAGCCGCTTTGGGCTGACGGGGTGGTTCTCTGGTTAGGATTGTACGAGTCAGAACCGCGAGCGATAGCGACCGTTCCGGAACTCGAAGCGATTATGCGGACGAAGCGGGTTCAGTATCAGATAAATCTTTGACGCATTTCCATTGTTTTTATCGCGTAGCGATACCTGATTGTAGCCGTGGGTGAAAACCCACGGGAAAATGCGTTATTATGTCGTCGTCGCGTAGCGACGATTGACCGCATGGCGAACACTTATTCCCAAATATATTTACATTTCGTATTCAGCACCAAGAATCGATCTCCGATAATCTCACCAGACATCGAAGAACGCGTCTGGGCTTATATTGCTGGTGTTGCCAAACACCACAACATGACTCCCCTTCAAATCGGCGGCATCGAAACACACGTTCACGCTCTCGTTGGCGTGCCAACGACGATGTCGTCAAGTCAGGGCGCAAAGGCTCTCAAAGGTGATTCTTCGTATGGAATCCGTCGCGAGTTTACCGGCATGGCAGATTTCGGGTGGCAGGATGGTTATGGCGTGTTTTCAGTTTCACATTCCGCAATTCTTTCCGTTGCAGAATACATAAAAAATCAACGCGAACATCATTCAAATCGAAGCTTCGAAGAAGAATACGTCGCCCTCCTAAAGAAGCACGGCATTGAATACGATGAGAGGTATTTATTCGATTAATTCAACGTCGGAGGTTTTTATCGCGTAGCGATATTTGATTGTAGCCGTGGGTGAAAACCCACGGAAAAATGCATTCGAACATTCCCGTCGCGGAGCGACGATTGATGAACATCGATTAAGCCGATTTTTAACCGGTCTATCGCGGAGCGATACCTCATTGTAGCCGTGGGTGAAAACCCACGGAAGAATGAATCAAACACTCCCGTCGCGTAGCGACAATTGACGAGCATCGATTAAGGCAATTTTTATCCGTCTATCGCGGAGCGATATCTCATTGTAGCCGTGGGTGAAAACCCACGGAAAGAATGCAATCAAACATTCCCGTCGCGTAGCGACGATTGACGAACATCGATTACCCGTCGCCCGACCAAGCAAACTGCCTCGGCATAATTTTATCCCGTTCGCTCGAATTCAATCGTCGCTGACGCGACGCGACGATCTGTTTACCTTTTCCGTGGGTTTTCACCCACGGCTACAATCAGGCGTCGCGATGCGACGAGATCCAAAGAACGAAGTACAAACGAGCCCGCTGCTACTAATTGTATGTTGATCGCCGCATACAATGCGTATAGTTTTCATCTCTAAGTTCCGAAGACCCCGGACTTTGGACCTCGGATTTTGAACCTCGGACTTTGGACTTTGGACTTTGAAAGATCTCATCACCCAATTCGGCCAACGCATCCGCCAGCTCCGCACCGCCCGCGGCCTTTCCCAGGAACAACTAGCCGAAAAAACCGGCTTCCACCGCACCTACATCGGCATGATCGAGCGCGGCGAAAGAAATCTTTCCCTGGCGAATATTGGGGTATTTGCAAAGTTCTTTGAAATGTCTGTGTCTGCGCTGATGGATTTCGACAGGGAAGAAATCACCACGAAAATGCGAGGTGATTCCTAATGCCGGACCATTCATTTACCATCACGCTCTCGAACAATCGCACCGAAAAAGACGGCATCGAATACCTGCTCGAACACGAAACGGGGTTCTTCTACGTCGATAGCGAAACGCGTAAGAAGATATTAGAAATGCTCGGCCTCCCGAGAACCTACGCCCGAGCCTTCGACATGATCTACATCCCACGCTACGCCGGAAAAGTCGCAACCGAAGAAGTCATAAAAACACATCTCGACGAGATCTTCCTCGTCGAACTAAAAACAACGAGAAAACACCTCCCCGAAAACCCAAAAGGCTTCTTCTTCGGCGCTACCCAAAACGAATTTGACTTCGGCGAAAAGTTGGGTGATAAATACCGCTTCTGCTTCGTCTGCCTTCATCCGGATTCACGCTCCCATGCGATGCTGTCGGTTCCGGAACTCGAAGGGATAATGCGAACGAAAAGAATTCAGTATCAGATAAATCTCTGATGGATATCCCTGCCGTGTCTTCTATCGCGTAGCGATACGTGATTGTAGCCGTGGGAGAAAACCCCCGGAAAAATGCATCAAAATGTCGTAGTCGCGTAGCGACGATTGAAGCGACGATTGAACACATGCCGAACATATGTTCACAATTTGTACACCCAAGGCGACAAGCGGGATCGCGACGTTTGCGAAGAATGAAACTACTCCACGCGACTCAGTCCGGCCACAATTCCAGTGGTTCCCATTTTGTCCACACAAACGCCGTATTCTTATCCTCCATCACATCGTCGTCCGTCAGCCTTACCCATAGACCGTCTTCGCCATAGCCTTGGGACCGTACATCAAGCAGGTATGGATCGTCGCCAGCGTAGCCGTCTAGGAATAGCAGTGCGACTTCGCCGCGGGTCAATGGGATTCCGCCGCCGTCGCAGGTTTTTGGGCGGGCGAGGATAGTTTTTACGACGTCGGAATATCTCGGCTGTGGCTTTTCATTCTTCTTTTTTTTTGGATTTTCGCGTTCGTAGCCTCGGATTTCCAAATATGTACCTTGCTTTTCATTGATGGCTGAGGCGAACACGCGGACGAACTTGTCGTCGTGCCTTTCGAACGATGCTTGGATACCGATGCGAGCCAAATTCTTTACTGCGGCTCTTCCTCGAAAATCGGGACGACGACCGTTGAACAATTCGTAGACACTCGCGGTTAGAAAGAACCTTTGGTAAATTTTTGGCTTCATCAATCACAAATTTATCGATCGCAATTAAATAGTCCAAATTCGACTACTGCCAAAAGCAACCGTGAACGAAGATCGCTAGTTTTTTGCTAACGAAGCTTATGTCCGGGCGGACCGCTCGCTCCGATCTGTCCGCGGAGACGCGTTCATCGCTCGTCGGGCTGGCGGAGAGCTTTATTTTGTAGTGAAGTCGATAACCTTTTAGGCCGGCTTGCCAGAGAGCTTTTCGGAGTCGGAGTTCGGGTTTGGAGTTTTTCGGGCGGTTGGCGCTCATTACGCGGGAGACGGTTTCGCTCTTTGGGGTTGGGGAACGTTTGTCTCGGATGCAGCTCAAGGCTCTATGATAGCAAGGATCTTGGATCTCAGGCCTTTGTTTTTTGGTCTTTGGGTTTTTGGTTTTGGGTGTTGGGTTTTTGGGTGTTGGGTTTTTGGGTGTTGGGGCCTCGATCTTGAGACTTGGAACCTGGAACTCGGAACTCGGAACTCAGAACTTCAAACTCGGAACTTGGATCTCCTCCCTTACGCTTTCGCTTTCTGCCAACTGCCTGTGCCGACTGCCAACTGGCTAACCGGCGGCAGCTGGCGGAGATGGCGGTGGATGGCGGCGGGTGGGGGCGGCGAGAGGTTTCGGCGGAGACGGGAGCGGGCGTTGCGAACGGCGGTTCGCGGCGGAATGCGGCGGCGGACGCGGGTTCGGAGTGCGATTCGGCAGAGGCGGCGGTTTCGGCGGCGGACGGTGGGCCGGAAATCCGTCTTTTGTAACTCGCGAGCCTGAAATGTGCCGCCGCAGAGCCCAAAAACACCTTCGACCTATCTCGTATTTACCTCTACCAATCTGGGGCAAATTACAACGACAAAGGCCGTTTTTACTCTACCAAAGCGGGGTTTGTAAAAATTGTAGATAACACGAAAGTGCGCGCCGAATTCGCGCCCGTTTTTGGCGCGAAATTCCTGTTTGGGCGATAACGATCTTTTATGTTTACTTAACCCGTCGATTCGTTTATACTTTCCTCAGTTTGCCACGTTAGCGATCTAAAATTGCGACGAAAGAGCGAACGTCAGAATATTTTTTTTAACGGACTTAGGTCTAACGAGATCAATAAATTATTGGGTCTGAAGCACAATTTCCCATGGGAAATATTGGTGCTCCCCGAGGGCGAAAAAGCCAAGGCTTTTTCGCTAAAACGAGATTCCTGCGTGAACAAAATTCAATACTTGTCTATTTGGAAAACTCCAAAATCAAGCTATAAAACCAAACTCGCACCCCTCGTTTATCCTCGAGCTACGGCCTAGAATTCTACCTAAGACCACCATTCTGACTCGTTCCTTCGTCCTCGCAAACGGGCAATAAGATACCCAATTTTTGAGGAAATATTTGCATGTCAAAAGAAATGATAGTCTCGGTCAACGGCCGGGAAAAAAAGATCGCCATTCTCGATAATGGCAAGGTCACCGAATTTTATATCGAACGCGGCGAGGAGAATTCCGGCGTCGTAGGCAACGTTTACAAGGGCCGCGTCATGCGCGTCCTGCCCGGAATGCAGTCGGCCTTCGTCGACATCGGGCTCGAGCGCGATGCCTTCCTATACGTCTCAGACTTCTTTGATGAAGAGGAAGAGATCGAGCGCGTCGTCATGGAAAAAGGCCGCAAAGGCTCGCCCGAGGATGCCAAACGCGAGGCCAACGATCAGATCGAACGCTCCAGAATTGAGCGTGAAAAACAGATGGACTCGACCCAGGAGCTCGCCGAGCCAATGGCCGAAACTGAGGCAACCATTGAAGATAGGCCCATCGACGAACCCCGCGAAGAAGAGACCCGCCCCTTCGTCGAAGACCGCCCAGAAAAGAGCAAACGCTCACGCGGCGGCCGTGGCCGTCGGGGCAAGGAAGAGCCTGTTCAAGATGCTCAACCGGAGCCGGTTTTTGAGATCGAATTCGATAATTCGGGCTTCGAACGCATCAGCGACGACAGCGAAACTGGCGAATTATTCAAGGACGCCTACGTCCAGGAAGCCATCGTTAACCGCGTCCGGGCGGTCGAATTCGACATGGAAACCACTGCCGAAGCTGAAGTTGGCTCGCTCTTAGCCGAGGTCGGAGGCAATGCCGGCGGCTTCGAACGCATCGCCGATGAGGACGAAGAAACTCCAGCCCCGACCCCAGCAAAAGGCCGGCGCAAAGCAAAAGCCGTTACGGAAGATCGTGATAAAGAAACCGTCCCCAAGAAGAAAACTCCCGCAAAACGGGCACCTGCTAAAGGCAAATTCTCTAAAACCTCAAAAGCCAAAAAGTCCAAAGAAGACGGCCTCGAAGATGCAGAGGCAAGTGTAAAAGAATCGAACGAAACAGCGGAAATGGCCGTTCGACGTGGCGGTCGGGGCCGTCGGCGCGGAGGCAAATCCAAGGCTGAAGACGGGTCGGAGGAGAGCCTCGATACTAATGAATCTGGTGAAAATGAGATCAATGGCAACATCGATACAGTTGAACCCGCAGAGCCTACTGCAGAGGCTCCGAGAGAAGAACCAACGGCCGCTGGGTCTGAAGCCAGTGAAGACCAATCATCGGCAGCCGATGACCGCCCTCGCGGACGAAACGACCGTGATCGAAACAGGCGCGGAGGCAGGGGCCGTAACGACCGTCCGACCGGTGATCGGCCTGCTAACGACCGCCCATCCGACCGCGCAATAGGCGAAAGGCCGAGTGGTGACAGACCAAGCAATGACCGTGCCAGCGACGGGAAGCGCTTTGATCGTAACGATAGAAATGATCGTGGCGGACGTTCGCCTCAGCCGACGATCTCGGACCTTCTTCGCGAAGGCCAGGAGATCCTCGTCCAGATCGCCAAAGAGCCGATCGCGAAGAAGGGTGCACGCATCACTTCGCACATCGCTCTGCCGGGCCGCTATCTCGTTTATATGCCGACGATCGAGCATCTCGGGGTATCGCGGAAGATCGAATCTGCATCGGAACGCAGCCGTCTGCGCACGCTGATCCAGCGAATTCGTCAGGACGCTGAGATCCCATCTGGCGGCTTTATTGTCCGCACGGCGGGCATTGGCGTGGCTGAAGAAGATCTCAGAAACGACGCGAAATACCTCGCCCGCATGTGGGCCGAGTCGAAAAAAGGTTCCGAAAAGAAACGCTCGCCGGCCCTGATTCATCAGGATCTCGACCTCGTTCAGCGTATCCTCCGCGACCAGTTGGCTGACGATTTCACGGCGATCCGGGTCGACAGCGAAGAGGAATATCTCCGCACGGTTGAGTTCATAAATCTGATCCAGCCGCGGATGGTCAACCGCATAAAGCTCTACACCCGCGAGGAGCCGATCCTCGAATACTACGGCGTTCAGGAAGAGATCGACAAGGCCCTGAAACCGCGTGTTTGGCTGAAATCAGGCGGCTATCTCGTCATCAATCAGACCGAAGCCCTCGTCGCGATCGACGTCAATACCGGCAAATTCGTCGGCAAAGGCAACGCCCGGCTCGAGGACACGATCACCCGTACCAACATGGAAGCGGTCGATGAAATTGCCCGCCAGATCAGGCTTCGCGACCTCGGCGGGATCATCGTTCTTGACCTCATCGACATGGAAGACCGCCGCAATCGGCACAAGGTTTCGCAGGCTTTGCAGGAAGCTCTATCGACCGATCGCAGCCCGACCAAAGTGTTGTCATTCAACGACTTCGGCCTGATCATCATGACCCGCAAACGTGTCAAGCAGTCGCTCGAGCGCACCATGTGCACGCCGTGCGATTACTGTGAAGGTGCGGGTTGGGTCAAGTCGCCGATCACCGTTTGCTACGAGATCCTGGCCGAGGCCCGCCGCCTCACCAAGAGCGTCGAGGACGTCCGTCACACGACTCTCCGGGTCCATCCGGACGTGGCCAAAGCCTTCCGCAGCACCGAGCGCGAGGTCCTCGACGAGATCGAAGCCTACCTCGGCCACATCGACATCGCCTCGGACAAATCGATCCATCAGGCCCAGTTCGATTTCGCGTTCATCTAGACCGTCGCAGTCAATTTTAAAGAGCGGACGCATCCATTTTGCGTCCGCTTTTTTGCGCGAATTTTCTGTTCAACCATGAATTTTCCCAAAATTCCGCCAAACGAAGCGAAGTCCCCATTTTTACTGCCTTTGGTAGAGCACTTTGGTCACTTTGGTACAGGAAAACCGTCAGATTGGTAGAGTTATTTCCGAGATTGGTCGAAGGTGTTTTTGACCCCAAAAATGCCAAGTTTCCGGGCGCGTCGCTGGCAAATTTGATGAATCGCGGTTGGCCGTCGAATTTCTCTCTATGGGCACCAAGATGGCCAAAAGATGGGCATAAGATGGGACATCGCGAAAATATTTGGCGGCCTACAACTCGATCCGAGACCCAGCCACGCTGCCTAGCAGATGAGATCCAAAAAGGATGTCTGAAAAGTCATCATTGACTCGTTCCGCTCGTTCTTCCCAGGTTGCTCCGTGTTATCCGTCATAAATATATAAGGAATAAGGAATCCACCACGGAACGCACAACAATGAGCGGCGGGAATTAAATGTTTTGTTGGGACGCGCAATTGCTAATTCGGGCCGTTTCGTGCTAGCTTTTGGAGCGCCCCCGATGAAAACGTTTCTTGCTTTCACAACGGTTGGGTGTTGCGTTCCGTGAGGGTCTGCACGTTGTAAGTTTGAGTGATTTCAGCCGCCTCAGTATTCAGTCAAAAACAATGAATTTTAACTTAAAAGAAGTTCTAATGTTTGGGCTTTCTGCCTGTGCTTTACTTTCCCCACTTAATGCTATGTCTCAGGACTTAGTCTCCGGCTCCAGTTTGTTTACTTTTAAGCGTCCAACTGCCAGCGTGTCTCCAAAAAAAAAGACGATTTACCAAGTAAAGAATCGTTTGTCGCCGAGAAGGCGACTGGTTAAATCCGGAGCTGGCATCTCGACTCAGCCGACTCAGCCGACCCTGGGGTCAAGGAAACCCGTTTTGTCAGCGACAACGTTCGCCGCTAACGAACAGCTAGGAATCACCATGTGGCGGTTGCGTCCTGAACGGACCGGCGACAATGGTGCCCGGCTTTTGACGCTGAAGGGGTCGGCAAATAACTCGTCAAAAATGATCGCAGAAAGGGTTGGTTTCGATACCGTCTTTAAGATGGGTGAGAAAGTCCGAATCAGCGTGGAATCTCCTCGCTCTGGATACCTTTATATCATTGACCGCGAACTACGAAAGGATGATACGGTTGGCGAGCCGTATCTTATTTTTCCGACCCTGAAAACTCGTGGCGGAGATAATAAGGTCAGCTCGGGTATGGTGATCGAGGTTCCCGCTCAAACGGACGATCCGTTTTACTTTGATATTACGCCGACCGAGGAGAACTATGCCGGCGAGTTGCTAACGGTTATGGTCAGTCCTACAAAAATCAAGGGACTGCAATTAAAAAATGACGCAATCAAATTATCACCTGATTTGGTCAAGGCTTGGGAAGACCATTGGGAACGAACGGCCACCACGCTTGAGCTGGAAACAGGCAGTGGACTGACCTACACGGCCGAGGAAAAAGAAGCCGGCGCGGGTACTCGTCAATTGACTCAAAATTCCCCTTCTCCACAAACTTTGATCTCGGTCGACGTACCAAAAGGAAAAGCATTCCTAATCAGCTTTCCGATGAAAGTATCAAAGCAATAGCCCAACCGTCGAGGCGAGGCGTACTGGTTGATACCGCCCTGAAAGCTCCGGTCTTCCGCAGGCTGCTGACACACGTGAAATGAGTCAGCCTGAATTTTGCTGTTAATAGCAAATGAAGATGTCCTGTTTTGCTAGCACGTTATATGTCCTGTTTGAAGTGTCGAAGAGAAAGGCGGCGCC
>JBEBJB010000024.1:0-75580 GCA_040080065.1 Pyrinomonadaceae bacterium
GAACCACCCCGTCCGCCCAAAGCGGCGGCCACCCCTCCTGACCCAGGAGGGGAGCAGATGAATTGCAAAAGCCCGCGCGTGAGCAAGGGCGAATCACTCAGTCCGCCGAGAGAACCACCCCGTCCGCCCAGAGCGACGGCCACCCCTCCTTCGTAAGGAGGGGAGCTGGAGTTTGCGGATTACCGATGTTGCAACGCGGCGTTCATATGACCACGCTGGCGCCTGAGATCGAGGGCGGGATCGAGTTGATCGAGGCTTTGGTGGCAGAGGGCTGGGTTGTTTCGATCGGGCATACGCGGGCGGATCTCGAGACTTTGGACCGTGCGTACGCGGCCGGGGCTCGGCATATTACGCATTTTTTTAATGCAATGACCGGCGTGCATCACAGGGAAGTCGGGGTCGCGGGTTGGGGACTCGCGAACGAGGGAGTGACGTTTGACATTATAGCCGATGGGATTCATGTTCATCCTGAGATGCTCGGCGTAGTGTGCCGTTCGAAATCGCCGGACAAGGTTTCGCTTATCAGCGATTCCGTCGCTCCGACCGGGCTCGGCGACGGCGAATTCCAGCTTTGGGGCGAGACGATCACTGTCAAAAACGGCCGCACCCGCAACGAACGCGGCAGCATCGCGGGTTCCGTCATCGCGATGGACGACGCCGTTCGAATGATGCTTTCAGTTGGCTTTTCCCAAAGCGAAGTCGCTCAAATGGCTTCAACAAACCCCGCAAAACTGCTCGGAATCGACAACGAACGGGGCTCGCTCGATGTCGGCAAACGAGCAGATTTCGTCGCTCTCGATCCTAAAGGCAAGATCGCTTATACGGTGATCGGCGGCGTCAAAGTAGAGCTTTAAGCCCGCATTTCTCTCTAGATGTTATATATTTTCGCAAGCGGGACGAAATTCGTTCGCAAAGCATTGAAAACACATGATTTAACCCGCCCCACCTTGCGCACCCAAGTTGAAAATCCTATTCGCCCGTGATCCGGTCAAAAGCGTCTCGAATGGCGAGTCGATGTAAGGTAAGCTGTTCTAAAAGCTCGGTTTCCGATTCCAGTTTCATGCGGGAAGAGATGTTTGCGAGTGCCGTGTGATTTGCTAGAGGAACCCTCGTCGTGCGGCCAACCGTGAGCCTCAGATTGTGATCGAGCGCGGAGAGGAATTGATAGCCCGCAAAAATCTGGCGATGCATTTCTTCGGTGAGCGATCCACTTGCTTTTAGGCGTTCGAGCATGTGAGTGGTCGAGCGGTCGCCCGGTTCATCGGGCACGTTGTCGCGAAGCTGTAGATACCGCATCGCAAAGTAAATGTCGAGCATTCCGCCCGAACCGTATTTGACGTCAATCTCGGAACCGCGACGTAGGTGCGATCGTTCGGTTTGCAGGGCTAGGCGAACGCGGCGGGTCTCTTTTTTCAGCTCGTCAGGGTCCAGATCAGAAGCTCGGGCGTGGATCAGGCGGCGAGTTTCGTTCTCAACCGTAAAACCGATACTAGTGTCGCCGCCGACAGCCCGAAGCTTAACAAACGCCAGCATTTCCCATATCGCAGCCGTTTCCGACATGTAGCCCAGAAATGCGTCTATGGACATCGCACTCATGCCCTTTGAGCCAAATGGGCGAAGCCGAAGATCTACCCGATAGAGATTGCCCTCGCGGGTCATCGAGGAAAGAGTGGTCGAAAAAAGCTCGACCGCGCGGCTGTAAAACTCCGCCGCCGTTACGTCGCCCGGAAGCAACGGTGCCGATTCACGCGAGACCCGCTGCACCTGCGGGTCAAAATAGACGATGACGATATCCAGATCCGAATCATAATCGAGCCCGCGGCCACCGAGCTTTCCAAGAGCCAGGATCGCCAAATCCAGATGAAGATCGGATGTGCGATACCGGCTCGCCATTTCATCGCGGACGACGCGAAGCGCGGCGGCAATGCTCGCTTCGGCAAGTGCGGTCTGCATTCGTTTCGCTTCACGAACGGTTATCTTTTCAAAAATATCGTGAACAACTATCTCCAATAGGCATCGAGACCACGTTCGCCGCATCGCTGAAAGGCGTCCGCCGAGATCGCGTTCCGATTCGACCGCGCCCATCATTTCGGCGGCATAGTCGGTCTCGTAGAATTCGGATTCCGGGTCGGGCAAGTCGGCGGCGAGGTCGGGGTTTGCCGCGAGCATCGCCGAAAAGTGCGGCGAAATCGCCGTCAGACGATCGAGAACCGACGAGTTGAGATCGCTCGTGTTGAAATCCACGTCCGATTTCTCGATCGACGCCATTACGTGTGAGAGCGTCCTCTCCTTCACGTCCGGCACCTCGGTCACTTCAATGTCGCTAACGGTTGTGTCATCGATCTCACCAAAAACACGGGCAAAAACACGGCTCACGTTTGCCGTATGTTTCGTCAGTTCGGCTTCAAAATCTCCGCCGACCGAGAACATCACCCGTCGTGCCAGCACACTTCGCTTTTCCGGATCGTCCGGAACCGTGTGAGTTTGCACGCCGTTTTTCATTTGAAGAACGTGCTCGGTTCGCCGCAAGAATTCGTATGCGGCTGAAAGCTCTGTCAGTTCCGTTTCGCTGATGTGTTTGCGGTCGGCGAGCCGCGCGAGGCTGATGAGCGTGTGCGGGCTGCGGAGCCAACTGTCGCGGCCACCGTACGCTAGCTGCAATGCCTGGGCAAGAAATTCGATCTCGCGTATGCCGCCACGGCCGAGCTTAACGTCAAAACCACGCTTATTAATGTTCTCAAGATCGATCCGTTCTTTCGAACGGCGAACATTTGCAAGGGCGGTCGAAACGGTTTCGTTTCGCGGGAAAATAAGATCCTCGACCTCACCATAAAATTGCTTGAAGAGTTCGACATCGCCCGCACTGCCGCGCGAACGGATCAGCACCTGACGTTCCCATGCCCTCGCTTCTGCACGGCAATATTTGACCGTGTCGCCGATTGATAGTGCCAGCGCACCCATCGAGCCGTGCGGCCTCAGGCGAAGATCGACGCGGTAGGCGGCACCTTCGCCGGTTTGCTGGCCGACGAGCTTTACGATGTATTCTGCGAGTTTTATGAAATATTCGCGGTTTGTGACCTCGCCTTTTGTGCCGATGCCTGAGGTTCTTCCTTCATCGGAATAGAGGAACAACAGGTCGATATCGGACGAATAATTCAGCTCCTTCGACCCGAGCTTTCCGAGCGCGGCGATGCAAAATCTCGCCGGCATCGTGCGGCCTTTATCGTCCTGTTCCTGCGGAAGTCCGAAGCGGTTGTCCATCTCACGCCGGGCCTCTTTCAGGGCGGCTTCGAGAATGGCATCGGCGAGATTCGAGATCTCTTCGGTGATCTCGGCGATGGTCGCGAGGCCGCGAATGTCGCGTAAATATATTCGAATCAACTCGCGGCGCCGAAAACGGGTAAAGAGAACCTGAGCATCGAGCTGCGAATTTGTCAGCGCAAATCGGGCGAGCGATTCGAGCAACTCGTCCTTTTCGCGGACGCGTGAATCGGCTCTCTTACGGTTGAGCCACCAGAAATAATCGGTATTCTGTAGGAGCGTCGTCGCGAGCAGCGGGCTGAAAGAGACGAGCGTGAGAATATCCGATAAGAGTCCTTCGCTTTTAGTCAGCTTGGCTGCGGCGGCTGGATTAGCCTCCGTCAACTGGCCGAGAAAGCGCCGTGCCGCCTCGGGGTCGGGCAGGTCTCGAATGAGTTGTTCTGTTCTGGCCATAAATACAGAAGCCCGCACGTGAGTTAGGGCGTAACGCGATCTAACGTCCGTGTTACGCCCTTGATTACGCGCGGGCTTCCGCATTTTATCATTTATCAGCGGAATCGTTTTGGATCGATCGTGTACTTTCTTATTTTATAGCCCAAAATGCGTTCGGTCGAATCGAGCATGATCGCGGCCTTTGCAATATTCCCACGAGTCGATTTTAAAGTGTCCTGAATAAGGTCGCGTTCGAACGCCTCGACCGCCGAAGCAAGCGTCATTCGCGTCTCGGTCCCGCTGATCTCCGCCGTCTGTAGCGTCGGCGGTAGATGGTGGCCGTGGATGACATTCGAATCGCAAACGATCACAGCCCGCTCGATCACGTTCTCGAGTTCGCGAACGTTTCCCGGGAAATGATATGCCGTCAGCATGTCGATCGCCGGCGTCGATATACGGCGTACCGCCTTTTTGTGTTCGCGCTCGTATTTTTCGAGAAAATGCTCGGCAAGCAGGAGAATGTCCGATTTCCTCTCGCGAAGCGGCGGCAGGAATATCGTGAAAACATTTAGCCGATAAAACAGATCTTCGCGAAAATCCCCACCCACGATCGCTTCTTCCAGGTTTTTGTTGGTCGCGGTGATGAGGCGAACATTGACTTTGATGGTTTCGGTGCCGCCGAGGCGTTCGAATTCACGTTCCTGGATCACACGCAGCAGTTTTACCTGGGTTTGCAGCGTGAGATCGCCGATCTCGTCGAGGAATAGCGTACCGCCGTCGGCCATCTCAAACCGCCCTTTTTTCCTCGACGACGCACCGGTAAAAGCACCTTTTTCATAACCGAAAAGCTCACTTTCAATAAGCGTTTCAGGCAGAGCCGAGCAACTAACCTTAATGAACGGTCGCTTTGCCCGCAGGCTGTTGTAATGAATAGCGTGGGCGATCAGTTCCTTGCCTGTGCCGCTTTCGCCGCGAAGCAGAACCGTTGCGTTTGAACGAGCGACCTGTGTAACCTGATCGTAAACATGCTTCATCGGGCTCGAGTTTCCGATGAGCTGGCCAAAATCGTGTTTTTCTCGAAGCTCTTGTTTGAGGTGCGAGTTTTCCTCGAGCAGTTTCCGGCTTTCCTCGCGAACCGACCGGTCGACCCTCAAGGCCTGGCTAAGCATCGTTGCTACAACCTTCAGGACCTTTAGCACCGCATCTTCGTCGATCGAAGCGGTTGCCGGAAAACCTACGGAAAGAAAACCCACCGTCGTTCCCCGCAACACGATCGGCACGGCCGCGAGCATTTTGGCACCGGCCCCGAAAGCAAGAAACTTTAGAACGTGATCATCGCCTAGATTGTCGATGACGAATGGGGAGGATTTATCCAGAATCTTCCATAGGCCGCTCTTAGCTATTCGCTCTTCCAGCCGACGAAAGTCAGCCGCCCCGAGGCCCTGGGCCGCGACAATATCGGCCATATCTCCGTCGTTCTGGTGCAACGCAACGAACGCGATCTTCGCTGACAAGGCACGTACAACATGAAAGACCGCCGCGTCCGAAGCCGCACGAATCCCATCGGCCTCTGCGAGAGCCGTAGCGGTTCGCGACACTAGTTCTACCTGATCGATTCTCACTTATGACAAAATTGTAAGTAATGCCTGTTGAAAAGGCTAGCCGATCCAATCGTTTCAGCAAACGGTCGTTGAGATGGATAGGTAAGCGGTTAAATGGTGACAAAAATGTAGGATTCGTCACTCAATATTACAATAACGTAGGGAAATGCTATTCAATTTACGATGTAATGGAGGCGGAAAACGTATAAGTTCTGGATCTATTGAGGTTACGCGATTTGATGCCACTTGGCACGCGTATTGCAAAAGAAGCTTCCATAGGCAGTACACATTCAAATTATGAACAAAAATGTATCCATTCTCGGAAACGTATATTTAAAGACTCTATTTGCGACCCTCGCAATATCGATGCTTCCTCTGATCGCGAGGGCCGATGAGCTGAGCGATCGCCTTGAGAAACTCGAAGCGGCGGCGACAGCCGCCCAGACAACATCGGATAACGGCTTCGTTCTTTTGAGCAGCGCGCTCGTTTTGCTTATGACGATTCCCGGCCTCGCCCTTTTTTATGGCGGGTTGGTGCGACAAAAGAACGTGCTTTCCACGATGCTCAAGAGCATGATATCGGTCGGAATTGTTACGCTTTTATGGGCATTTGTCGGCTACAGCCTTGTGTTTTCCGAGGGCAACAGCATTATTGGCAGCTTGCAGTTTGCGTTTTTAAGAGGCGTCGGTGGAGACCCGAACCCCGATTATTCCACGACGCTGCCACAACAATCCTTCATGATCTTTCAGCTGATGTTCGCGATCATAACACCGGCCCTGATTACCGGGGCATTTGCTGAGAGGATCAAGTTTATATCCAAGCTGGCGTTTACGTCGCTTTGGATGCTGTTAGTGTATTTTCCGCTAGCCCACATTGTCTGGGGCAAAGGCGGTTTCTTGAACGCCGTTCTCGGCGGTACGATCCCGGCCTTGGATTTCGCTGGCGGAACGGTTGTCCATATATCCTCGGGTGTTTCAGCCCTTGTATGTGCGATCTATCTGGGACGGCGGCTGGATTATAAGAATGAACCGACGGCTCCGCATAACACGGTTCTTAGCCTGATCGGTGCGGGTTTACTTTGGTTTGGATGGTTTGGGTTTAACGCGGGAAGTGCACTTTCCGCGAACGCTCTCGCGACAAATGCATTTGTCACAACGCACTTCGCTGCGGCAACAGCGATGCTGACGTGGGTTCTGATCGATTGGTTAAAGAACGGCAAACCGACGGTCATCGGAGCAATTTCAGGTGCGGTCGCGGGGCTCGTTTGCATAACGCCCGCGGCCGGATTCGTATCGCCGCTGTCGGCGATCATGATCGGCATGGCCGCAGGTACTGTTTGCTATGTCATGGTCTGCGAGGTCAAGAAGCGTTTTGGCTACGACGATACGCTGGATGTATTTGGCATTCACGGCATCGGCGGTATATTCGGAGCAGTATTGACCGGCGTTTTCGCAACGAGTTCGGTCAACCCGATCTTTAAGGCTGCCGACGGCACGATATTGCCCGTCGGCTGGCTCGAAGGCAACCCTGGACAGGTCGTGAACCAATTGATCGGTGTCGGCATCACAGTTGCCCTGGCGGCTGTCGGGTCGCTTTTGATACTGAAGTTCGTTGATCTTGTGATCGGGCTTCGGGTAAGCGAATCGGACGAAACCGCCGGTCTCGACGTATCGCAGCACGGCGAGACGGCGTACGTTTTTGAGCCAGCCGGCGAAAATTCCATTCCGCCCGCGTTTTCGCTGGAATCCAAGATCGCACCACCATCAGAGTTAGTTCTCGAATAACGAAAAAAAATATCTTCGGATCCCTGGCGTGAAGTAACCGGCTTAGCCTCCCGCGACTTCACGCCTTTTTTAGCATCCGAGGTGAAAACATTACTAAAAGATCCTAAACAAAATTTACGGTTTGCGAATGCGAAACACTTTTCGTCGTGGGTAAAAGTGTATTTAAAAATGAGGAAAATATGAGAAACATAAAGGTAAATTTCACGCGGAGTGTTGCGGTACTATTGCTAACATTGGTTTTTTCGACCGTGCTCGCGGCACAGCAGACGATTTTCAACGTGCCATCGACGGATATTATGGCAAAGGGCAAAGTTTATCTGGAGTTCGACGCCGTTTTTAAGACGACGGATCAAAGTTCGCTAAGCAGGTTTTCGTCGTTCGTCCCGCGCTTTGTGGTTGGCGTTGGAGAGAACATCGAGGTTGGGCTGAATGTCACGGGAAACATACAACCCGGCGCCGACGCGACCACGCTGGTTCCCGCTGTGAAGTGGAAGGTCTATGATGGCAAGGATAATGGCTGGGCTATCGCGGTTGGCGACAATCTCTACATTCCCGTTCGCAACAAAGCCTACAATATCGGGAATTATGCGTATGCCCAGGCGAGCAAAACGTTCAAAAGCGGCACGCGTCTGACGGCCGGAGCGTATCATTTTTCAAAAAACACGGTTGCGTCGAACGCCAACCGGGCCGGCGGCCAATTTGGATTTGAGCAGGTCGTTAACAAGTATCTGAATATCAACGCCGACTGGTACACCGGCAAACACGCCGCTGGCTATTTCACGCCCGGTGTGGCGATAAAACTTCATCCAAAGGTCGCCGCGTATGCCGGATACTCGATTGGCAACACCGGAGCGAGCAACGGCAATCATTTCTTTTACACGGCAATCGGCGTGAATATAAATTGATACATTTGAACATCTCGCAATTGTTACGATACGTTACAATTTTTATGTGATCGAACGCGTGGAAATAACGGCAGGAGAACCGCATTTTAAAATGCGGCTGGAGGATTTTCTTTTGGGCCATTTTGACAGCCTAAGCAAGATGTATCTTCGCGACCTCGTGAAAACAGCCGCCTGCGAGGTAAACGGCCGCCACGAAAACATCGGCTACAGGCTTAAGCCGCAGGATTTCATCGAGATCACCGTCGACCGCTCCCGCGGAACCGCCATGCGTGCCGAAGCGATCGACCTCGAAATCGTTTTCGAAGACGACGACCTCATCATCGTCAACAAACCCGCCGGAATGCTCGTCCACCCATCTCATCGCGAGAATAGCGGAACCCTGCTGAATGCGTTGGTTTTTTATCTGAACCAGGGACGAGAAGAGACAGCTAGAAGGGGAGAAGAGGAGAAAAGGAGAAGAGGAGAAGAAGGTGAAAAAGAGCTTCGCGGCGATGTCGCCTCTCCTCTTCCCCTCCTCTCCTCTTCTCTCGTCCGTCCCGGCCTGATCCACCGTCTCGACAAACAAACCTCTGGCCTGATCGTCGCGGCGAAAAATCCGCGTGCTCATGCGAAACTCTGTCACCACTTCATGAAAAAACGCGTCGAAAAACGCTACGTTGCCCTCGTCGACGGCGTCGTTGAACAAGACGAAGGCACCATCAACGCCCCGATCGGCCGCGACGCGGATCTAAAACTCTGGATGGTAAAACAAGACGGCAAACACGCCGAATCCCGCTTCCGGGTCCGCGAGCGCCACGCCGATACGACCCTCATCGAATTAGAACCGGTTACGGGGCGGACAAACCAGTTAAGAATACACTGCGAACTGATCGGACATCCGATAGTCGGTGACACCCAACGCGGCGGCAGGGAATTCGAGCGGCTGTGCTTACACGCCTATCGCCTTTCGTTCCCGCATCCAACGAGCAGAGAGATGGTTTCTTTCGAATCAAATATTCCTTCTGAATTCGGTATCGTTGCCGGGGATAAATAGCCGTTGCGGGTCGCTGGTCAAAAATGGCTATCTCGCAACCGGCCCCAGTTTTTCGTCCAGCCATTTTGTGATCGCGGGCACGGCGATCTCAGGCGGCGGCGTGTGCCCGGCGTCGTATTGGATAAGCTGCTTCGGTTCTGCCAGCAGTTTGATCAGCGGTTCGGTCTCGACACGCCATGAATACTGTTCATCGTATCGGCCGTTTATCAGGAGCTTTGGCATCAGGATATGCGGGGCAAAATTGGCGATGTTAGCCTCGGGAACGTGTTCGTTGTTGCCCCGCGAGAGACCAACCGCCATCAGAACCGCCGTTTTAAATCGCGATTCCAGGCTCAGATAGAGAATGCCAAATTCCGCTCCGGCGCTGTAGCCCCAATAGGCGAGTTTTGTCTTGTCGATATCGTCGCGTGTTTCGAGATAGTCGAGCCCACGCTGTAGATCGCGGGTGTCGTTGGCCAGGCGGTCGCGGTAACGGACGGATTTCGGCGGGGCCGGTTTATGGTCAGATGGCAGCTCGCGCTCGAGAAAGCCGCGGAGAACGACGGCAAATACCGCTCGTCCCGCCCTTATCTGCGACGAAGCGAATGTCTCGACGTGAACGGGCAGTGTCGCAAAGCCGCCGTAAACATCTCCGGCTGGCACATACTGTATCGTCTGATATGGCGGTTTCGCATTCTTTGGTAAATAAAGATACGCGATCGCTTTCTCGTCGTTTGCACCGGCGAATTCGATCTTTTCGCGCCGCCAGTCGGCGGTTTCGATTGCATCGATGATCTTGCCGCCGGTCGGAGTTTTATCGTAACGGTAGAAGCTCCTGTAGCCTTCAAATTCGCTTTGACTTGTTTTTTTGTAAAGCGGAACCGCCTTGCTTTCATCAAATCTCGCCGCGTCACGCCCCGCGGGAGCGGTATTCTTTACGCATCGAAATCCGAGCCTGGACGACGCGAAACCGCCTGGGAATGACGCGATCGAGCCAAAATTATACGACGGATCACCCCATGAACCGCCCGCCGCGGCAAACCCTTCATCGGTTTGGTTAACGCACCACTCGGCGACATTTCCGGCCATGTTGTAACAGCCGAACGGGCTCATGCCAAATTCATTTGAGTCGACGGGGACGGCATCGCGGGAGGCGAAATTGGCACGGCCATCGAGTGCGTCACCGGGTTGAAAAAATCCCCACGGCAGTACCTCACCGGTACTTTGAGTGATGGCCCCGTCGCGGGCGGCCTTTTCCCATTGGAGGATATTCGCCAGCGATTTGCCACGAAATTCGGCGTACGCGGCGGCCTCGTACCACGTAATGTCCGTCACCGGATGTTCCGCTCGGCCGTCGGGGAACGTTTGGTTAGACCACGTTCTCGGTCCTGGCAAGCCGGTTTTATCCTTAAATTGCAACATCGCCGCATCCCAATCGAGCGTCTTTCCGTCGTTGATGATCGGCGTTTTCCAAAACTCTTTTTTCAGGTAGCCGCCCGCCGCAACGAATTCCCGATACTCCTTATTCGACACCTCGTATCTGTCTATAAAAAAATCGCTCAGCGGAATGCTCTCGGTCGTTGGCTTTTTCCAGCTAACAAGCCCGTACTCTCCGCCGGGCACAAATACCATTCCCTCGGGAATCTCCGCATTAGCAAAAAGACGAACGTCGATGGATGTCGGCGGCGGGTTGAACGACAGATCCCAATAGATATCCGGGTTGCTTGAAAACGACCGGCGAATCGGTGCAAATCCATCTTTTTCGATCTCGATGACATAGTCACCACGGGCAATGCGAAGTTTTTTGATCGGCGTCTTCCCGACCAACTCGCGTTTTTGCGTTTTAGAGCCATCGGGCGAATATCGTTTGAGGTAAACATCGGCTCCGTCCTCATTGCTCGAAACCGTTAACTCGTCCGCGATCATCGGCGTAAACCTGCTCAGGGCAGATTCCGGCAGGTAATTCGAAAGGGTTTGGGCGAGATCGTACGCTTCGAAGTAGCGCCGTTCCTTTGTCAATGAAGATACACGCGACAACTGGTCCGCGGCCCAGCCCGCGTTCTGAGCCGACCGGTAAAAGTAACCACCGGCCGCCGCGATCAGAATAAAAGCCGTCGCCGCTGCCAAAATATAGCGTCTTCGAACGGCTGACCCGGAAACAAAATGCTGTGGCCGCACGCCATCGTATCTGGCTATGAATTCGCTGCCGGTGCTGCTTTCGCCCTGGGTCAGGCCTTTGAGAACGTCGATCAATTGGTCACGCATTTCAGCAGCGGAACGAAAGCGTTTTGACGGCTCTTTGTCCAGCGCTTTTTTGACGATCGCGTTCAACGGTTCCGGGATCGCTTCGCCGCGGCGTTCGGCGACCGGTTTCGGCTGATCGTGCAGAACGGCATAGCGAACGTCGATCGCCGTCTTGCCGTGAAACGCCCATGTCCCGGTCAACAGTTCATACAGCAAAACGCCCGTCGAGAATATATCGGCACGGTGATCGACCTTTTCGCCGCGCGACTGCTCGGGAGCCGCGTAGGTCGGCGTGCCGTACGGCGAACCGAGAGCGGTCAGCTCCGTGCGGTCGGCCTCGCCGTCGCGAATGATCTTTGCGAGGCCGAAATCCAGTACCTTTGCGGTGCCGTTTTCCGTGACGATAACGTTATGAGCCTTGATGTCCCGATGGATTATTCCCTGGGAATGGGCGGCGGCAAGAGCGTCGCAGACTTGAATGCAGACCCGCAGAGCACTCGTGAGTTCGAGCGGCTTGCCGTTAAGCAGATCGCGAACGTTCTTGCCATCGACGAACTGCATGACGATCGCGTGCGATCCGGACGATTCGACGAGATCGTGTATCGTGCAGATGTTCGGGTGGTCGAGAGACGAGGCAAGCCGGGCTTCGCGGGTGAATCGCTTTCTCGCGGTGTCATCTATCGTCAGTTCGGGCGGAAGCGTTTTGATGGCGACGATGCGGTCGAGCTTTTCGTCGTGGGCCTTGTAAACGGAACCCTGGCCGCCTTTGCCGAGTTCGCTGACGATCCTGTATTGCCCGAAGACGGCTCCGGGTTTTAGATCGATAACATTTCGCGAAACAAAGGCGTCAGCCACCTCATCAACGGCCGCTCCCTCGAGATAGTCGGCGTCGAACGAGGCAAGCAGCGATTCGACCTCGGCATACATTTCCCGGTCGTCGCCGCACGCGGATTCGAGAAACGCGCGCCGCTCGCCGCCTGTTCGTGACAGGGAAGCCTCGAAGACGACCTTGATCTTTTCCCAACGCTCCTGCGAGTTCATCGTGTCAATTCGCGCTTGAGCCAAGCCTTGGCGACGTTCCAGTCGCGGGCCGCGGTGGCACGCGAGATCTTTAATGCTTCAGCCGTGTCTTCGAGGCTCAAACCACTGAAATACCGCAATTCAACCAGCCTCGCCTGCTGTTCGTCGACCTTTGTCAGCCGGGTCAAGGCATCGTCGAGGGCGATCAGATCGACATTCTGAGCGTCAACGCCGACCTGCATCGCTTCATCGAGTTCGACTTTGACCGAGTCGGGGCCGCCGCGTTTTTCGCGATTCCTGGTGCGTGCGTGGTCGACCAGGATCTGCCGCATCAGGCGGGCCGAAATAGCAAAGAAATGTGTACGGTCCTCAAAATCGATCGACCGCTGATCGACAAGTTTCAGGTACGCTTCGTTGATGAGTGCGGTCGCCTGTAGTGTGTGATCGACGCGTTCGCGCCGCAAATAGGCTGCTGCCTGGCGGTGCAGTTCCTTATAGACAAGCGGAAGCAGGCTTTCTAAAGCCTCGGGGTTTCCGCCGCTCCATTCGCGAAGCATTTCGGTGATGTCCTGCCGCTTTTCTTCACTCATTTCGTTGAATGTTTGCAGAGTAAACCTGAGTTAGCCGCAAGTCAACGTATGGTTACTTTCCAATGATCAAAAAAAGTTGAGACGGTTCGCGCAAATTCGTCGCAGTAATAAACAGAGGCCGCTAAAAACGCCTTTATAAATATCAAAACAATCAGGAGAAAGAACAATGAGAAACAAAATATTCACCATCGCAACCATCATCATCGCCGCAACTGTGCTCAGTCTAACGGCCTCGGCCCAGGAAAAGAGTTCGGCAAAAGCACGGCTCTTCAACCTCGTCTCAGCCGCGAAGCAGGGAAAGGCAAAACTCAACCCGCAGCTCGCCAAGCGCGTTCGCGACGCATTTAGCGAAGAGCGGACAGCGGCGCCCGAAACAAACTTTCCATCGATCGTCGGTTCGTGGAACTGTCATGTACCGACGAGCGATGGCGGCAACGCTCCGTTTGACGCTCTGCAAACATTCGCAGCCGATGGCACGTTCGTCGAAACATCAAGCCTGCTCGGAATGGGCGGCGAAGGTCCGGCACACGGGGCCTACGAACGCATCCGCCGCGGATATGCACTAACATTCGAGCTCTTTGTCTTCGACCCCGAAACAGGCGAGTCCGTCGGTCGCGTCCGCGTCAGAGCAGCGATCAAAATGAGTTCGTCCAACAGCTTCGACGCCGAAACGGCCGTCGATTTCATTGAACCGGACGGAACCGTCATCCCCGACATCGACGGCGGCCCATTCTCCGCCACGCGGCTGCAAGTTTACGGAAATTGATCGTATCTCTCGCATGTAAACCATCAAACGCGGGTGCGGCGAGCATCCGCGTTTCTTGTCATTCGATCTGAACTGTTCGAATATTTTCATATCGGCGACCCCACCGTCGGGCGCCATGGGCGCGGCGGTCGCGAGTTCGAACGCCTATGCCTACACGCCTTCCTCAGAGCCTTCCCGCATCCAATCACCAGAGAACTGATTAAGTTTCAGATGGAAAAGCCTATTGGATTTAAAGTCCAGAATAGTGGATGAAGCCTCGCATGCCGCCTATAACATGTTGTAAATAAATGGGTTAGGCGATGCACTTGACATTTTCGGGGGGGGGCATTATAAGGTTTAGTAGTAAAAATTACTAAATAACACGTTGGACATTACTCTCTATGAACAAACGTATCTTCCACGTCACGCAGCAGATCGAAGCAAATCTCGACCGTAACTGGACCGTCGAAATGATGGCCGCCGACGCCGGACTTTCCGTCTCACATCTCCACCATGCCTTTCGTGAGCTGATTGGGATGACGCCCATAGCCTACGTACGGGAACGCCGCCTGATGACCGCATTCGTGCTCATCGTTGATCAGGATTGTCTGGACTCGATCAAGGAAATTGCCGCCAGGTGCGGCTGTTTTGACGCAAGCGACTTCACCCGTGATTTCAAAACTAAATACGGCATGACCCCGACGGAATGTAAAAAGCAGGCCGAGGATGATCACCAACGAAATTTTCCGACTGAATAGAAAAGAGATTTGCGACCAAGAAATAGTAGTTTTGACCAACAAATAATCGTTGACCTGCCTGCTCGTCCAAAAGAGAATAGTTGTATTCAATTCAGCGGCTACTTCTTATGGACAGACTAAAGAAAATACTAGAGATCGGATCGAATGTTGCGATCATCGTCGTGGCGATCGCGTTGGTTGGATTTATCGCGGCCCGCTACTTCTCGCCATCAACGGCGCCATCTGCCGCAAAGGCTGATGGCATCAAGCCCGGTGCGGTTATCCCAACCGGCGATCTGGTTTGGGACAAGAGCGACAAAAATCTTGTGATGGTTCTTTCGACTGCGTGTAAATACTGCAACGAAAGTGCGCCATTCTATCAAAAGCTCTCCGCGAGAAAGAACGGAACCGGGGTTAGGCTATTCGCGGTATTGCCGCAGCCGAAAGAAGAAGTTTCAAAATATCTTTCCGAGAAAAACGTAACCGTCGATGAGATCGTTCAGCTAAATCCCGGGCAGATCGATGTTCGCGGCACACCAACTCTTTTGTTGGTGGATCGTCTGGGAGTCGTTCTCGAAGCCTGGAACGGCAAACTGCCGCCTGAAAAGGAAAATGAAGTCATGGGCCGGGTCTTCGGCGAGACCCGGGCAAACTGGTGAGGAACCAAAAAAACGGAAAAAAGGAGAAAAATATGTGGTCAATATATCGAAAATTCGCAATAATAGGCTTATTGCTCGGCTGTACGTTCTTTATTGCTCAATCTGAATCCGTCGTTACCGCAAGGTCGGTGGCTCCGTGCTACGAAGAGTGTGACAGCAACCTGAATGCATGTCGGGACGAATGCGAAGATGAATGCGATGAGGAATCAACTAATTCAGCCTGCGGCTATTGTATCATAGCCTGTCAGAATCAGTGGCTAAATTGCATGTCCTACGCTGTATCCTGCCAAGGTGAAACAGTTCAGCCAGGCAGATGTACGGTAGTGTTTGGAAGATACTGCGAGAAGGACCCGTATGGATGGGCCGATTGTACTTCTAACCCAAGTACGAACTTCTATCATTATTCAACAAAATGTAATATTTTTGGCCAAGAGAATGCGCAGTGCGTCAATTGTCCAGGTCACCCAAACGATAACGATACTTGCGAGAATCCGAACCATCTTCCGCCATGTTCTTGACGGCTTTAGGTTTGATCGGAAAGGATGGATCGTTACCATATGCTGCGGAGTTGGCTGATGAAAATATCAGGTTTTCAGGAATATATATCAAGCTGTTGTCATTGGTTAACTCCCTACGTACTAAAGTCAGGGTTGTTCTTGTCAGTCCTTTTTTTCGGATCAGGTGCTGTTGTTGGCCAGGAAAAGGAAGAAGCCTTAAGAATTACCTCTGGTTTTGTTCACGTCCCTGTGTCGATCCTTGATAGGGATGGCAGGTACGTACAAGGTCTTCGGCAGGATCAATTTCGGTTGTTCGAAGATGGGATCGAACAGGAAATTTCTCATTTTGAGCCTACTGATGCCCCTTTCACGGTGCTTTTACTGGCCGACGTAAGTGGCTCGATGACAGAATACATGCCATCGTTGGGGCGAGCAATCGACTCATTCATAAATCAACTTCGTCCAAATGATACGCTTGCAGTAGCATTTTTTTCGTCTGATTCAAACATAGATATACGGATACCGCCCGTAAAAAAGAAGGACTATAGGTATATCGCGGCAAAGCCAATCAAAAACGGTGGCGGGGGAGTTAGCTTTACAATGACTCTGGATGCAGTAGACCACGCAATAAAATACATGCGAGGGTTCAGCGGTCGACGTGCAATCATATTGTTTGGGGATGGGGATCAGTCTGGACGTAGGGCAACCTTCGAGAGTAATCTTCGTGATGCTGAGGAACAAGAAGCGATCATATATACGATCCAATATGGTGACTATCCTGCGGCGTGCATTGAAGACAATGTCAATTATGCAGTTCAGTCTCTTAACAACGATATAGATGATAAAGAATCGATAACGAAACGGGACCTTCGCCAGATTGGTTCTCAGGGATGCTACTATCGAAAAAAAGAGATACCGAAGCTGATTAAAAGGGTCGAAGCTCATTTTGGAGGACTGGCCTCCCGCACGGGCGGGCGGGCGTTCAAGATCAAAGAAATCTCGGATTTAAACAGCTCGTTCGCAACAATAGTAGCCGAACTGGGACAGCAGTACACCATCGGTTATGAGCCTAAAGACCCCAGCGAAAAGGGGGAAACTCGAAAAATATCGGTAAAGGTTTCAATCCCAAACGTCGCTATTCGATCCCGGAAAGAGGTGGTCTATAACAGGTCGAAAAAATAGCCTGAAGGCGGCGTCCGGACAAGTTGCATTGTCAAAATTTCCTGGTGTGCAAAACCTTTGACCAATCGCAAATAGGTCTAGCAATCAGGGTGTCTAGTGCCCCAAAAAACTTCTTTTCAAAATGGGTTATTATTACGGGGTCACTGAAATATATGTTAGCGAAAACTCGTTTGTTTTTCGTGATTTTCGGATTTCTTATTTTGGCTCGATTTGCGAATGCGCAGGACGAAAAGATTAAGGTCGAAAGTGAGCTTGTACGCGTTCCTGTCTCTGTTATCGATCGGGATGGTCGATTCGTTTCGAATGTAGCGAAGGAGAAATTTTCGGTTTTCGAAGGCGGAGTCATCCAGGACATCTCGTTTTTTGAACCAACCGAGACTCCTATCACCGTGATGCTCCTAGCCGACGTTAGCGGATCGATGGATCCATATATGGCTCAAATCGGTAGAGCGTTGGACGTATTCATTAGGCAGTTGAGGCCGGAGGATACTGTTATCGTAGCGACGTTCGATGATTGGGCCAAAATTGATATTCGCGTTGATCCGATTCAAAAAAAAGACTACAAAGCCCCAAAACCACCGAACCCTAAACGCGGAGCTCCGTCGTGGCCTAATTGGACGATGACTTCAGATGCCGTTGATGAAGCCATCAAATTGATGAAAAATATCAAAGGGCGACGTGCGATCATCTTGTTCGGAGACGGCGATCCATCCGGTCGTTACGCAACACCCGAAACGAATTTGCGTGATGCTGAGGAACAAGAAGCAATTATCTACACCATTCGATATGGACAGTATCCGCCCGCATGTGTTCGCGATGGACACGAAAGTCTCGCCCCGCTCAGCAGTTCCGAGCGGTTGGGAGCGGATGGAATAATTACGAAACCTGACATGGCTATCATGGGGAAAGCGTGCTGGGTTCGAAAGAACGACATACCGAAACTTATCCAAATAGTCGACAAACATATGAACGGACTAGCAGAAAAAACTGGCGGACGGGCGTACCAGATCGAAGCTGTTTCGAGTCTGGCGGAGACTTTCAGCAAAATCGTTTCGGAACTCGGACAAACTTACACTATTGGATATGAGCCGAAAATTCCGCCCAAAGCGGGTGAGCGTCGTAAGATCACGGCCAAAGTGGATATCCCGAACGTTGCCGTTAGATCGCGTAACGAGGTTGTTTATAGTAAGCCGAAAAAATAGATTCGAGGAGGTCGGAACGGTCGATGGATAGTTCAAAGTTTTCCGCCCCTCAGAACCTTTGACCAATCTCGCAAATACCTCTACCAATCAGGGTGTTTTTGCACGGTTGGTGGGGCGGTTCCTTTGACCAAACTGGTGGTTTTGGGCTGAAAAACGTCGAAAATACGCCTGTTTATGAAAAGTGTGAAACGTTTCACACTTTAAATTGGTAAAGATTGGCGACAGGTGTTTTTACACGAATTGTTCCGGTCGGAAATGTCCAATTTCTAGTCGATCTTGCCCGGACCGTAGAGTGCGCGGCCGGGCATTTTTGTGGTCATTTGCTGACCGTCGAAAACGACCTCGCCATTTACGATGACGGACGAGAATCCGACTGCGTACTGGTGCGGCTGTTCGTAGGTCGCCTTGTCGCCGATGGTGTTCTCGTCGAAGATGACAAGGTCGGCGGCGAAGCCTTCGCGGATCAGGCCGCGGTCCGCGAGGCCAAAGGTCTGGGCGGGGAGCGAGGTCATTTTGCGGATCGCGTCCTCGAGCGTGATGATTTTTAGTTCGCGGACGTAGCGGCCCAGCACGCGGGCGTTGTTGCCGTAACCACGCGGATGCGGCATTCCCTGGCCGAACCGCTGGACACCGGCGTCCGCCGCGATCATCGTGAAAGGCTGCCGCATGATATTCTGCACATCCGGCTCCTGCATCCCGTGATAGACCATGCCCGAACCGCCATTCTCATACATCTGTAGAAACTGCTCGATCTGGGCGTCTAGATTGTCCTTGCCGATGGCGATCTTGGCTATCTGCTTGATATTCTTGCCGTTATACTCGGGCTGAGTTCGATAGGCGGAGACAAACGCGTAGCTGAAATCCTTGAATTTCTTTTTCTTGAGATCTTTTTTTATTTCCTCCGCTACCTGCTTTCGAACGGCCGGATCCGGCCAATCGCTTTTTGCCCTCGACACGCCCGCCGGCATTGACCCAGGTCGGCAGCCGCGAATCGAGATTGGTTGACGAAGCGGTATATGCATACTGGTCAACCGTGACCGAAAGCCCGCGTTTACGAGCTGCCTCGACAAGGCCGATCGTCGTCGTCGTCTTTCCCCACAGAGCCGGAACCTGGATCTTGAAATGCGATATCTCGACCGGCATATTCGCTTGCTCGCCAATGTTTATCGCCTCTTCGACTGCCTTGACGACCTCGGTGCCTTCGTCGCGAATGTGGCTGGTGTAAATGCCGCCGTATTTGGCGGCCGCCTTTGCCATTCCGACGACCTCGTCGGTCTTGGCAAAGGTTCCCGGCAAATAGATGAGTCCGGTCGAGAAACCGACAGCACCATCCTTCATCGCCTGTTCGACGTACTCGTTCATCCGTGCCTGTTCTTCGGGCGTCGGGGCACGGTTGTCGAGGCCAACGACCTTTGAACGCACCGTATTATGCCCAATCAGGCTCGCGATATTGACCGCAAGCGGCGTGGTTTTCGCTTTGCCGAGGAAAGCAGCGATGTCTATATCCGAACCACCGCAATTGCCCGTAACAAGCGATGTCACGCCCATGCGGACAAAATTCTCGGCCTTCGGATTGGAATAGATATCCTCAGTATGTGCGTGAACGTCAATGAATCCGGGAGCGACGATCTGATTCTTGGCATCGATCGTGTCGGTTCCGGCGGGAACCTCGAAACGCCCGATCTTCGCGATCTTGCCGTCCTTAACTGCGATGGAGCCGCGAAACCAAGGGTTTCCGGCTCCGTCGATGATGCGGGCGTTGATAATAACGACGTCGAATCTTTCGGTACCCTGACCAAGCACACCGCTAACTGATGAGAACAAGACGGATATGATCAGGAGTATCGAGATTTTAAACATTCTATTTTTCCTCGCTCTCAGGTTCCGGTTCGCACGCTTTTGCCTCGTCTTCGTCCGAAAATCTGTTGTGCAGATGTACCGGAGCTGCCTTTTTACGCAGGCGAATATTCAGCATCTCAACAAATACTGAAAACGCCATTGCGAAATAAATGTAGCCCTTGGGTATGGTCTGATGAAACGCTTCGGCAACGAGCATCACGCCAATGAGCAGCAGGAACGATAGGGCCAGCATTTTGATGGTCGGATGCCGCTGAACAAACGCCCCGATCTGGCCGGCAAATAGCATCATCGCGATGATAGAAATAACCACCGCCGCGATCATTATGTAAATGCCGCGCGACCCATAGGTCGTGCTGATCATGCCGACTGCGGTAATTACCGAATCCAGCGAAAACACGATGTCTAACAGCACGATCTGGATGATCACGCTGACAAATCCGGCGTAGGTTTTCTTGGAACCTTCACCCTCTTCGCCTTCGAGGCTGCCGTGAATTTCGTGGGTGCTTTTGGCGATCAGGAAAAGACCACCGATTAGGAGAACTAAGTCCTTTCCGGCAAAACCCCATCCCCAGAGCTTGAAGAGCGGCTCAGTCAAACCGATCACCCATGACAAGGACATGAGCAACAAAATGCGGATGCCCAGAGCCAATCCGAGCCCGATATAACGAGCGTTAGCCCTTTGTTCAGGCGGCAGTTTGCCCGAAAGGATCGAAATGAAAATAACATTATCGATCCCGAGGACGAGTTCTAATACGGTAAGGGTCGCAAACGCGATCCATATCTGCGGGTCAGAAAGCCATTCCATTTTGGTATTTTAACGATTATTCCTTAGATTTGCACGGCTTAGAGATCGCGGCGTCCGCCAGCTTTCGGGCATCTTCGTTCTGCTTGGCTCCGGGTGGGACGACGTCGGTCACGCACGATTCGGTTTTGCTGATCTTTGAAATCAGCAGATACGACGTACTTTTTTTCACGCCTTCGGGATCGGCGACCTCGTAGCGGGCGATAAGGGCGACCGGAACTCCGGCTTTTGTACGCCACTCGACCTTTTCACCGATCGAAGAAAATGCACTGTAGAAATGCCAGAAATTGAGTTCGAATTTCTTTTTGGCGGGCGTGATGATGTCGATCGTCTGCCGCAGATCACCCTCGATCAGGTGGATCTTGTAGCCGCCGACACCGGGACATTCACCGAGATATGAGCCAGCTTCCTTTGAACTCGACTTAATCGTCCTGCAATTCGTAGTTTTGGTGCTGGTGTAGACGGATTGGTTCTGTGCCGAGATCGCGATCGACAAAAGCAAAATGGCTGCGATTGTAATTAGAATGGTTCTCATATGTCTGTTAACTGCCAGTTGAGGCAATATTTACCGTCGATAGACGATGCGGCCGCCCACAATAGTCGCAACCGCGCCACCGATAAAGTCCCAATTGTTGAACGGGGAATTTCGTGATTTCGAACGCGATTCTGAAGTCTTGTATGTCCATCGCAGGTCGGGATCGATGATGGTCACATCTGCGATCGAGCCCGGAGCCAAAGTGCCGCGTCCGGCGAGTTTAAAGATCTTTGCCGGATTGGTCGAACACAGCTCGACAAGTCGTGCGAGACCGATGACGCCTTTGTGGACCAGTTCGTTGAACGCAAGGCCGATGGCGGTTTCGAGCCCGGTTATTCCCATTGGGGCACGGTCGTATTCCAACGCTTTTTCGTCCGCGTGGTGCGGTGCGTGGTCGGTGGCAATGGCGTCGATCGTCCCGTCACGGAGGCCTTCGATAACGGCAGCAAGATGCTCTAGGCTGCGAAGCGGCGGTGCCATTTTGGTGTTCGTATCGTAACCCTCGACCGCTCGGTCAGTCAGCGTGAAATGATGCGGCGTGACCTCGCACGTAACGTTGAGGCCTTCGTTTTTAGCACGCCGAACCGCTTCGACCGCTCCCTTTGTCGACACATGAGCGATATGAAGGTGAGCTCCGGTCGCCTCGGCGAGGATGACATCGCGAACCGCGTCGATGTCCTCGGCAAGTGCCGGCATTCCTTTGAGACCCAGTAAAAGTGAGATCTTTCCTTCGTGCATAACGCCGCCGGATGAGAGCGATTTGTCTTCGCAATGATCGATCACCGGCAGGTCAAAATCCCGTGCGTACTGCATCGCTCGCCGCATAATTCCGGCATTCGGCACCGGACGTCCGTCATCCGAAACAGCAACTGCACCGGCAGCTTTCATCTCGCCCATTTCGGCAAGTTCGGAGCCATCGGAAGATTTTGTGATCGCCCCGATCGGGAAAACGTTTGCCAAACCGGCACGTTCCGCTTGCTCGATCATGTAACGCGTGATCGCGGCGTTGTCGTTGACCGGATTGGTATTCGGCATCGGACAAACGCTCGTCCAACCACCCGCAACCGCCGCCGAACAGCCGCTCGCGATCGTCTCCTTATGCTCCTGCCCGGGCTCACGCAAATGTACATGCATGTCGATAAAACCCGGAGCCACGAGCATTCCACTCGCATCAAAAACCTCACAGCCCTCAGGCACGCCTTCGCTGGGCTTGATCCACGCCGTGACTTTGCCGTCCTCGATCAGGACCGACATTCCGGTGTTTTCTTGTGCGGCCGGATCAATGAGATGGCCGTTTGCGATCAATAACTTCATAAAACTAACTGTTAACCACCGACCCGCCCGTTGCGAGATAGAGAACCGCCATTCTCACTGCAACTCCATATTTCACCTGATCCAAAATAAGTGAACGCGAGCTGTCGGCGACTTCGGACGCGATCTCGATGCCGCGGTTCATTGGGCCGGGGTGGAGGACGATCGCGTCTTTTTTTGCCAAGTCGAGGCGGTCATTTGTGAGGCCGTAGTGGATCGAGTATTCGCGAAGCGTCGGGAAATATGCCGAATCCTGACGTTCGCGTTGGATGCGGAGTATCATGACGACGTCGGCTCCGGCGATGGCGTCTTCGACATGGTCGCAGACTTGCAGTTGCGGCCGAGAGTCAACCACCCCGTCAGCGGAAGCCGCTGCCACCCCTCCTTCGTAAGAAGAGGAGCTTTGCGAGTCGATCAAATATGCGAAATCTCGCGGTACCAGGGTTCCAGGTCCGGCAACGCGGACTTTTGCTCCCATTTTTGTGAGCAAATGAATATTGGATCTTGCCACGCGACTGTGCAGAATATCACCAACGATCGCGACTTCGAGGCCGTCGATCTGATTTTTATGCTCACGGATCGTCATCGCGTCGAGCAGGGCTTGCGTTGGGTGCTCATTGGCTCCGTCGCCGGCGTTGACGATCGCGGCACGGCTGACTTTTGCGAGTTGATGCGGCACGCCGGCACTCGAATGCCGAACGACGATACAATCCGGAGCCATTGCGTCGAGATTCAACGCTGTGTCGAGCAGTGTCTCGCCTTTTGTGACACTCGAAGACGAGACGCTGATATTCACAGCGTCAGCCGAAAGACGTTTCGCCGCAAGCTCGAATGAAGTGCGGGTTCGCGTCGATGCTTCAAAAAAGAGATTGATCACGGTCTTACCGCGAAGCGCGGGAACCTTCTTCACCTCACGCGTCGAGATCTCGCTAAAATTTTCAGCCGTATCGAGAATGCCAACGATCTCCGCAGCCGAGAGGTTGCGAATTCCTAATAGATCTCTTCTCTTAAATGGTTTTTCCATCTAAACGCGGGCAAGCGAGACGCTTGCGGTCTGGTCAATAAAAAAGCAAGGCGTTAACCTTGCTTAAAAAACTATTTGCTCGGCCGTTCGAAAATGCCCACGGCTTCCACATCGTCAAATTCTTTGAGCATCACTTTGATGATCTCGGTCTGCTTCGTCGGGACTTTTTTGCCGATAAAATCAGCCTGGATCGGGAGTTCACGGTGCTCGGTTCCGCGATCGATGAGCACTGCCAACTGGACTTTTCGCGGACGGCCAAAATCCATAAGTTGGTCCATCGCAGCACGGATCGTTCGGCCCGTGTAAAGGACATCGTCAACAAGAACCACGATCTTGCCGTCGATATCGTGTTCTAGCTCCGTGCGATTAACGATCGGATTTGCTCCGACGGTCGAAAGATCGTCTCTATAAAGCGTGATGTCGAGAATGCCGTATAGCGGACGCTCGCCTTCGAGAGCCTCGATCTTATCGACGATCCGTTCCGCCAGCGGAACACCGCGACGGCGGATGCCGACAATGTAGAGGTCTTTCGGGCCGTGGTTCGACTCCACGACTTCGGTGGCGAGCCGCCTAAGGGCACGTTTCATCGCCGCCGAATCCATTATTCGCGACTTTTCTACCAAATTTATCTCGTCAGCCATTGATGTGGAATCGTAACAAACAGCGGGTGAAAGTTCAAAGTTTGAGGTTCAAAGTTTTGTTTTTTGAATTATACTAATGTAGTTGGATATCAGAATGTATGGCCGCAAATGTTGCACGGATAGATTCGCACCCGGTTTTTACGGATCGGCGTTACCTGGAATTCGAGCGCTTCTCGCGGGAACGGCACGAATTTCTTGACGGCAGCGTTTACGCGATGGCCGGCGAAAGCCCGAATCATAGTACGATCTGTTTCAATCTTTACACAGCGGTTGGTGCTCGGCTAAAAGGCGGATCATGTCGGGGCTTCTCGCCAAACATGAAGGTCGCAACGAACGAGTCGGGGCTGTTTTCCTATCCTGATCTGGCGGTCGTTTGTGGATCTCCAACTTTTTTCGACGAAACGATGGACGTGCTGACCAATCCCGTCGTGATCTTTGAAGTGCTTTCGCCATCAACGCAGAGTTACGACCGCGGAGAAAAGTTCCTTAGATATACAAACAACATAGCATCGTTGCAGGATTATTTGTTGATATCTCAGGAGCGGCCGCTGATCGAGCATTATTCGCGGGAAATAAATGGGGCTTGGATAAAGACTGAGGTTGCAGGACTTGATTCCGTTCTAAGTTTGCCTTCGATTTCCTGTGAGATCGCTTTGCGTGAACTTTATGATCTGATAGATTTTCCCGCCGAGTGATGTCCATTTACACATCAATCATTCGACCGGCTCTTTTTCATCTTCCAGCTGAAACCGTTCATGAACTTGGCATCGAGGCTTTGAGGCTAGGACTCGCGGGATTTGCGGCGCCAAAACACCATATTTACAATGAATTTGGTGTGATCGAGAGGTTTGGTCTTCGATTTGCCAATCCGCTCGGCATCGCCGCGGGCTTTGATAAGAATGCCGTTGTGGTGAATCCGCTCGAAAAGCTTGGGTTTGGGTTTGTTGAGGTTGGAACGGTTACGTACGATCCACAGCCGGGAAATCCAAAGCCAAGGATGTTTCGACTGCCGGCGGACGAAGCTCTGATCAATCGACTCGGCTTTAATAACGACGGGGCCGCTAAGGTTGCAGATCGGCTTAAGTCGCTGAAAAGAAATTGTGTGGTCGGCGTGAATATCGGCAAAAACAAAGATGTTCCGAACGAAGAAGCGACTGAGAATTACTTAAAATGCTTTGATCTGATCCATGCTCACGCTGACTATGTTGCAGTAAATATTTCGTCCCCGAACACGCCTAATTTACGCGAACTCCAGAAAGCCGACAGTCTCGGTGAGCTTTTGGGCGAGCTGCAAAAACGTAATCAGGAATTGAGTGGAGCGAACCCGATGAAGCCGCTCCTCGTAAAAATCGCTCCGGACCTGACATCAGGTGAGGTCGAATCGATCGTTGAAATAGCTCTTAGATATGAGCTTGCGGGAATTATTGCGACAAATACTACGATCTCTCGTGAATCCTTAAAAACAAACAACGTATCAAGTCTCGGGGCTGGCGGGCTGAGCGGAAGGCCTTTGACGAAAAGGTCGACGGAAGTTGTTTCAGAGATTCATCGGTATTCAAAAGGCAGGATCCCGATCGTTGGGGTTGGCGGGATATTCGATGCCCAGGATGCATTCGACAAGATCGCCGCCGGAGCATCTTTGGTCCAGGCGTATACTGGTTTTGTTTACGGCGGACCATATTTTGCTCGTGATGTGAACGCTGGGCTCGGCAACATTCTAAAAGCCCGAGGGTTTTCTACGTTGGACGAAGCGGTTGGCTCAAATGTAAAGATGTGACGGGCCGCCATCCTTTTATTTGACACATTCTATATAGTGACTATAATTAAGGTTTTGCTTTCGGCTGGGTTATTGAAGCGAAGGCAATAATTGACAATGATCATCGATTTGGCCAGCCTTGGGACGACCGCAAAGCGGATCGAAGTTGAATTCGATCCCGCTGATATCGATCTCGATGGCGAACCGGCTCAATTGCAAGGCAAAACTGTCGTGGCAGGCGAGATCGCGAAGGCCGATGCGAAGGCTAACTTAAGCGGAACGGTAAAGGCTCATTTGATCCTCGACTGTACGCGGTGCCTCGATCCGATCGAACGGGATGTTGAGTTTCCATTTCGAGCTATTTTCATAGACACGAGTGTGGAAGAATCGGCTGCTGAAACCGAGCTGAGCGATGATGCACTGGACGAATCACTCGTCCTGGCCGGGCAGATCGATATGGCCGAGGTAGTCCGCGAGCAGCTTTTGCTTTGGCTGCCTGAACAGATATTTTGCAGGGAAGACTGTAGCGGGCTCTGCCCGAAATGCGGTGCTAACCTAAATTTGATAGATTGTAGTTGTGCCGACGACGAGGTTGACCCTCGCTGGGCGGCACTGAAGAGTTTGAAATAGCCGCGAAAAGGTGCAGAAGCAACAGAAGCTTTTGCGATTCTTGTGCCTTTTGCGGCGATTATTTTTGAGGTAATATAATGCCAAATCCAAAACGTAGACATTCACATTCCCGTACGCGTACCCGCCGTGCACATGACGCCCTGAACACGCCGCAGTTCTATCTTGATAAAGATACGGGCGAAGCAAAGGTGCCGCACCGCATCGACGCGAAGACCGGCATGTTCAAAGGCCGTAAAATAATCGACGTCAAAGAAGCTGAATAGTAGTTTATTGTGTTCGTTGAGTGAATGATTGCCCTGCGGTTGAACCTGCCGTGCAAACTCGCTACACTCAAAAACCATTACTTTATGCTTAACGCGGGAATTATCGGGATGGGACATGCTTATCCGGCAGGCATTTTAACGAATGCCGATCTGGAGAAGCTCGTCGACACCAACGATGAATGGATAACCACGCGCACCGGGATCAAACAGCGGCACAAAGCTGAAGCGAACGAATACACGTCGCAATTTGGCTCGCGGGCGGCGTTACAGGCCCTCGAACGCGCCGGTTTAAAACCCGAGGACATCGACATTATCGTCTGTGCCACGACGACACCAGATCAGATCATGCCTTCGACCGGAGCGTTGATACAAGCTCAGATCGGGGCAGTGAATGCCGCCGGAATGGATGTTTTTGCAGCCTGTTCCGGCTTTCTTTATGGCATAACGATGGTCGAATCGATGATCCGCACCGGACAGATCAAATACGCTTTGGTCATCGGGGCTGAGGTTCTGACCAAGTACGTTGATTACACGGACCGAGGAACGTGCGTGATCTTCGGTGACGGAGCCGGAGCCGCAGTTCTTGGGCCTGTTCCTGAAGGAAAAGGCATTCTCGCAACCAAGATCAAATCCGACGGCCGCTACGAAGAACAGCTTTATGCTCCCGGCGGCGGTACGAAACTCGGGACAACCCACGAAACTATCGACAACCGTGAGCATTTCTTTAAGATGAAGGGCAACGAGCTCTTCAAAGTCGCCGTGCGCTCGATGGCTGATATTTCGGCGGAAATGCTCGAAAAAGCAGGTTATACGGTTGATGATGTCGATATCGTTATTCCTCATCAGGCAAATCAGCGGATCACGGACGCGGTAGCATCGCGTTTGGGCGTGCCGGAAGAAAAGGTTTATTCCAATATTGCCGAGATGGGCAACACATCGTCGGCTTCGATCCCGATCGCAATGGATGAATGTATCCAGTCGGGCAGGATAAAGGAAGGTTCGCTTGTTCTGCTGACGGCATTCGGCGGTGGCGTGACGTGGGGCGGAACGGTAATAAGATTTTAGAAGTTTGGAGTCCCTGCTTTAGCAGGCCACTCGTGAAAAGGGAGGCCGCCTGAAGGCGGGACTCCAAACGGTTTATGGCGAAGATCGCTTATATTTTCCCCGGTCAAGGCTCACAAGTCGTGGGAATGGGAAAAGATTTGTTTGAGAACTTTACGGCGGCCCGCGAAGTTTTTGAGGCGGCGGACGACGCACTTGGATTTTCACTTTCGGAAATGTGTTTCGTTGGGGACGAGTCGGATCTTCAGCTAACGGCAAATACTCAGCCGGCGATTCTGACCGTTTCCATTGCGGCCTTTCACGCCGCAATGGCCGAGGGATTGCCGGTTCCAGATTTTGTTGCGGGACACAGTTTGGGCGAATATTCGGCTTTAGTTGCGGCAGGCGTTCTGGATTTTGCGGATGCGGTTCAAACCGTTCGCAAACGCGGGACGTATATGCAGGAAGCTGTACCGGTTGGTGTTGGAGCGATGGCGGCGATAATTGGGCTCGACGTTGCTACGGTAGAGGCCGGATGTGCGGAAGCGGCTCAGGGTCAGGTTTGCGGTCCGGCGAATATCAATTCACCGTCGCAGGTAGTAATTGCAGGCAACGCCGAAGCAGTTGACCGTGCGTGTGAGATATTGAAGGCGAAAGGCGCAAAACGGGCGATCAAGCTGAACGTCTCGGCTCCTTTTCACTGTGCATTGATGATGCCGGCACAGGAACGGCTCGCTTTGGACCTTGCGAAATTGGAATACGGAGCGTTTGAGTTTCCGGTATTCCACAACGTAGATGCGGTGGCAAACAGCGTTTCGTCGGTAGTCGCGGCAAAATTGACGCAACAGGTTTCGTCACCGGTCCGTTGGCTGGAGACGATCGAGAATATGAGGGCGAACGGTGTCGATAAATTCATCGAGATCGGGCCGGGAAAGGTTTTGACAGGGTTGGTGAGGCAGATCGACAAAGAAGCTGTCTACGCCAACATTGAAAATACGGACAGTTTGAGAAATACTTTAGAAACGCCATAAAAACAGGAGAAAATTATATGTCAGAAGTACAGGATAAGATCAAACAGATCATCGTTGACGAACTAGGAGTCGACGAAGCAGAAGTTACAGAAAATGCACGGTTCATCGAAGACCTGGGTGCCGATTCGCTCGATCTCGTCGAACTCGTGATGCGTTTCGAAGAGGAATTCGACATCGAAATTCCTGACGAAGACGCCGAGAAGATCCAGGGCGTTCGTGATGCGTACGCTTACGTTGAACAGCATAAAGCTGCTTAGTTTTGATCGTTTGATGGTTGACCGTTGATCGTGGGTCGTTGCGTGGTTTTTTCCAACCACCAGCGAACAACGATCAACTAACTATTTATATGAAACGTCGAGTAGTTGTTACAGGTCTCGGTTCGGTTACGGCTTGCGGGAACGACGTGCCTACGACTTGGGGCGCGTTGATGAACGGCGAGAACGGGGCCGACTACATAAAGAAATTTGACGCGGAGAAGTTTTCGGTTAAATTCGCTTGCGAGGTGAAAGGTTTCGATCCGCTTAGTTTCCTTGACAAAAAGGAAGCGCGGCGGATGGGAGCCTTTACTCACTTCGCTCTTGCGGCGGCTGACGAAGCAGTTGCTAACAGCGGACTCGTGATCGACAGCTCTAACGACGAGATGGTGGGAACGTACATCAGCTCAGGCATCGGCGATTTCTGGGCAATCGAGCGTGAGCACGAAAAGCTATTGAATTCCGGCCCGGACCGCGTATCGCCATTCTTTATTGTATCGGCGATCGTCAATCTGGCTGCCGGAAATGTTTCGATTCGTCATGGTGCGAAAGGTCCGAATTCGGCAACCGCGACTGCTTGTTCAGCAGGAGCACACGCGATCGGTGACAGCTTCCGCATCATCGAACGCGGCGATGCCGATGCGATGATCTGCGGCGGTGCGGAAAGTGCTATCACGCCGATGTCCGTCGCTGGATTTGCTTCGATGCGAGCGCTTTCAACCCGAAATGACGACCCAAAACACGCCTCACGGCCGTTCGATCTCGAACGAGATGGTTTCGTCATCGGCGAAGGTGCTGGAATCCTGATCCTCGAAGAACTCGAATTTGCCAAAGCTCGGGGTGCCAATATTTTCGCTGAGATAGTCGGCTACGGAATGAGCGGCGACGCGTTTCACGTCACGATGCCGGACGAAACCGGTTCGGGGGCGATACGCGTGATGCAGCGCGCGTTAAAAGATGCGGGGCTCGAACCAAGCCAGATCGGCTACATCAATGCTCACGGAACTTCGACGCCGTACAACGATAAATTTGAAACGCTCGCGATCAAGAAGGTCTTTGGCGACAACGCTTACAACATTCCGGTTAGCTCGACCAAATCCATGACTGGCCACGCTCTCGGAGCCGCCGGCGGGCTGGAAGCCGTTTTCTCGGTCAAAGCCCTGATGGAAAATAAACTGCCACCGACGATCAACTACGAATTTCCAGATCCTGATTGCGATCTAGATTACGTTCCAAATCAGGCCCGCGAGGCGAAGGTTGATTACGTCCTTTCGAACAACTTCGGATTCGGCGGCACGAATGCTTGCTTGATATTCAAGCGTTATAATGAATAGTTGTTATGAACATTCAGACCACAACTCAGCCGCGTTTTACTCAACCGCATGGTCTGTTGGGCGATGATAATCTTTATCCAGAGTCGCACGATACTGATATGGGCGAATCTAGTTTCCACCAAAAGCTGATCTGGTATCTCTTCGGTGCTTTAGAGTCATTTTTTCTCAATAATAGTAATGTACTCGTTGCTGCGAACATGAACCTCTATTACGAGGAAGGTAGCGTAACCAAATATTACACGCCAGACATTATGGTTTCGTTCGGAACTGCGAAGGGCGACCGGCAAGTTTATAAGCTTTGGGAAGAAGGTGTGTTTCCGCAAGTGATTTTTGAGGTTGCGTCGGGACGAACATGGAAAAATGATATCGGAGAAAAGGCCGAGTTTTACGATGCTTCCGGAGTCGAGGAATATTATCTGATCGACGCCGAACGAAAGTATTTGCCATTGCCCCTGATGGCCTATCGGAGGCAAGAAGCCCGACTTCAATATGTTCCCCTTCAGCAAGACCGCATTTTTTCTCCGCTTCTAAACCTGGACATTGTGGATACGGGGAAATCTTTCCGTCTCTTTGATCGCGAAACTCGGGAATTTCTACAGGCAATTTTACCGGACGAGTGATTTTCCCTCGGTTAGTCTTTCCGATTCTAACTATAACGACGAGATTTCGCTAAAAATTATTACATTTTTCAAAATGAATCACCATTCATTTTGTGATAGCATCTTTTCATAAACGTTATGAAGATAATCGTACTAATGAAACAGGTCGCCAATAAAGATGCCGTGTTGCGCATCGCGGGCGATGAGAAATGGATAAATGAGGCTGATATCTCGCAGCAGACCAATGAGTCTGACGGATACGCTTTCGAAGAAGCTTTGAGAACGGTTGAGGCCAAAGGCGAAGGCGAGGTAGTCGTCTGTACGCTCGGGCCGCAGACTGCTAAGACCGTTATCAAAGACGCTCTCGCCCGTGGAGCTGACCGTGCGATCCACGTGGTAGTTGACGACAGCAAGAGCCTTTCACCGTATCAGATCGCGAAGGCGATCGCAGATGCGATCCGCGAAGAAAATGCAGACCTTGTGTTCACCGGCCTGCAATCTGATGACGCTAGCCACGGGCAGACGGGCGTGATCCTTGCCGAATTGCTCGGAATTCCGCACGCGACCATCGTGATCGAGGTTGACCGTGCGAGCCTCGGCGAAACGCTCCGGGTCAAACGCGAACTGGAGAGCGGTTGGTATCAATGGTTTACTTACAAGCTGCCGTCGCTGCTGACGATCCAATCGGGAATCTCGCAGATCCGCTACGCTTCGCTCAAAGGCATTATGGCGGCGAAGAAAAAAGAGATACGTGATGTCACGCCAGCGATCGATGCGTTTGCTTCGGCTTCAAAGATCGAGAAGGTTTACCTTCCCCTCAAATCCAAACAGACCCAAATGCTCGGCAATGGCGACGCAAAAGCCGGTGCGGTCGAGTTGGTTGAAAAGCTCAGAACGGAGGTTCGGGTCATATGATTTTAGTTTTCATCGAACACAAAGATTGCGTCCTCAATAAAACCTCGCTCGAAGCCATCGTGGCTGCTCAGGCGATCGGCAAAGATCTTGGCCTCAAGGTTGCGGCCGTGCTGCCGTGCGACAAAGATTGCTCGCTCGCTCAGGAGATCGCCGGTTACAACGTCGAGAAAGTGATCGTTGCCAAAAACGAAAAGCTCGGCACCTACACGCCGGACGGTTACGCCGACGCGTGGGAACACGTCATCAAAGCGACGAACCCGCAGTACATCGTGATGTCGCACACCTATCAGGTGCGTGATTTCGCTCCTAAGGTCGCGGCTCGTCTCGGCCGTGAGGTCGTCGGCGACTGTATACGTTACAAAGCAGATGGCGGTAAACTGTCGCTCACGCGGCGCATTTTCCTTGGCAAACTCGATGCTGACGTTACGATCGGCGGTGACGCCCCGTATTTTGTTACGTTTCAGTCGGGCTCGTTCCGCGGCGACAACGCTGAAAAGGGAAGTGCTGCCATTGAAACGATGGATGTTAACGTCGGCGATATTCGGATGACTCCCGAGGCTCCGTTTCAAGAAGCCAAAGCGACAGTCGATCTCAGCAAATCCGAGATCATCGTTGCCGTTGGACGCGGAATCAAATCTCAGGAGAACATCGCCCTTGCTCAGCAACTGGCTGACGCTCTCGGTGCCGACCTCGCCGCCTCGCGTCCTATCTGTGACAGCGATTGGCTGCCTATTGACCGCCAGATTGGTTCATCGGGCCAGACCGTCGTCCCGAAGGTGTACATTGCTCTGGGAATCTCCGGTGCGATCCAGCACATAGTCGGCATGAAGAACGCCGGAACGATCGTCGCCGTCAACAAAGACGCGGAAGCTCCCATCTTCGACATCGCAGATTACGGGATCGTCGGTGATCTCTTTGACGCGGTGCCGGTGATGATCGACGAGATAAAGAAAGCGAAAGGATAGCTAGATTTTTCTCGCAGCGGATGATGCTAAACACGGATCGGTATCTTCTGATCCGTGTTTTTTTGTCTGCCATTATCCGCGACCTCGCAAACATTCCTATTCACACGGCAAAGCTAATATCGCTTAGGCACAACCTATCTTGCCCGCTCGAAAAAAGGTCTCCTTATGATTCAAATCATTTTTTATAGTCCTTCTCGCTGATAGCTTTATTCACAGAATAGGAGTAAACATGAACAGCATACATCTGATCAAAGAGTTTCAGCGGCCCGAGGATTTCGAAGGCGATAAGCAGCTAACCGAGTTGTACGACGGGCCGTTTCGGCGCATCGTCGAGGTTCGGCTTAGAAATGGAGCCGTTCTCTCCAGGCACCATGCAGCCGAACCGATCACCGTTTTCTGCTTGTCAGGAACCGGCGTTTTTCTTGCCGGCGAGGAATTGACGGAATCACAGGCAATGCGATCAGGAACGTTTATCACCCTGGAGGCCGGCATTGTACACGAGGTTCGGGCGGAACCCGCACTCCAACTGATAGTCAGCAAATTCAAGCGTGCGTGAAACTTAATTTTGGAAAGGAAGATCAGCGACGGTTTGGTCGCGAGGAGACAATGAGATGAAGAGGCTTTGGCTGATACTTGGAGCGGTATTTGTTTTTTCGTTTGCAATTTTGGGATGGGTTGGAACTGAGATATTTAGACAGGCTCCGCCGATCCCCAAAGAGGTTGTAACCACTGACGGCTCGCAGTTAATAGCTCCAGAACAGGTTTCAAATGGCCAAAACGTTTGGCAGGCGATGGGCGGTATGCAGGTCGGGTCGATCTGGGGGCACGGCTCTTATGTCGCTCCTGATTGGACGGCCGATTATTTGCATCGCGAGTCGGTATTTATCCTGAATACGTGGTCGAACGCGGAATTCCGAGGCAGTTACGACAGCCTCGCTAGCGAAAAGCAGGCATCGCTGCGGCAGAGGCTGCAGGACATGATGCGGAAAAATACCTACGACGAAGCGACGGGCCGCATCACGGTTGATCCACTTCGCGCGAAAGCGTTTGAAGACAATCTCAAACATTACTCCGACGTTTTTGCGAACGGAAACAAAGACTACGCGATCCAGCAAAACGCTCAATCAGATCCAGCGAAGCTCCGTGACCTGACATCGTTCTTCTTCTGGACAGCGTGGGCATCCGCGGCGAATCGCCCGAACAATACGATCTCATACACCAGCAATTTCCCGTCCGAACCGCTCGTCGGCAACGTCCCGACGAGTTCGGCGATCGTGTGGACCGGCGTCAGCGTGATCATGCTGATCGCGGGTATCGGAGCAATGGTCTGGTTCTATGCGGGCTGGCGAAAGGAAGGCGATGCGTCGATGCCGCCTGATTCCGACCCGCTGATCGGTGAAACCCTGACGCCGTCGCAAAAGGCTACGGTTAAGTACTTCTTCGTCGTGTCGCTCCTGTTCCTATTGCAGATCGTGATGGGAATAATCACCGCTCATTATGGTGTTGAGGGCGGTGGATTTTACGGCATTCCGTTGCAGGACTATCTGCCGTATGTCGTAACGCGAACGTGGCACACGCAGCTTGGTATATTCTGGATCGCGACCGCGTGGCTCGCTGCCGGATTGTTTATCGCACCATACATCTGCGGTTACGAGCCTAAGAAACAAAAACTGGGCGTCGATCTGCTCTTTGGGGCCTTGCTGATCGTCGTACTCGGCTCGATGGGCGGACAATGGATGAGCGTCATGCATAAGCTCGGCAGCGGCGACCTCTGGTTCTGGTTCGGCCATCAGGGTTACGAATACGTCGATCTCGGCCGCGTTTGGCAGGCGGCACTGTTTATCGGGCTTCTGCTGTGGCTGGTTCTAGTCGGCAGATCTGCGATCGCGGGGTTAAACAAAACGGGAAATAATCGCTCGCTCGTCCTGCTTTATCTCGGCACGACTGCCGGCATCGCCTTGTTTTACGCACCGGGATTGTTTTGGGGAATGCGTTCCCACATCACGGTCGTCGAATACTGGCGTTGGTGGGTCGTCCACCTCTGGGTCGAAGGGTTTTTCGAGGTATTCGCAACCGTCGTAATCGCATTCCTCTTCGCCCGTCTAAAAGTGATCAATGCCGAACACGCCGCCCAAGCCTCGCTTCTCTCAGGAGCGATATATCTGAGCGGCGGCATCATCGGTACGATGCATCATCTGTATTTCGCCGGAACGCCGACGATCGCGTTGGCCTTCGGTTCGGTGTTTAGTGCACTTGAGATCGTGCCGCTCGTTTTCGTTGGCTACGAAGCTTTCGAAAACATCCGCCACGCGAAAAAGAAACCATGGCTCACTCAGTACAAATGGGTCGTGTATTTCTTCGTCGCCGTGGCGTTCTGGAACCTGGTCGGAGCGGGCATTTTCGGCTTCATGATCAATCCGCCGATCGCTTTGTATTACATGCAAGGGCTGAACACAACCGCAACCCACGCTCACGGAGCACTTTACGGTGTTTATGGAACGCTCGGCCTAGCCTTGCTTCTGTTCTGCATGCGTGCAATCGAGCCGGAACGTAAATGGAACACCAAGCTTCTGAGTTTTGCATTTTGGGCGATCAATATCGGCATGCTGATGGAGATCTTTTTCAGCCTGCTGCCGATCGGTCTGCTGCAGACTTACCAGTCGGTTTCCGTTGGCTATTGGTCCGCTCGCAGTCCTGAATTCATGCAGACCACGCTGATGCAGACTCTGCGGTGGATGCGGCTGTTTGGCGATTCGATCTTCGCCGTCGGAGCGGTGGCGTTTGTCTGGTTTGCGTTGAAATTGATGCTTACAAAGGGAGACCGAACCGAGCTCCCATAGTGAAGAGCGTGGTTGAAAAAGTGCGGCCCGTCACAATACGGGCCGCATTTTCACAATATTATTTACCTGTCATGAACACGGATATTCAAAACCGCGAGGATATCGACTCCCTGATGAAAACGTTCTATTCGCGGGCGATCGCAGACGAGTTGATCGGCCACATCTTTACAGACGTTGCCAAGCTCAACCTCGAACGCCACCTACCGATCATCGGTGATTTCTGGGAGACGATCCTTTTTCAGAATGGCAAATATCAATCTCACGGCCGCAGCCCGCTGATGGTTCACGGCGAGCTGAATGAAAAAACTCCGCTTTTGCCAGAGCATTTTGTACGATGGTTTGGGATCTTTACCGAGACCGTTGACAACGCGTTTTCGGGCGAAAGAGCGGACTTTATCAAGGTTCGGGCACGCGCCATCGCGGCTCGGATGTTGAGCTATGTGGGCGAACTGAACGAACATTCAGCTACGCTTCCAGAAACTCCTGTAGAGGTTGAGGCGATTCGACAACAACCTTGCCATGCGAGATCGTGACCAGGTCTTTGTCGGCAAGCTTGCGGATCGTGCGGATCGTGGTTTCCGTCGTCAGGCCCGCCATTCGGGCGATATCCTGACGGCGATGGGTTATTTTTACCGGAGCTTCGTGCGATTCTTTGAGTGCGAGCTTTAACAAAATGCTGGCGACGCGATGTTCGGGCGAGGCGGTGGCGAGATTTTGGATCGTCGCGGTTTTTTCGCGGAGCATGCCGCACATCCACTGAATAACCGCGAAGGAAAATTCGCTCGAGGATCGCAGCACTTCGAGGAAATCCTTTCGTGCGACAAGCATCAGGCGAGCGTCGTCCATGGCGATCGCCGTTGCCGGATATTTTCCGCCATCAAAAACCGGCGGCACGGCGAACATTTCACCGTCCTGAAAAACGCCAATGATCACCTCCTTTCCCGGCTCCAGAAAGTGGATCATCTTAACACGTCCCGACAGAACGATCGGCAGAAAACTCGCATCGTCGCCACCGGCGAAGATCTCCTGATTTTCACCAAAAGTCCTGACTTTCCCGCATTTGCTGAGCAACTGCGACAGTTCCGGGCTGATTATTGAGAGAAGCGGTGTCATTATTCGTTATCTTAGGCGGCGTTGTTCTTCGCTCGCGGCAATCGTTGCAGCGAGGCGTGAGGCCCGCGTTTTTTCCTGTTTCGCGTCCATTATATGATGGATCATCACCTTTTGATACGAAGGCGCCTGCGAAGTGAAAAATTCCCACGCTTTCCTATTCGTGCGAAACTGTTTTTCGAATTCCGGTGACAGATCACTTGCTTCTTTCTCGTAAGAATATATCTTCGATTTCGCTTCGGTTCGTTTATCAAACGCCACAATTCCGGCGGGCTGCATCAAGCCTGCTTCAGTCAGATCCTCGACCTTTTTAATATTCACCGCACTCCAAATGCTCCCTGCTTTTCGCGGCGTGAATCTGATCGAATAGCTCTCGTCATCGATCCGCTTTCGAACACCGTCGATCCAGCCGAAACACAGTGCCTGATCGACCGATTCGGGCCAAGTCATGCTCGGCTTTCCGCTCGCGACTTTGTGAAAACCGACGAGGAGTTCGGTCTCAGTCTCGTGGTTTTTTGCGAGCCAATCGCGGAATTTCTGTTGATTGGCAAAGAATTTTGGTTCCATAGAGATGTTCGCAATAGCATACCGTTTTTCCCGCCCCCAAATTAAACTCGCAGATTGGATTTAGCGAAACTTTTTGCCTGGTGGTAATGTATTAAGGATTCACACTTCCAATTTCGGCGGGTTGAGCCGAACACTTTATCAGGAGAATCTTTCGAGGAAAGACGGCAAAGCGTCTGTTTTTTGCCGGGGCTGTTTGATTATGAAAAGACACAGATCGTTACATATCGCGGCGGTGGTTTTATTGCTGCAATCTTTTGTGATGCCGGCGGCGACGCTGGCACAGGACGCTAATCGGGATGCGGTTTACGCCGCGATCCGCAAAGAGGGAATGGAGAACTCGAAAATAATGAACACGATGCATTATTTCACCGACCTCTATGGCCCGCGTTTGACCGGTTCGCCAAACCATGAGAGTGCTTCACGGTGGGCGGCGCAGGAGATGAAAAGCTGGGGCTTCGATTTTACCGGCCTCGAACCGTGGGATTTTGGCAATCCGGGTTGGGTCAATGATTACAACACCGGCGTGATGCTCTCGCCGGTTGCGGACACGCTCACGTATGAAGTGTTGGCCTGGACGCCTTCGACCAAGGGCAAAGCCACGGCCAATGTGGTGAATTTGGTGATTCCCACGTTCCCGGCGGCCGAAAATCCTCGTGTGATGCAGAATCCGACGCAGGAAGAATTAACGGCATTTTTCAACCAAAAAAAGGCTGAAGTTAATGGCAAGATCGTCCTAATGGGCCAACCTACGTTCATCGACCAATCGACGCCGCAGGCGGCGAAACGCGTCCCGGATAACGTGATGAATTGCCGTATGGATCCGACCAAGACTCCGGCCGATTGTGCTCAGCTCGGCGGAGCTGGCGGCGGTCCGGGCGGCGGGCCCGGCGGCCCCGGCGGTCCGGGCGGAGCAGGAAGAATTACGCCGCGTCCGAATGCTCTGACGGCTTTGCAGCTCAGGGATCAGGTCGACAAATTCCTCGTGGATAACAAGGTCAAGGTCAGGATAAACGAGTCGCAGCTCGACCGCGGGCTGGTTCGTGCATTCAATAATCCGACTTTTGACATCAAGAAGGTTGTGCCGACCGTCGTCATGCGTACCGAGGATTTTGGCCGTATCTACCGTTTGCTCAAGCACAATACGCCAGTCAAACTCGAATTTGACCTTAAGAGCCACATCGTCCCCGCCGGCAAGACCAGCTATAACGTCGTCGGCGAGATCTGGGGTTCGGACAAGAAGGATGAGGTCATCATGCTCGGCGGCCATCTCGATTCGTGGCACTCGGCAACCGGTGCGACCGACAATGCGATCGGCTGTGCAACCATGATGGAAGCAGCACGAATCCTCAAGGCGATCGGTGTCAAACCACGCCGCACGATCCGCGTCGCATGTTGGGGCGGTGAAGAGCAAGGGCTGCTCGGTTCGAAAGCGTACGTCGCCCAGCATTTCGGTACGGTTGAGAATCCTAAGCCGGAATTCAGCAAGTTCGGCGGATATTTCAACATCGACAGCGGAACGGGACGAGCTCGCGGGCTGAGCGTTTTCGGACCGCCTGAGACCGCAGCCGTTCTTCGCGAAGCCCTCGCTTCATTCTCGGACCTCGGATTTGCGGGTGTTTCGACCAGCCGCAGCCGAAATCCCGGCGGCACTGACAGCACGTCGTTCAACTTCGGCGGACTGCCCGGAATCGGAGGGTCACAAGATCCGATCGAATATTTCGCCGGAACATGGCATACGAATATCGACACATACGAGCGTATCATCGAGAGCGACGTAAAGGTCTCGTCAATTATCTTTGCCGCCGGCGTTTACGCTTTGGCTATGCGTGACCAACTGCTGCCGAGGTTCTCCGCGGCCGACATGCCGCCGATGCCGACACCCGCACCGACGCCAACACCTGCCGCGACGCCTAGGCCGTAGGCCGACGTTCTGGTTTTTGGTTAACTTTGACTAACGCCAATGTGAAAGCGTGTGTTTCTCAAATAATGAGCACACGCTTTCACCTTGCCCCGCACTATTTTTACAATTTCGTAACCGCGTTTTCGGTTACGATCGATCGTATAACCACTCGAAAGGCGTTCTTATGAGAAATGCGATACCGATTTTCATACTTATACTCTTCAAAAGTGTCGGTTTTGCGCAAACCGAGCCGAAGGTCATTCTCGATAAAACTTTTGATAGAGCAAAACAGATCTCGCTCTATTCGGCTCGCGTGGACTGGGAAACTCTCCGCAGGCAGGTCTATGCAAAGGCTGAGAATGCAAAGACTATACGCGATCTGAAGCCTGCGTTCGAGGCATTGCTCAACGGGCTTCGCGATCATCATGGCCGGATCACGGATGCCCGCAGTTTTGCCGATATCGCAAATTTCACCGATTGGGCGAACCTGAATCATCCCGACCAACGGCCGCGCGACCCGAAGATCCATGCCTTGATCAACGACAGCTCCAATCAATTCGCATACAAGCGGCTGGACGGGAATATCGGCTATCTAAAGATCGTCGGCATTGCTCCGAATATCGATATCCAAAAAGAATCCGAGAGGATCAGGCGGGCCGTCATCGAGCTTTCTGCCGCTAAGGTCGACAAATGGATCATTGACCTCAGGTACAACAGCGGCGGAAATATGAACCCGATGATGGCAGGCATCGGGCCGCTGGTCGGCGAGGGAAAAGTCGGCGACCTCGTCGATCTAAAGGGAACACGGCAGTTCGACTGGGTAATAAGGAACGGCAACTTCATATACGGAGGCTCGCAGGCCGCGAACTTGCCTTACGAGCCAAAATTCAGAAAACTCCCTAAGATCGCGGTGCTCACGAGCCGTTACACGGTGAGTTCGGGCGAGATCGTCGCAACCGCTCTGAAAGGCAGGCCAAACGCACGATCTTTCGGCGAAGCGACGGGAAGTTATACAACAAATAATAGCTGGGACATCATCGACGGCGAGGTGGTCGTTGCGATCTCGACGGGTGTTTTTGCGGACAGGACCGGGACGGGCTATCCGATCAATATCCCTGTCGATGAGGCGGTCCCTTTTGAGATAAACAAAGCCCCGGGCGAAGATAAGTGTATCATCGCTGCCCGTAGATGGCTGCTGCAAAAAAAGTAATACCGGGGCTCAATCAGGCGGAAACTACGTAGCGACTCGATATCGGGATCAGATCTGCGGGAAGTGCCACTCCGGTCAGAAGCTGGCTCGATGCCATCAAATATTTCACGAGATCCCATCTTGTCCACATCTTGCTACCCATAGAGAGAAATCCGGCGGCGAACCGCAGCTAAGCAAATTCAGCAGCGACGCGCCCGGAAAATTGCCGTTTTGCGGGTCAAAAACACCTTCGACCAATCTCCCAAATACCTCTACCAATCTCACGGTTTACCTCTGCCAAAATGGCAATTGTACTCTACCAAACCCAATAAAAATGGGCACCTTGCCGTTTAGGAGGTTGAAATTAAGAAAAATGAAAATTTTCAGGTTCTGACACGAAAAATTCCGCTCGTTTGGCGCCCGGAAGGGCGGTTTGAGCGCGCCGAAAACCGGATGACCGATTTCCCGATCCGCGCGTTTTTTTGGCGCTCGTCGTCGCTCGATTTTGGATTTGGAGAGGAGGATTTTCTTTTTCGGGGAATTTGTAAAAACGAGGACCTAATCGCTCTTTATTGAATGCATAAATTGATAATAAAAAATATTCCCGATTGGTGAGGATAGCTATTGCTTTTGCCGCCAGGTTTTGCGTAAATATAGTTAATCCAATAATTCTAAAAAATAGAACGGTTTCCGCGAAGAGAATTTCCCTTTAAGTATGCAAGAATTTACAGACCAGATGCCGTCGGACATTGAGCGTTTTCCGATGGTCCCTATTCGTGATGTAGTCATTTTTCCGTACACAAAGGTCGCGTTCAAGATCGGCCGGCCTTCGTCCGTAATGGCGTTAGAGCAAGCAATGACGGGCGAACGGCAGATATTCCTGGCCACCCAGCACGATGCCACGGTCGATGAACCGGCGGCCGATCAGATCTATCAGGTCGGAACTCTGGGCCGCATTCTCCAGGCCCAGCGGCAGGACAACGGCCAGATCAAAGTTGTCGTCGAAGGCCGTGAAAGAGGGCGTTCGGTGCGTGTCGAACAGGGCTCGGACGGGATGTTCTACGCCCACGTCCGCCGCATCGGCGCAACCGACGAATCTGGCTACCGCACGGACGGGCTATTGCAGAAGATACATTCGCTGGTCGAGCAGTTTTTGAGGGTTTCGCCTGATGCATATACGGATGCTCTGCATGCCAGTTTGCGCGGCGTTTCGGCGGCGCAGATCGCGGACTCGATGTCGTCGCATTTGCGTATCGCCGTTGATGAAAAACAGAAGCTGCTCGAGACCGTTTCGGTCGCCGAACGCCTGCAAAAGCTGGTCGAGGTCCTCGAAGCCGAGATCGAAAAACGCCAGCTCGACCGCAACATCCATTCCCGCACCAAGAAGCAAATGGACAAGCATCAGCGGGAATATTATCTCAACGAACAGATCAAAGCCATCCACAAAGAACTGGGCAGAAAGGACGATAAAGCCGAGCTCGAAGAGCTAAAGAAAAAGATAGCCGAAGCCGGAATGACCGAGGAGGCAACCGACAAGGCAATGCAGGAATTCGGCCGCCTCGAATCGATGCCGCCAATGTCGGCTGAGGGAACGGTCGCAAGAACCTATTTGGATTGGCTCATCAACGTCCCGTGGCAGCAGCGTTCCGAGGAGATCGAGGAGCTAAGTGAAGCGGAGAAAACGCTTAACGAGGATCATTATGGGCTTGAAAAGATAAAGGAACGGATCCTGGAATTCCTGGCTGTTCGACAGCTTGTAAAGAATCCAAAAGGCACGATCCTTTGCTTCGTTGGCCCGCCGGGAGTCGGTAAAACCTCGCTTGGGAAATCGATAGCGAATGCGACGGGCCGCAAATTTGTGCGACTGGCACTGGGCGGGGTTCATGACGAAGCCGAAATTCGAGGCCATCGGCGAACGTACATCGGTTCTATGCCGGGACAGATCGTTCAGTTGATGAAACGCGCCGGAACGACGAATCCGGTGATCCTGCTCGACGAGGTCGACAAACTCGGACGCGATTATCGCGGCGACCCAAGTGCGGCGTTGCTGGAAGTTCTGGATCCTGAACAAAACAGCACCTTCCGCGATCATTACCTCGACGTAGATTACGATCTATCGCACGTTTTCTTTATCGCGACGGCCAATGTTCTGCACACGATACCGCCTGCTTTGCAGGATCGTTTGGAGATTTTGAATCTTTCCGGCTATACGGAGCGCGAAAAGCTTGAGATCGCCAAACAGCACCTTATCGTAAAACAGTGCGAAAATAACGGAATCGATCCGAATGGTGTTGTATTTACGGATGACGGGATCATTGAAACAATAAGGCATTATACGAGGGAGGCCGGGGTCCGAAACCTGGAACGCGAGATCGGCTCATGTCTAAGAAAGATCGCAAGGAAGTTTGTCGGTTCGGACGATAAAGAGAACTTCAGGGTCGTCATCAATGCTGAGATGGTACAGCAACTCCTTGGCGTGATCCGTTATCGCAAGCAGGATATTGCTCGAAAAAGCGAGATCGGTTTGGTGAATGGACTGGCTTGGACCGAGGTTGGTGGTGACGTTCTACAGATCGAGGCGACGCTGGTTAAGGGAAAAGGCGAAGTTACATTAACCGGCAAGCTGGGCGAAGTGATGCAGGAATCGGCAAAGGCAGCTCTAACATGCATTCGGACCAGAGCTGATGAACTTGGAATCGACTCTGCTATCTTCCGCGAGAAAGATTTGCATATTCACGTTCCCGAAGGTGCGATCCCGAAGGACGGGCCGAGTGCGGGCATTACGATCGCAACTGCTATGGTCTCTGTCATGACCGGGAAGGCGGCGAGGCATGACGTTGCGATGACCGGCGAAATAACCCTTCGCGGCAAGGTTCTGCCGATCGGCGGTGTGAAAGAGAAATTACTCGCGGCCCATCGCTTTGGTTTGAAGACGATCATTCTTTCGAAGGAAAACGAGAAAGATCTCGTCGATATTCCGGACGAGGTTCGCGACGATCTGACGATCCACGCAGTCGAATATATTGACGAAGTTCTCGGGTTTGCTCTTGAGGAGAGTGTTCCGGTGATAAAGCTCGACACGCCGGTTTTGTGGAGTACGGATGCGGCAGCTACGGAGATATCGGCGAGCGTTGAATAGACCGGGCCGCCGAAAAACCGGATGAAGATCACATCTGCCGAGTTTATTAAGAGCGCCTTTGAAAAGAGGCATTGGACGGTTGACGGCAGACGTGAGATCGCCTTTCTGGGGCGTTCGAATGTTGGAAAATCTTCGTTGATAAACTCACTGCTTTTGCGAAAAGGCCTCGCCCGCACGTCAAACACGCCGGGCCGGACGCAGAGCATTAATTTCTTTTTGATAAACGACAGCTTCTATTTCGCCGATCTGCCAGGCTACGGTTACGCCAAGGTATCAAAGACCATGCGGGCCGATTGGGGCAAGATGGCTGAGGAATATCTAGGTGAGCGAGAAGAGTTATCACTTTGTATCCAGCTTGTGGATTCCCGGCATAAACCATCGCCTCTCGATATTCAGCTCAACGAATGGCTTGAGTTCAATCACAAACCGCATCTTATTGTTGCTACGAAATCGGATAAGATTTCAACGAACGAACTTCGCAAATCTTTGAAAGAAGCTGAAAAGGTCTTACCCGGAGCCAAGATATTGAGCTATTCGGCACAAACTGGCCGCGGACGCGATCAGGTTTGGGCGGAAATTAACGCGGCAATGAATAATTATCAAACCTCTGGTTGATTTTTAACATCGTATGCTGTAATAATTAAGTTTCCCGGATACTTGTTAAGTTCTCTGAGAGCTTTTGAAGCTTATTTCACTGGCATTACTACATACAATCCGTACGATTTTCTCCGCTTTATCTTTCTAATTAGTCCTAATGCGTTAACGCGCGAGAAAATTTGTAAAAACCGCAGAATAGTGTCGCAAAGTAACGACATCCAAATCATCTAGACTATAAAATGGCTACTAAAACCACACAAACCCGTAGACCGAAAGTTGCAAAAGCCGCGGCCGTTGACGAGAAAGAAGTCACACCGGTCGAGGAAACCGAAGCCGCAAGCGGCGACGCATCTGAAAAGAAAAAGAAGGGCTCTGAAGGCAATAATGGAGCCTCTGAAGATGCGACGCTGAATATTGGCGACCTAAAAGATATGTCGATCAGCGAACTGACGCATATCGCCAAGGAAATGGGCATCGAAGGTGCGACAGGGCTGAGGAAGCAGGAACTGATCTTTAAGGTTCTCGCCGCTCAGACCGAAAAAAGCGGCCTGATATTTTCGCAGGGAGTACTGGAAACTTTGCCGGATGGTTTTGGCTTCCTGCGTGCTCCCGAGTATAACTATCTGCCCGGCCCTGATGATATTTATGTCAGCCCGTCGCAGATCCGTAAGTTTGACCTCCGAACGGGTGACACGGTTTCCGGCCAAATCCGTCCGCCGAAGGAAGGCGAACGTTATTTCGCCCTTATTAAGGTCGAAGCCATCAACTTTGAATCACCGGAACAGTCGCGCGAGAAAGTATTCTTTGACAATCTGACGCCTCTATATCCGGACGAGCAGCTGACGATGGAGATCGAGGGCGACCCTGAGCGTATTGCCGCTCGAGTGATGGATCTCGTCACACCGATCGGTAAAGGTCAGCGTGCCCTGATCGTCGCTCCGCCGCGTACCGGTAAAACGATGCTGCTGCAAACGATCGCGAACTCAATCACGATGAACCATCCTGAGGTCACGCTCATCGTTCTGCTGATCGACGAGCGTCCTGAAGAAGTGACGGACATGCAGCGTTCGGTAAAAGGCGAGGTTATTTCATCGACCTTTGACGAACCGCCGACACGCCACGTTCAGGTTGCCGACATGGTTATCGAAAAGGCCAAGCGCCTCGTCGAACATAAGCGCGATGTCGTTATTCTGCTCGACTCGATTACGCGTCTCGCACGGGCCCATAATGCGGTTGTACCGCCCTCGGGCAAGATCCTGTCGGGCGGTATCGATTCCAACGCCCTACAGAGGCCGAAGAGATTCTTTGGTGCGGCTCGTAATATTGAGGAAGGTGGCTCGCTGACCATTATCGCCACAGCGCTGATCGATACGGGTTCGAGAATGGACGATGTCATCTTCGAAGAGTTCAAGGGAACCGGTAACTCCGAAATTCACCTCGACCGCAAGCTTTCGGACAAACGGCTCTTCCCGGCGATCGACCTTCAGCGGTCGGGTACGCGAAAGGAAGAACTACTCATCGACAAGGAAAATCTCAACCGCATTTGGGTTATGCGCCGGGTATTAAATCCGCTATCGCCGGTCGAGCAGATGGAAGTTGTTCTGGAAAGACTTTCAAAAACGAAAACCAATGCGGAGTTTTTGGCGTCGATGCAAACATAATACTTAAAGGTTTTCGTTGATATTGTTATGTATTGCGATTTTGCCGATCACGAGTTACTTCGTATGAGTGATGCGCTTCAAGTTCGACAAAAGCAAAAGCTATAAGCTTAAACGCAACCCGAATCGCGGAATCGATTTTCAAGAAGCCCAAGAAATTTGGGAGAACGCATACTATCTTGATCAGCGATCCGACTGGCCTAAACAGTATAGAGCAATCGGCTGGGTGAGGGATTGCCTTTTCTCTGCTATTTTGAGATCAGGGAAGACGAACATGGCGAGTATTTTCATCTGGTGACTCTGTGGCGAGCAACGCGCGAAGAACGAGAGCTTTATGAAAAAAATAGTTAAATCGAGGCGACCCGTTAGCGCGGAAACAATTGCGCGGAAGGCGGATCAAGGAGAGAGCCTATCGGCGTACTTCACAGATCAAGGCCGAATGATGCCTGCGATTAGAAGAATCGATGTTGATTTTACCGAGCCCGTGGTGAACGAACTTGATGAGGTAGCAGCAGAACTAAACATAAGTCGACAGGCGATGATCAAAACGCTCGTGCGAGAGGCTCTCGACCGACATTACCTCGCACTTCAGGCTCGCAAGACTGGATAGTCGTTGCGCGATTTTTTGAAGTGCAGAACTATAGTCTTGCCAATGGTTATGCGCGTAGCCGTAATTTCTTCCGAAGCAGTTCCATATTCCAAGACGGGCGGCCTCGGCGACGTTGCTGGAGCATTGCCGAAGGCACTCAAGCAAGTTGGGATCGACTCGCTGCTAATTACGCCGTGCTACTGGCAGACGAAAGGCGAATATCTTTGGCACACGGCGATCGATGACCTGTGGCTGACGTGGCGAGGGCGTTCGGTCTGCGCTAAAGCATTTTATAGTGAGGCCAATGGCTCGCCGACGTTCTTGATCGATTATCCGCCGCTTTTTCACCGAGATTCAATTTACGGTTATACGGAAGATTACGAGCGCTTCGCCTTCTTCAACCACGCTGCACTTGTTCTGCTTGAACGCATCGGTTCCGCACCTGACATCGTTCATTTAAATGATTGGCACTGCGGATTCGCCGCAGTAGAGATCGCTTCCAGGCGGCAATATGAGCCGTACTGGCGAAACACACGCACCTTATTCTCGGTCCACAACATGGCATATCAGGGCGGATTCAGCCTTGGAGAATTGCCTGCGCTTGGATTTTCGAGCGGTTTTGCACGTGATAGTTTTAGCTTTAACGGTTACGCGTCGGCGATGAAGGCCGGGCTTGAAACCTCGGATACGCTCTCGACCGTCTCGCGGCGTTACGGTTACGAGATCCAAACACCGGAGTTCGGTCAGGGCCTTGATTGGCTGACCCGCAAACGTGCTAACCGATTGATCGGCATTACTAACGGCGTCGATTACGAAGACTGGAACCCTGAAACTGACCGCGAATTGCCAGCACATTTCTCGATCGATGATCTCTCCGGCAAAGCCGAATGCAAACGAGCATTGCTTGATAGATTTCATTTACCGATCGAACTCGACCGCCCGATCTTTGCGTCCGTAACACGTCTTACTTCGCAAAAAGGCGTCGAGTTGATCCGTCAGGGAGCGGGAGATATTTTGGCGGCGGGCGGATTCTTTATCGCGCTTGGTTCGGGCGAGAAGGACTCCGAGCAGTTCCTGCAGACGCTGCGCGATTACGCACCTTCGCGAGTCGGCGTTTATATCGGCTATAATGAAAGCCTGGCGCATCTGATCGAGGCAGGAGCCGACATGTTTCTGATGCCGTCGAAGTTTGAGCCGTGTGGGCTAAACCAAATGTATTCGCTGAGATACGGCACGGTTCCGATCGTCCGTGCGACTGGCGGGCTTGATGATACGGTTGAGAACTGGGACGCCGTCAGCGGCCGGGGAAACGGTTTCAAATTCGGTCCGTATCAGGCGGATAAACTCCTCGAAAAGATCTACGAAGCGCGTTTTGCCTACGAGGATAAGGAAGCATGGGCCTGCATTCAACGTAATGGGATGGCGGTTGATAATTCGTGGGAGAACGCGGCGAGGAATTACGTTGAACTATATAATTGGACCTTGCGTTAGGGGGAAGTAGAGATCAATAGTGTTTTCTTGCCGGGTAGATGACAATATCGAGCTTCGCCTTCCGCAGACTCGCGATGTCGAGGAGATCACCGCTGTGGTTCGCGACAATCTCGACCGGTTAAAACCGTGGATGCCATGGGCAACTGATGATTACTCCGCCGAGTCCGCTCGTGGATATATTCAGCGAACGTTGGATGAATTCGCGTCAGACGGCAGATTTAGCGCGAGTATCGTGCAGAACGGTAAAATTGTCGGATCGATCGGCTTTCATAATTTCGACAATGCTAACCGCTCTGCACATATTGGTTACTGGATCGCGAGAGACGAAGAAGGTAAAGGGATAGTGACTCGTTGCTGTAAGGCATTGATCGATCACCTTTTTGATGAAGTCGGGTTAAACAGGGTGCAGATCAATTGTATAACCGAAAACACCCGAAGCCGGGCTATTCCGGAACGCCTTGGATTTAAGCTCGAAGGTGTCCTTCGTCAGGCTGAGTATGTAAATGGTCGATTTGGCGACTGGGCGATATATTCGCTGTTGAGGGACGAATGGAAAAATAGGCGAAGCTGACAGCCTAGAGCACAAGTTTTTATGATTATTGTCATTATCGGTGCCCAATGGGGTGACGAGGGAAAGGGAAAGGTTGTCGATTTGCTGGCGGACCGATTTGATATCGTCTCGCGCTATCAGGGCGGTCACAACGCCGGGCACAGTGTTTATGTTGGCGATAAAGCCTTTGTTCTCAGGCTTTTGCCTTCGGGCATCATTCACCCGGACAAAACCTGCGTGCTCGGTAACGGTATGGTCATTGATCCGAAAGCCTTTTTCGAAGAGGTCGACCAGATCGCGGAAAAGGGAATTTCGGTCACGCCAGAGCGGCTCAAAGTTTCGAGCCGTGCTCACCTCATAATGCCGTACCATCGAGCCCTTGATCATACGTCCGAGGAGCGGTTGGGGAACGAGAAGATTGGCACCACGCTTCGCGGCATCGGCCCGGCTTACGAGGACAAAGCTGGACGCCGCGGCATTCGGGTCGCTGATGCGATGTCGCCTGAGCTTTTGAAACTGCGGGTCGAACGAAATCTCGAAGAAGCCAATCGCATCATCGTGCTTTTCGGGAATCAGCCGCTGCGTGCGGATGAGATCTTGGAAGAGATCACGCCTCTGGTCGAACGTTTGCGGCCATTTGTCTGCGAGACCTCACATTTTCTGGCCGAGGCACGTAAGGCGAATAAAAAGATCCTTCTCGAAGGTGCTCAAGCTACGCTGCTCGATGTCGATCACGGCACCTATCCATATGTAACGTCATCAAATCCGACGGCCGGTGGTGCTTCGGTCGGAGCCGGGATTCCGCCGCACCACATCACTGGTGTACTCGGCATCGTTCGCACCTACGCGACCCGAGTTGGTGAAGGGCCGTTCCCGACTGAGATGATCGATTCCGAAGAGGATATGGCGGATCTAATCAGAAAACGTGGCAACGAATACGGCTCGGTTACGAAGCGTCCGCGTCGCTGCGGATGGTTCGACGCGGTTGCGACCCGTTACGCGGCGGAGCTGAACGGATTCGATTCAGTCGCACTCACAAAGCTCGATGTTCTCGACGCTCTTGAAGAGATCAAGGTGTGCGTCGGCTATGAGATCGATGGTGTTCGCGTTGATACTTTTCCCGCCGTGTCGAGTGAACTGAGCCGTATCAAACCCATCTACGAAACGTTGCCGGGCTGGATGGCGGATACGGTCGGAACGACAGATTTCGATAAACTGCCGGAAAAGGCCCGATCATATGTCCGCTTTTTATCTGACCAGATCGGCGTGGAGATCGGCCTGATCTCTACGGGCCCCGAACGCGATCAAACGATCATTCTCAAACAATCTGTGATGGAAGGCTGGTTCGAATCAAATTCGTAAGCGAAACTATGAGATCTGCGACTGTCGAGATCGTTGAATTTAGTGACGAATGGGCGGAAGATTTTGCCGCCCTGAACTACGAGTGGATAGAGAAATTCTTTACCATTGAGACTCACGATCGCGAGATTCTCGATAACCCGATCGAGTCGGTTATCGCCCCCGGTGGTCAAATATTTATGGCGATTGTTTCCGGCCTCGCCGCGGGAACGGTCGCCCTCATTCCTGCCGGAGCCGGCGTCATGGAACTTACAAAAATGGCCGTTGCACCCGAGTTTCAGGGAATGGGCATTGCAAATCGGCTAATGCAAAGCTCGATCGAACATGCAAGGGCGAACGGCACCCAACTTATTTTTCTGGAATCCCACCGCTCGCTCCAACCGGCCCTTTCTCTCTATCAAAAATTCGGTTTTGTCGAAGTTCCGACCGATCCAAATTCCGAATACGCCCGGGCTGACATCCGTATGGAACTTTCTCTAACGCCGATTGGGATTGATTAGTTGAGGTCGAAACACATCCCTACCGCCGGGATTTTGCATTTAGCATTTTGCGATTTGTGCTCGGCGTTGTAATATTACCGTTTGTGGTCCGATAGCTCAGTCGGTAGAGCAAGTGGCTTTTAACCACTGGGTCGCAGGTTCGAGTCCTGCTCGGATCACCACTTTTTACAAGGGAAAAGGCATCCTCGCTGGATGTCTTTTTTCGTTTATATCGATTTTTCTTTCGATTTGTCGCAAGCAAAGATTCATGCGTGAGCATCATACAAATAAGGACCGCCAAAATGGCGGCCCTTATTTGTTTTGTTAATTGGTAGGCCGAGCAGGGATTGAACCTGCGACCCGCGGATTAAGAGTCCGCTGCTCTGCCAACTGAGCTATCGACCCAAAAAGCAATCGCAAGTATAACATGAGCAGTTGCTGGATTTCCAATTGTCGGTTGGCAGTTGTCGGTTGTCAGTGGTCTGCGGGCAGCAGTTGTCATAGAATACCTAGTAGGACACCGAAATCGAAAAAAGCGACTGCTGACCACTGCAAATGAAAGAATGCCCAAAATGTGAACTCTGTTTTCCGGACGAAGTGGCGGAATGTCCGACCGACGCCACGGCGACGCGTTTTGCGATGCCGGGGCCGCAGCTTTTGGCGGATCGGTACTTGCTTGAGAGCAGATTGGGACGCGGTGCAATGGGGCAGGTTTATCTTGCAAAAGATAAGAAATTTGACACGCGTAAAGTAGCCGTAAAAACCGTTCGCCAGGACATTCTGAGCAGCGAAGACCTCCAGGAAGGCGAGGCTATCGCGCGGTTCGAGCGCGAGGCACAGGCCGCGGCTTCGATCCAGCATCCGAATACCGTGAGCGTGACGGATTTTGGCGAATCGGCCGAGGGGATCTTCTATCTCGTGATGGAATACGTCGAGGGCGAGACGCTCCATCGGCTGCTTCGCCGTGAGGGAACTTTGCCGGTAAAAAGGGCGGTTCGTTTGCTTCGTCAGATCGCTGACGGCGTTGATGCAGCACACGATCTCGACATTCTGCATCGCGACCTGAAGCCCGCCAACATCTTCATCATGCAAAAAGGCAAAGGCGGCGACGGGTTTGTAAAGGTCGGCGATTTTGGATTGGCAAAGATCATGAACCAGACGGTGACGGATACAGCGTCAAAGGCGACGCCGTCTTCACGAGGCATCATCGGCACTCCTGAATTCATGTCGCCGGAGCAGATGCAGCCGGAACTCGCCGTTGATAAACGTGCCGATCTGTACGCTCTGGGGACGATCGCCTACCTTATGCTTGGCGGAAAAACTCCGTTTTCGGGTGAGATGATGCAGCTCGTCATGCAAAAGGTGATGCACACGCCGCCGCCGCTTTCGTCCATACGTACTGATATCCCGGCGGATGTCGATCGCGTGATAATGAGTGCCTTGCAGACCGTTCCCGGCGATCGTCCTGATTCGGTCGCGGCCTGGATAAGCGAACTCGAAGAAGCCGCAGCCGACATTGACGAGCGAAAAGCAGGGAAATCGCGTCTCGTGGTTCTCGCACCGATCGATGCCGAGGTTTACGTCAACGATGAGCGAAAGGGAAGCGTCGGCAGTTCGGGCCGGGTTGTTTTGACCGATATTCCGGCGGGCCAGCATATCCTTCGCGTGTCCAAGGCGGGCGAAAAAGATGACGAGCGGGTGATCGAGATCCGCGAGGGAGCGAACGAGCAGGTCATTCAGGCCCAGCTACGCAGCCGTTTTGGTGGTGGCAGCCATCCGTCGTCGCAGGGCGTAAGCACTGACGGTTCGCAGCAATCGAGCGTGATGCCGGGGATCGTCGCGTGTGTAAACTGCGGATCGCGATTTGCCGAGGGGGTCAGGTTTTGCGGTCGCTGCGGCAGCGGTTCTTTTCAATTTATCAGCCGCGGCGAATCGTCGACATATCCATGTCCGCGATGCACGGCTCCGGTCATTAACAACACCCGATTCTGCGGCCGCTGCGGCCTGAACATTACGCCTGCTCAGCAAAATGCGGCACGGCAGCCGGCGAATTTCACCACACCTTTTCAAACCATGCCGCCCCAAGCCGAACGCCTCTGCCGCCGCTGCGGAGGAGCTTATCCACCGCATATAAAGTTCTGTGGTAAGTGCGGTCTGACGCTACAGTGACCTAAACCGGTCGCGAAGTAAACACGCAAAAAGACGACGGACCCTGGGGGTTAGGATGAGAAAAATGATCCAAGCCCACGGAGTGGGCGGCAGACAATTTGTTAAATATTGCGACCGTTAGATATCCCCGCTCTAAGGGATCTCCTGTCCTATCGGACGACCTCTTTCTCTATTTTTCTTTTGGCTATTCCAAGCCAATAAAATCAACATTTGTCAGCGACGTTGTGACGGTCAGGATCTTCGGGCTGAAGCGATAACGCTTGTTGGAAATCGTGAGCGTGTACGTCTGGCCGGCCGGCAGGTTGGTGAATCCATACACACCAAATGAGCTTGTGGTTGACGTCTGAAGCAGATTGTTGCTGGCGTCGAGCAACTTGACCACCGCGTTTCGAATACCGAGCCCGCCCGGCGTAAACACGCGGCCATCGATCGATACGAATCCCGGTGTCGGAGTTGGCGTCGGTGTTATTGTCGGCGACGGCGACGGCGACGGCGTTGGAGTCGGCGTCGGAGTCGGCGTCGGCGTTGGAACGGCAGTGACGGTTGTTGTAATGGTCAGAGCCGTGTTATTGGCTTCGCTCGATTCGAGTATCAGGTTATTTGGGTCAACGATCACGTTGGTTCCGGCACTCGTTAGCGTTCCTGCGGCCTGCGGGATAACGACGACCGACAGCGTCGCGGTGCCGGGATTAACGCCGCTCGTTGATATTGAACCGCCGGAGAAGGTCACGCCCGACGCATCCACGGCAGAGCCATATCCGTTGGTACCCGTTGCACTGACGAAAGAATTTGGCACACCGCTCGGGAAAATGAATCTCACTTGCGGACTCGCACTGCCGCCAAGTGCGGTCGGAAAGATGCTGACTGTTAACGTGTAAGTCACAGACTGGCCTACGTTTACAGGATCCGGTGTATCTGCCTGAGCGATCCTCAAGTCAAACTCCGGCACAGGCGTCGGAGTCGGCGTCGGAGTCGGAGTCGGAGTTGGAGTTGGCGTCGGAGTTGGCGTTGGCGTTGGAGTCGGGGTCGGCGTTGGAGTCGGCGTCGGCGTCGGTGCGCCGGATGATATCGTGAAGTTGGCTGCAGATGTTCCTGACGGTGAGGTGTAATCAACCTCTCTCACGCGGATGCGGGCCGTTGTTGTTGGTGTATTGGGTACGGTGAAACTGAATGTACCGGTATTTGCTGTCGAACCTGTTATCACGGTGGGGAAAGTCGTTCCGCCATCGGTAGAAAGATCTATTGCGACCGGCTGATTAAATCCTCCACCGTTTGTCCATGTGATGTTTACGGGAACTCCGGCAGTGATCGTGTTTCCTGAGGGCGTGACATTTGTGATCGTGTCGGCTGCAAGATCCGCGTTAGAATCTCTAAACCAACCGACATCTCGCATTTCTTGTCGGGTTAAGTCCATGGATAGGCCAAGGTCTGTATTGATATTCGGCTCCATAAGCAGGTTCGGGCTACAGCCAGAATCAAAATGGGATATTGACGATCCACCCTGTAGAGTGGCCGGAGCAAACAGTTGAACCGAGCCATTGCTAAGATCACGGCACGTGCTGCCGCCCGCGACTGAAATAAATCCTGAAGCTACTCTGACATTCGGCCCATTCCATCGTAGATCCGGAGTATTTATTGCGGAAGCTTGGCGCTGAGCATTTGTCATCGTGTTCCATTCAAGATTGGTTTCCCGATCAAATAAATGGGTAGTATAAACATCCGGTACGTCCTGAAGGAGGGCTCCAGTCGAACCATCAGCAAAAGAAGAGAATCCAAGACCATGTGCGATCTCGTGCAGAGCCACAACCAAAAGGTTAGGAGAGGTCTGTGGACCTGACGTATCAAGCCCGAGGTAGAATGTCCGTCCAAGGAAACAACCGGCATTCCCATTTAGGGAGCTATTAAATTGTGACGTGATTTCATGACTCGCATTAAGGTCCGTCCCGCTTTGTTTGTTCGCTAGGGCCTGATGGTACCATGTGTTGGAAAGTTGAGCGTTCGGGAAATTTCGGAGGACGAAATTACTTCCCGCGTTTCCGAGAACAGCAGAATTCGACGAACACGTGAGAGGGTTAAATTGCGCGCGAACCTGCGTTGCAACAGTTGAATCAAGATTTGCTCCCCAAATTTGAGTTGCGAAATTGATTACGTTTAATCGTTGTTGACCGAGGGTGGTTCCGGTGTTACCGCCAATAGGTACGGCTGCCGTCGTGTCATTAAAACCTTCGCCCGGATCGTCCGCATTTAGGACCGAAAAACCGGCCAAACTTGGCGTCTCCAAGCGCTGTTTGGCGGCCTTGCTGATAAGCTCTAGATAATACAGATATTCATCAACACTAATACCATAATCGTTTGCTCGCATTGCGATTTCACTTAGAGGTGTATAACGCGGCCCGAACGACGTGCCCGTCTTAAGATCCCGACCGAAGAAATCATTTGCCTCGTTGAGAGAGGTTACACATCCCACCACTGGCTGTCCTTCTTCATCCATTGCTGCTATAACAACATTTTGGAATCGACCCTGAAGATCAACCTCGACCGTTCCGTTCGGATATTGCTTCTGAAATAACCCATCCGCTGAGCGATTTGTCAAACGTTCGATGGTCTCGGCCATCTCCTGGTCCTTCTCGTCCGGGGTCGAAATTATCCTTGTCCGGTTCTGGGCTTTGGATGTTTCAAGAAAGATGACGCTTAACGCGAATACACCGAGTACGAGAAAGACGAGAAATATCTGACGCTTCATAGATCCTCAAAAAGTTAGGAGTTCCTGTTTATTTCAGTTTTGTTGTCGGGAAAACCTGATAGGGCTGCGATCCGAACAACGTGGCAGAACGAATTGTGATAGCCGGATTTGGAGCGAGATCACAGAGATTCGCCCCGCGATGGAAAACTCCATTTAAAGCAGTTTAACGTTTTGTGGATAATTTGGAAACAAAAATCTGCAAAAATCGTTTCACAAATAATACTATTAATCCGCGTTGCAAATGCGTGTTATCCTTGCAAGCGGGGAAAGCATATGTTGCGAAAATTATATCAATTATCAGAGTGCGCGCGTCGAGAGTGTGGGACATGGGACAAGGAGGAATCGGCCACGATATCTCTTCGAGGACAGCGACATATAACTGGCGAAATCAATTCGAAAGTGCGCGCGTCGAGATGGTGGGAAATGGGACAAGCTTTTTCGAGGAAAAAGTTGCAACACGTTTATATACAAATACTTACGGGGATGCTACGATGATTCGCGGTAACATTTTGTAGATACTTTGTAATACATTGTGTTACAGCGGCAGCGAAATTGGCCGCAAAACGCCCTTCGCGGGCTTGGTTGGAACCGAATCGCAGCAGGCGGCGTATGTAAAAAAGTTGGACAAGATATCGCACGAACTTGTGCTGCTCAACGTTCTATCCGTGTTGTTAGGTTTGGATGTTCGTAAATTGCTGAAATGTATGGACGAAAAAGTCGCGTTTGTGGCCGCAAATAAGTATAATAATCGCGATATTCAGCCTTATAAAACCGATTTCTGAGAAAAAAATACTAACTTTCGGGGAAAAATATGAAGATCTGTCCGCGCTGCCAAAAAACATACGTCGATGACAACCTAAATTTCTGTCTGGAGGACGGCTCCGTTCTGACACAGGCGTCACAACAGCCTCCGCAAACGGTGATGATGAGCGAACCGCGCCCGACCGCCCAGCCGCAGATGCCGAGCCAACCGGGATCGCAGCCGGGCTGGAACACGCCGCAGCAATATTCCATGCAGCCGCCTGTAAAATCCTCGAAAACCTGGGTTTGGGTTCTCTTGATCCTTGGTGTCGTTGTGCTCGTGTGTGGCGGCGGCTTTGCCGGGTTAATTTTCATCGGCATGAATGCTGAAAATAATAAGAGCGACATCACGACGAGCAACAAAACCGCACCGCCGCCGGCGAACAAATTCTCAAACTCGTCGACGACGAATTCCTCGACGACCTCAAATTCAACAACAACGGCATCAACATCGAGCCGCAGCGATCTGGAAACCGTCGATCTCGAACCCTGGGTCAAGGAATTCTCGGCTTATGGGAACACGGAATTTACAAATGGTGAGTTCATCATGAGCGCTAAGAAGAAGGGCTTTTATTATGTATTGGTTGCACCGGAAGAATACAAGACCGAGAAGGCTGACACTCGCGTAACGCTCCGAAATGTTGATAATACCGCCGGAAGTTTGGGTTACGGGCTGATCTTCCATAGCAATCCGACACCGCTGCAGCAGGGATATGCGTTCCTGATCGATACGAAAAAGAAGAAATACCGTGTCGTCCATCACGAGCCGCAGAACGAGAAATCTGTAGTTAGCTGGACGTCGTCGCCGGCCATCAAAGAAGGCTCGGAGGAAAACGTACTCGAAGCCCGCGACCTCGATGACAAGGTCGAGCTTTATATCAATGGAACCATGGTCACGTCGATCAAAAACGTCTATGGCTATTCCGGCGGCGTTCCCGGGCTGTATGCCGGCGACGGTGTTAAAGTAGCGTTTAAGAATTTAGAGATCAGGAAGTAAGAGGCAGTAGGCAGTAGCAGAAGGCGGACGGCAAAAAGTCTGGTCTAAGATCGAAGATCTACAAGAATCTATGAAACAATGCCCGCGTTGTAAGCAGACATACAGCGATGACCAGCTTAATTTTTGCCTCGAAGACGGCGAGATGCTCTCTGGCTTTGTTCAGGAGCAGCCGAGTCGCTACATCGACGATTCGCCGCCGACGGTCGTTCTGGATGAGGCGAGGCGAACAAATCCGACAAACTGGCCTGCTCAACCGCCGTTGGCGCCGCCAGCCCAGTGGCAGCAGCCCGCGGCCGCTCCGGCCCAGTTCGCCCAGTTTGCCATTGCACCGTCGCCTAATCAGACGCTGGCGATAGTCTCGTTAGCTCTTGGTATTGCTAGTATTACGATTGGATGGTGTTGTTATTCTGGACTACTCTTATCGCCCGCAGCGCTAATCACCGGATTGATCGCGCTTTCGCAGATTAAAAGAGATCCTAGCAAATATACTGGAAAGGGGCTCGCGATTGGTGGAATTGCAACAGGCGGTTTTTTTATCGCAGCGGTGATATTACTTGTTTTGATCTACGGCGCGGCAATGTTCTTTAGCGCAGTGAGCTGATTATTTCTTAGAATGCCGTCTTTTTGCTACTTCTAGATGCGTGTAACTCTTCATGTCGTCGCCGGCCCGCAAACCGGACGCGATTTTACATTTGATCAGCACGACACGTTCATGATCGGACGTAGCGAGGATGCTCAGTTCTGCCTGCCGCAGGATCGATATTTCTCGCGCCACCATTGCATTCTCGAGATCGCCCCGCCGCAGGCATTTCTACGGGATCTCGGCTCGACGAACGGCACGTACGTCAACGGAATGCGTGTCGATACCGCTCATTTGAAGAGCGGCGACCGCATCCAGGGCGGCGAAACGATCCTCGAGGTTGAGGTCTCGACCGGGCTCGATGAATTTAACGACACCGCCAGAATTCCGGGCGCAACCCATCCGTCTGTCGTCACGGTCACGTGTCTGAATTGCAGCATCCCGGCAAGTATCGAAGCTGCCGATCCTGACGCAAAACTTTCCTTTATCTGCGACGAATGCCGCGACAAACTAAAGGCAAATCCGCAGCCGATCCCCAAATATCAGATGATCCGCATCATCGGCCAGGGCGGAATGGGCAGCGTTATGCTGGGCCGGGCGGAATCGGATGGACGTGCGGTTGCGATCAAGACGCTGCTGCCCGAGGTTGCTGTCAGCGAGCAGTCTTTGAAGCGTTTTCTTCGTGAGATCGAGGTCGCGGCATCGCTTAAACACCCCAACATTGTCAGCTACATCGACCACGGTACGCACAACGGCCTGGTTTATCTTGTTACCGAATTCGTTACCGGAATGGACGCCGCCCGGCTCGCCAAGAATCGCGGCGGCCGCCTCGATTACCGCGAAATGGTCAGTGTTATCGCTCAGACGCTGGCGGCACTGGATTTCGCCCATTCACAGGGCTTCGTTCATCGCGATATTAAGGAACAGAATATTCTGGTGAGCGGCAATTTCCCTCAAGATGTGGCAAAACTAACGGATTTTGGCCTGTCGAAAAGCTTCAAACAAACCGGCATGAGCGGCGTGACGATGGTCGGCGACGTGGCGGGGACGATAGCGTACATGCCACCTGAGCAGGTTCGTGATTTCAAGGACGTGAAGCCGCCGTCCGATATCTACGCCATCGGCATGACCGCCTACAGCCTTTTGACCGGAGCCCACGCACTGGACATCGGTCCGAAAGCGGGGATTGCGGAGACGGTCAAAGCGATCTTTGAAAAACCGATAATTCCGGTCAGAGCACGCGTTCCCGACGTACCGCTTCATGTCGCTTCGGTCATCGAAACAGCCCTCGCCAAACAGGTCGAAAACCGCTGGAGAACCGCCGGGGCGATGCGCGAGGCGTTGCTTTCAGCCGCGGGTTGATCGCTTTTTAGATTGTTTTTGTTACTTTCGACAGCGACCTCGGTGCGTCCGGATCGATGCCCTTTGCTTCGGAAAGTAAAGCAGCGAAAAGCTGTGCGGGGACGATGAACGGGATGGGCGACAGGAATTCCTCGATCTCAGCGGGCAGAACGAGGCTGTTTGGCGACAGTTTGGCGATCTCCTGGTTGTTTGTGATCGAGAGGCAGTCGGCGTTTAGCTCGTGAAGGCGGTGTAGAAGCTCGACACTGCTTTTTTGCGTGACGCCCGTCGGGCCGAACATAACGACAGGGAATCGGCGTTCGACGATAGCAAGCGGCCCGTGGAAAAAGTCAGCGGATGAAAACCGCTCGGCGACGACATAGCACGTTTCCATCAACTTTAACGCGAGTTCGTACGAATTGCCGTAGTTCATCCCGCGGCCGACGACCACGCAGTTTTCCATGAACGTATATCGCTGGACAAGCTCTTCGATACGCGGTTTGAGTTCGAGGGCCTTTGCGGTGTATTCGGGAATCCGCTCGATCGCGAGCTTATTTTCGGCCAGGGCGTTTGCCAGCATATAAAAATGCAGCATCTGGCCCGTGTAGGTCTTAGTCGCCGCGACCGAACGCTCGCGGCCCGCGTGGATGAGCAGCGTTTCGTCCGCGATCTTTGCCATCGTGGAATCCGCTTCGTTCGTGATTCCGAGCGTGTAGGCACCGGACGATTTGGCACTTTCGAGGACGATGTTGATGTCGTCGCCTTCGCCGGACTGTGAGACGCCGATAACGAGCGCACGGCTGAGATTCAGTTTTGCATTGTAAAGCGTATAGACCGACGGAGCCGAAAGGGAAACGGGAATTCCGGCCGTAACCTCGATCAGGTATCGCCCGAACAGCGAGGCGTTATCCGAACTGCCGCGGGCGACGATCACGACTAGGTCAATGTCTTTATTGCGAAGAAAGGTGCCGAGACGAGCGTATTTCTCTCGCTCGGCGAGCATTGTTTGTTCGAGAGCGGCGGGCTGCTCTGCGATCTCCTGAAGCATTAGCGACATAAACTAGAATATTACACCAGTCGATGGTCGCCGGAAAATCACTAAGCTAAGCTGATGGAGTTTTGGCCGCGGTTGGCTCGCTTTCGGCCTTTTCACGCATGTCGTGCAGCACGGCGTTTATAGCACCGCCGATCATCAGGGCCGATGCCGTTAGATACAGCCAGAGCATCATGATAATGACCGCGCCGAGTGAGCCATAAGCTTTGTTATAGGAATTGAAATAGCCAAGATAAGTACGAAAACCCGTCGTTAAAATGATCCACAAAAGGATCGCGACGATCGATCCGGGCGTAACCCAAATCCAGCGGAATTTCCTGAAATCGGGCAGCAGATTGTAGATGATCTCACACGCAAACATCATGATCAGTAGGATCGATATCCATTGGACCGAAACAAGAATAAGCGGTGAAGTGACCTGAAACCCGATGCTCGCGAGCGAATACTGGAAAAGCTGCCAGCCATAGAAAACGATTGCGAGTACAGCAGTGGTAAGTACAGAGACAACAAGGGTTAGCAGCAGCGACTGAGCTTTTGTCTTAAACCAAAAGCGGCTGTCCTTGAGCCCGTAGATCTCGTTTAACGCCGTGCGAATTGCGTCGACTCCGGCGGACGCAGACCAGAGTGTCACTGCGAGGCCGAGCGTGGCCTTTCCACCGGTACTGTTCATGACGATCTCCTCGACAGTTCTTTTTACGAGGTCGAAGACCGCAAGGGGCATGATCTGGCGCATGTATGAGAAAAGCTCGCTTCTAAGCCCGTCAGAGGATTCGAGCAAGATACCAAAAAGGCTAACTAGAAAATAAAGAAGTGGGAACAGAGCGAATGAAAAATAGAATGCGACCTGAGCCGCACGGCTGAAAATATCGGCACCGAACGCCTTCTCGTAGAGTTGGACGAAGAACGTTTTCCAATCGAATTCGAGTATCGATGTCATTGGTATATTCGCGGTACCCGAGCCGTGAGCCCGCAGGTTATTTCGTATCCGATGGTTCCGACGAGGCTCGCGATGTCCGTAGCTTTTATTCCCGGACCGATCAGTGTTACTTCATCTCCGATCTTCGTGCCGGCAGTATCGGTTACGTCGAGCAGTATCCAGTCCATCGAAATGCGGCCGACAATGGGAACGATCGCGTCGTTGACCTCAGCTTTGCCTTGATTAGAAAGGGCACGAGGATAACCGTCGGCGTAACCGATCGGTACGAGGGCGATGTGCGAAGCACGTTCGGTTGTAAATGTCCGGCCGTATCCGAGCGTTTCTCCCGCCTCAATGAGCTTGATGTCAGCTATAAGCGAACGGAGTGAAAGCACGGGTTTTAACGCCGGTCGATCAATATTTTCAGGGAGAATATCGTCTAAAAGGCCATAAAGAGCTCCACCCAACCGAACGAGATTGCCCCGCGAATAAGGATGCCTGATCGCCGCCGGAGAATTTGCGAGATCGATCCATTTAGGCGAATGTCCGGCGGCGTGGAATATGTCGCAGGCACTGTCAAATCGTTCGATCTGTAGCTCAGTGAACGCGTTTTCCACAGGGTTTTCCGCAGCCGCAAAATGCGTCATTAGTCCATCGATGTTTAGGTGTTTCAGACCGGCGAGAGTCGCCGCAAATTGGCCCCACACATCGGGTCTGACGCCGACTCTGCCCATTCCGGTATCGACCTTGACGTGAATATCGAGGATCTTACCGGTCGTCGCTGCGAGGCTATTCAACCGGAACGCTTCGTCTTCGTTGAAAACGACCGGCGTGAGGTCGTGGTCAAACGCGAGTTTTTCCTGGCCCGGCCAAAAGGTTCCCAGGCACAGGATCGGTTTTGTGATCCCGCCGTTTCGCAGTTCAATACCTTCTTCGGGAATCGCGACGCAGAACCAATCGACGCCTTCGGATTCGAGTCGTAAAGCACAGGGAACGGCTCCGTGGCCGTACGCATTTGCCTTGACGACCGCCATGTATTTCACGGTGGGTCCGACGAAATCCTTCATTGCCCGCAGATTTGCCGCGAGGTTGTCCAGGTCGATGATGGCTGCTGTAGGACGCATTTGTGTAATATCTGGCATCAAACATGAGATTAAACAAAACCCGGAGCGAATGCACGGGTTTTTGAATAGATTTAGATTCCGTTATAGCGAAAATTGCTTTTTTTTCGTATTATCGCGTAAAGAAAATTCGAAGGAGATCAGTGATGAAATTATTTAAGATTTTATCGATTGTGTTAATTCTAAACGGGTTTATCAACTCACAAACCAAAGCTAAGTCTGACATTGAACAAATTACAGATACGTTGACGGATTATATCGAAGGAACGGCAAACGGCGAACCTGAGAGATTGAAAAGAGCTTTTCATACCGATTTTAATCTTTATGCTGTGGATGATAAAACCGGTTTGTTAATTCGTTCTGGCGAGAAATATATTGCTGGTGTTAAGAAAGGTGAAAAAGTTAATCGCATCGGCAGAATTATTGCGATTGATTACGAAAAAGACGCAGCTACCGCCAAAGCTGAAATTGTCATTCCAAATTGGCGAATTTTTACCGACTATTTTCTACTAATAAAATATGAAGGCTCTTGGAAAATAGTCCACAAAAGTTACACTTGGCGAGAATACCCAAAACAAGAAAAACCAAAATAACACATTGGCACCTGAATAAACGCGGATGAATTTTGCCCGAGTGAATTGCGGCTCAATAACCTATTCAATATCGCATAGCAACAAATCTAAAGCGGAATATTTCCGTGCTTTTTCGGCGGATTTGTGTCACGTTTATTCTGCAAAAGGGAAAGGGCACGGATCAGTTTTGGACGGGTAAATCTTGGTTCGATCACCTCGTCGATGTAACCGCGTTCGGCGGCGATGTACGGGTTGGCGAATTTGTCCTGAAATTCAGCGACCTTTGCCAAACGATAAGCTTCATCGTGTTCGGCGATCTCGCGTTTGAATAAAACTCCGACCGCACCTTCGGAACCCATAACGGCGATCTCTGCTGTTGGGTACGCAAAATTAATATCGGTGCGAATGTGCTTCGACGCCATGACGCAATAGGCTCCACCGTAGGCTTTTCGAGTGATGACGGTGATCTTTGGCACGGTTGCTTCTGCAAATGCGTACAACAGCTTCGCACCGTGGCGAATGATCCCCTGATGTTCCTGATTAACGCCGGGCAGGAAGCCGGGAACGTCTTCGAAGGTAATGAGCGGGATGTTGAAGCAGTCGCAGAACCGAACAAAACGTGCTGCTTTGACCGATGCATCGATATCGAGAACGCCTGCCAAATACGCCGGCTGATTCGCGACGATCCCAACCGAATAACCGCCAAGCCTTGCAAATCCGATAACTATATTTGGAGCAAATGCCTCCTGAACTTCGAAAAAGTAACCGTCATCGACAACGTTTTGAACGATATCGCGGATGTCGTAAGGCTGCGTGGCGGCCTCGGGAACCATGGTGTTTAGCTTTTCGTCAGCACGGTCCGACGGGTCGCTGGTTGCGACGAACGGCGGGTTTTCCATGTTGTTAGACGGCATGAATGAGAGCAGTTCGCGGGTGATTCGCAGGGCGTGTTCGTCGGAATCTGCGGCAAAATGAGCGACACCCGACTTGGAATTATGCGTCATCGCACCGCCAAGTTCGTCTTTGGTCACATCTTCGTGCGTGACTGTTTTGATCACATCCGGTCCGGTGATAAACATATAGGACGTGTCCTTCACCATCACGTTAAAGTCAGTAATTGCAGGCGAATACACCGCTCCGCCCGCGCATGGGCCGAGGATGCAGCTGATCTGCGGGATGACGCCGCTTGAAAGAACGTTTCGTAGGAAAATATCCGCGTAGCCGGCGAGCGAAACAACGCCTTCCTGAATCCTCGCACCGCCCGAATCATTCAGACCGACGACCGGAGCACCGGTTTTCATGGCCATGTCCATGACCTTGCAGATCTTTTGGGCGTGAGTTTCCGAGAGCGAACCGCCAAAGACCGTGAAATCCTGAGCAAAAACAAAAACCTCGCGTCCATCGACCAAACCGTGGCCCGTAATGACACCGTCGCCGGGGAATTTTTGAGCTTCGAGTCCAAAATCGGTCGAACGGTGGACGACGAATTTGTCGAATTCCTCAAAACTTCCGTCGTCGAGGAAAAACTCAACGCGTTCGCGGGCGGTCATTTTCCCGGCGGCCTTCTGCTTTTCGAGCCGCGCACGGCCACCGCCTTCTTCGGCGATGAGTGAGCGTTCTTTGAGGATATCTATCTTGCTTTTGGTTTTTGTTTCCGGCTGCATATCTGACTAAGTTAAGCTATTTCACGCCGGTTTTCAAAAGCTTTTAATAAAGTAGTGGTCGGGCGATTTGAATTTGGGTAAGTTCTTTCTTTGCGATCTTTGCGGGCTTTGCGTGAAAACGCTTTCGGACCGCAGAAATTTAACGCAAAGACGCAAAGACCGCAAAGGAGACAATGAAGAAAGAGAGGTGACCATTCGAAACTGAAGAATGTGCGCACGGTTTCGATGAATGTGCGCAGCGTTTCAGCGGGCACGCGCGCCGATATGACGAACGTGACAACGATCCCGGCGAATGTGCGCAGCGTTTCGGCGAGCACGCGCGGCGACATGACGAACGTGACCGCGATCTCGACGAATGTGCGCGGCGAAAATGGACGAGCGTACGCGTCTTTTGACGACACGCGCGAAAAAACCGGCGTTGCGGCCGGTTTCTTTGCGTTTGGACAAGACATTTTTTCGAACGGACAGTGTTGTTTGCTTACTCACCTACGGTTATCCTAAGGGCACTTCGAAAAATGAAGAAATCCTTCAACACAGAGTTCACAAAGAGGAGACACAAAGACCACAAAGTGCTGGTAATAAATGATCTCTCTGTGCTCTCCGTGTCTTCACTCCGTGTCGTTTGTGTTTAAATGATCTTTTTTAGAAGTGCGCGGCTAATGTGTTCTCGGAGGTCGAAATTCGAGGCCCGATACTTGGGCATATTGCGGGGAACTCGCTCCGTAGAGGGCTTTGACGTATTTTTTGCAGAGGGCCGCGACGTCGGTGAGGCCGGTGCCTTCGGCATATAGAACGCCGTTTCGGTCGATTCGCGAGTTGCTGAGCGGTACGGCTGTGGCGACGACATTGGTGTTTGCCGTCGTCATCTGTGTGTGAAGGGCCTGGATCGTGACGACCTTGAGGGCGACTTCGTTTGGATTATAGAGCGGTTCGCCGGCGAGGATCTCGACGTTCTGGCCAAACGCCTCGGCGACCTGGACATACGACTGGTGCGAGACCGAATTGCCCGCGGATTCAATCTCAGGCGTCGATGGATCGTCGGCCGGCAGGGCCTTGGCCCGCGCACCTTGCACCTGACGATTGTAGGTTCTGACGTTGTCAACCTTGTTCGCGTCGGCTCCACAGGCCGCAAAAGCATTGAGCATCCGCGTCGACAGCGGCCGAACGCCCTTGTAAATGTTCTCACGATCCGCCACCTTGTTTTTCCACGGCACGATCTTCTCCTGAACATCCACCAAAGCCGCCTGCCCCGCCGCCAACTTAGCCTGCATCGCCGGAATCTGGATCAAAGCATTAGTCGGAGCATAATCAGCCCCATACCCCCCACAAAACGTGATCAACGTCCCAAAATTAGCCACATTCTTAGCATGCCCTGTCTCTGCCATAGCTCTTTCTCCTGTTATTTGGTGTCGTTTATTTGCCGAAGGTAAGCCTTGAGGCGGTCGAACACCGGTCGGATCTCAGCAAACACCGCCTCTCGCCGCTCTCTAGCTTCGCGAAATGCCTTTGTCGCCGCGTTCAAACGCTGAACCCGCGCAAGCTGCCGGATGAACCGCTCTAAATAAGCATCTCGCCCCGCCAAAATATCCCTCCAGCCTCCACTGTTCGTTTTTTTGGAAGCTAGAATATCACAAAAAACTCATTTCACCAAAAAAAAATAATAACCCGCCTTGAAAATAACCCGAATCAGTGCTATGTTCGGCAAACCCAAAAAAAGTTAACAAAAAGTAAACAAGCACTCTTTGGGCGATTTCCCGCGTCTCGCGGCCAGATTATTCCCGATTTGAGTTTGGTAATCCACATGGATCCAATTTCCTATCAGAAATAGCCTTATGCAAAAACCCCTAGTAGAGAGGATTAAAAAGTATGTAACCTTGGATGCTCCATTCGGACCGCCGGACGCGTATCAGATTCGAGACGATGAGGTAGCCGCTCATCTGTTCGACCCTCATAGTAAGTCGTTTAACGCACTTTTACGCAATGAGATTTCTATCATGATTGGACGTCGCGGATCAGGCAAGACCGCTCTCTTGAGTAGCTATCGTTACAATCGGTTTTTTGCAAAAAACAGCCTCTTAAAATCTAATTCCGCTGGTCTTGACTTGAAGCGTTACCAAATCGTGATTGATGTAGAGGTGCATAAGCAATTCGAAGGATTGTGGAGACTTGCCACGGGCCACTCCGGCTTCGCTCGACCAATAGAGACTGTGGTTCAGGATTGGTCTGATAACATTTTAGATTTTTTTCTCGCGAAATTGTATGAGCAAGCATCACGGACAGGACCCGGTCAAAAGCATCTTGTACAGATCGGGAATTATCTTTTTCAAAGTGAGGAATCACCTAGAGTACGCGGTTTGGCTATTGATCACCGCGACGAAACGCCAAGAATTGCGGCCAGAAGACTCATTTGGGGAGAGACCCTTTGGCACAAGATTCGAGCAATCTTTCCTAGTGACAGGTTTGAATCCAGCGGCTACGTATCTCAAGAGGTTGCCATGGAGGCGGCCAGGTTTTATCTGGACGAAAGCAGAAAGAAAGCTCTATTACTTCTCGATTCAATGGACGAATATGAAGTAGGCAATAGGCTATTTGATCGAACAATCGCGGCGTTGCTTAGGTTCACAGCTAATTTTAACAGCACGTCAGACCAAATCAAGATTAAGCTTGGCCTTCCATCAGAGATTGTTCATGAATTGAGACGAGCATCCGCAAATCCGTTGAAGGATTTTGTCAACTATGACCTAGTCAACTGGACATCAACTGAATTACTTCAAATTGCGGCGTTTCGTTACAGGTTGTTTCTTCAACTATATGCACCTAAAATCGCCGAACAACTGAAGCAACTAGACTTCCATATTAGGGACGATGTCTGGCAATTTTGGGAATCTTTTTTCAGTTCAGCCCACGTTAACCATTTCGGGAAAGAAGAGGCCGTTATTGTATATATACTACGGCACACCCAACTTTTACCAAGGCAGCTATTCATGATGCTACAGGAAATCGTTGTCTTGAACTATGCCCGACACGGCGGTTACGGACGATTTCTTGACGAGGAGGTTATTGAAGCGATTGAAAAAATGAATGGACAAATCGCCCAAGAGATATTTAGTGCTTTTTCGCATGTGTATTCAGGGGCGGAAAGGGTGGGGCGAGCAATATTTGCAGGATTCCCGACGGTGTTTGAGTACAAGGATCTCGAAACGCAATGGAAACGAACCGCTCGTAATTATGCCTTACACATAAATAGTTCTGACAATGACATGGTCGATCTGGTTGAGATGTTACTGCGAATCGGTATAGTCGGTTTGGTAGTTGATGAAGGCAATCGCTATGTTGTCGGCAATTTTTACTATAATGCCTTGATGCCTCCAAATATTGCACGCGGAACTACGCTTTGCCTTCACCCGATATTTAGCAGATATTTCAAAGCAACATTTAACAGGATGGGAAAAGCCGTTCTTCCTAAGGGAATAGTTATAGATTAGAGTCCTTTTTACCGTAGCAGCATATACGCCCTAGAACTGTTGTTATTCATGAATAGCCTTATGCGAAAACCACTAATAGATAGAATTAAGAAGTATGTAACTTTAGAAGCCCCTCTTGGCCCCCCAGATGCATTTCAAATTAAGGATGATGAAGTGGCGGCTCATCTTTTCGATCCACACAATAAGTCATTCAATGCCCTACTAAGAAAAGAGATTTCGATTGTGATTGGTCGGAGAGGAGCGGGCAAAACCGCCCTTTTGAACAGTTATCGTTACAATCGGTTTTTATCGATGGACAGCCTGTTGCGAACAAATTCTGCAGGAGTTGATCTGAAACGGTATCAAATTGTAATTGAGGTAACGACCCACACGCAATTCACAGAGTTGCGCAAATTAGCCACAGGCGTTACTGGGTACGCAAGACCAATTGAGGCAGTTATTGAGGACTGGTCATTGCATATATTAGATTTCTTTCTCGCGAGTCTTTACGAAAGCGCGTCGCGGCGAGGACCGGGCCAAAAATATCTTCTGCAAATCGCAAATTACCTTTACCAGGACGAAGAAATTGACCATTACGATGACATAGACCGACTCAACGACAGTGCCGAAAAAATTGCCCAGACGCTGGTGTATGGTACTGAACTGAATGGAGATACATCTCTAAAAGCGGCTAGGAGGAAAGTTTGGGGGGATACGCTCTTTTATCAGATCTTTGATAGGGTTCGAGCTATTTTTGCTAGCGACTCAGAAGCGAATGATCATATAACTCAGGCAACCGCAATGGAGGCCGCCAAACGTTACCTCGAGGAGGTCAATAAAAGAGCTATCTTAATATTCGACTCTATGGACGAATATGAGGTTGGGAATGATATCTTTGACCGAACAATTGGGGCTCTGCTTAGGTTTACTGCAAGTTTTAACAGCACATCAGACCGTATTAAGATCAAGCTTGGCCTGCCGTCTGAAATTGTTCATGAGATTAGACGTGCGTCCACGAATCCGCTGAAAGATTTTGTCAATTATGACCTTGTTCAGTGGACATCAACTGAACTACTTCAAATTGCAGCATTTAGATACAGACTGTTTCTCCAGCTTTATGAACCAAAACTTGCCTTGAAGTTGGATAAGCATGATTTATATAAACGGGACGATGTTTGGGCATTTTGGGCGTCTTTTTTTCCTCCTGTACACAAAAATCTCTATGGTACAGACGAAGATGTCACGTCATATATATTGCGGCATACTCAGCTTTTGCCGCGTCAGCTGTTTACAATACTTGAGAGAATAGTCGTTTTGAATAATGTAAAACATGGTGGTTATAGCCAGTTCAAGGACGATGTAGTAGTTGCCGCTGTAGAAGAAATGGAGTCAAAGATAGCTCTTGAAATATTTGGTGCCTTCAAGCATGTGTACTCAGAAGCTGAGCGTGTTGGGAAGGCAATATTTGCGGGTTTCGAGACTGTATTTGAATACGAGGATCTTGAAAAACAGTGGAATCGAACCTCACGACATTTTTCTTTGCATAAACATAATTCAAACAATGAAATGATTGATCTGATAACTATGTTTCTGCGTATGGGCATAGTGGGGGTAGTTGAGGAAGAAGACAACCGGTACGTTATTGGCAGTTTCTACTACAACGCCTTGTCGCCGCCAAACATTGGTCGTGGAAACCAGCTTTGTCTTCATCCAATTTTCAGTAAAGATTTTAATGCAAAGCTTAACTCGATTGGAAAGGCCATTCTTCCCCGTGGTACGACGATTGATGTGCGAGAAAAAAATGATTGATCCCAGCCAACTCGAATCAAACCAAAAGCGAGCTTCTTTTGAAATGTATGTTTTTTATGGCGCAGTAATTGTTGCCATCGTCCTTGTGCCGCTTGGATTCTATGTTGCATCGACAACAGGCGATCATCATTGGGTAAACCGGTTCGGTGCCGCTATAGTTGCAGCAGAAGCCACTCTTCTTGTTTTGGACTACTTTAGACGAACCCGATTCGCGAAAATTAAAACTCTCGAATCAGATTCGAGCATAAAGGAGGCCGTCGAACATGAAATTGAAAGCGCTGAACGGGTGTTGGTTTTTATGATTGCCGTAGTGATGTTTGTAGGACAGATGTTGCATGGTTTTGGTGATTTAATTTACTCACTAATCTTTTGCCACTAAAACGGTTCCTGCGTTCGCTGACGCGACGCGGATCAAAGTCTTGATTAGTATATTAGAGTTTTTAGGCGTTTCGCGTCGATTTGAACTTGGTTGTCGGTGGATCGAGGCGACGGCAAAAGTGAAAAGTCAAAAAAGGCCGAACTCGATCGGGAGTTGAAATAACTCAAGAAATCGCAACTATTTAGACTGAGAAATTTTGGGTAGTGCTTGATGGTTTTCGGCCGTGTAGCGGTCAATTGAATTTAGCCGTGGACGTTTGTCCACGGTACGTTAAATGAATGATTCCCGTCGCGCCAGCGACGAACGGAATAACCCCGGGTGATATTCATTCTTTCCGTGGGTTAAAACACCACGGCTAAATTCAGACCGTCGCTACGCGACTACGATGCCATTATGTTCACGTTTCCGTGGACAAACGTCCACGGCTAAATTCAGGCCGTCGCCATGGCGACGAACCCAATCAGGGCTAGTGTCAAAGGAGCATTGGGCAATTTTGGTCGGCGCCGAGCGGCGGCATAGCCGAGTATACCGTGGAGCCTGGACGGAAAAAGCGCAGCTTTTCCTCACATAGACGGGCGTAGCCCGAAGAAGCAGAATATTTTGACACCGCAAGTCATGAATCCCGATTCGCCATAGGCAAGTACTGAAGCCAAAAACCCCAATCGCGCATGTGTGTACAATTTCGCGCAGGTTAGGTTTTTGTACACAGATGTGAGGTTACGCGTTTTTCTGGACTCAAGAAATAGGCACATCTTCGCGGAACGCCGTTTGCTCTCGCTAATGAGTGTGGAGGTATAAAATCATGGCATGTGAGGAAATTGAAGAAACAATTCAGAGATTATCAGAAACGATGGCTCAGTTAAGTCAAGCTCTACAGGACATGACTGGCAGTTCTGATCCGAACGATTCAACCGGCGGAACCGGTAACGCAGGCGGCAGTGCACAATTGAACGAAATTCGAAGAGAAATGAGAGAAACCGGAAGAGACTTAAAGGCGGCTCGCGAAGCCCTGAAGAGATGTCGCCAAGCGGAGAACGCTTCGGGAACACCGGACATTGGTTCCGGCACACCGGACATTGGTTCAGGTACGCCATCGGTAGGGTCGGGGACTGCCGGAGTGGCAAGCGGTACACCGGGAATGTAACGGGCAATATTCGGGGAGCCTAAGTGAGCTAGTTGTTACCGCTTCGCGGGCTTAGGAATTCATCGAATGCTCATTGTCGGCATTCGAGCATCGTCCGTGGCCGCGCTTGCTCGCCGAACTGTCTCGGCGCGGGGTTTATGTAATTAACTTGACGCGATGACAGCAATGGAAAAGATTACGAGCCGAGAGAACCGGCGGTTGTAGCGGCGCGAATGGTGCGCGGCTTCGAGGATGGCGATTTACGTCTCACGGTGCAGACCCGATTTCGGCATATATGTGCTGTCGCCCGCTTCGCGGGCTTTGATTTGTTTTGTTACCGTTCCACGGGTTTACACCCGTGGCTTTATGCTTGTTACCCGCTACGCCGGCTAAGATCCGTCGAATTCCCGATTGAGCAAACCTAATCCTCGTCTTCGCCGATGGTTTCGTCCCAGCGGAGGAGTTTTTCCTGGTCGGCACGGAAGTCTTCGAACCATTTGGCGAAGATGGGGTCGCGGGCGGCTTTGGCTTCTAGTTTTTCGATCCAGATGTTCCATTCTCTATCGACCGCTTCTTCGTCGCCCGCCGCGAACGCCGCTTTTAGTGCCGTGTCGTCGATATCGTCAAATGTGGTTCCAGGTTTGGCGATGAGGGCATCGCCGGATAGGTCGGTCGGGGGCTTGGCCGGCCTCGCAATGCCGAGTATCTCGTTTGCTTTTTGACGGCGTTCCCACGCCTCGATCTCGGCAAGATATTTGTCGGTGTCGGCTCGCATTTTGTCTATTTGCTCGTCTGTCAAGCCGATGCGGCGGGCTTTGTAATAGTCGTTGGCAGACAGATCGTCGATGAGCTGGCCAAGCATCTCGGCGGACCGGCGAGGCGGTTTAGCGTTGCGGGCAGCCGTCTGGGCGGCGTTGTACTCTTCGCCAAGGACGACCTTTTCCATCTCTTCGGTATCGGCAATGATCCGCTCCATATCCTTGTCAGTCATCCCGTGCCGTTTGTAATAGGTGTTAGCTTTTTGATTTGCGAGGCGGTCGCGGAAGTTGATCATCCAGTCGAGCCGTTTTCTGTTAGACCACTTTGCCCAGTCGCCCGTATCGAACGGGTATCCATCGTCCTGTCGGACAGCCGATCTCTTTCCCTGATTCTTTTTGGACATTTGATTGCCACTCCGATAGTTTTTGTTGTGTGAAAGATATTAGCGCAAAACAGTGAGTTATAGGTAGTTAGGAACCTAGTGGTTAGCGGTCGGCGACCCAGCGACACGAGCCAGGAATCTGATCAATGCCGGACTAAGCGGAGCGATCTTACCCACCTTTTGAAAACGTGCGAATAAATGATTAAATCGTGACAATGGCAATACCGGAAGCGATAACGAGCCGCGATAACCAACGTCTGATCAACGCTCGAAAAGTGCGTGATGGTGGCGTGCGTGAGTTGATATTTGTCGAGGGGAAACGGCTTGTTGGCGAGGCTGTTTCGGCCGACCTCAAGATCGAGGAGTGTTTTGTTGCGGAAGGTTTCGACGATCGGGTTTTGGTCGAGTCGGTAGGGACAAACGCTCCAGTCTTCGAGCTTTCGGACCGTCTTTTTAAGACTATAGCCGATACCGCGAGCCCGCAGGGAATTATTGCGATTGCCCGGCGGCCAACGACTGATTTTGATCAGACGACTGTCGGCTCGCTCGTCGTTTTTCTTCAGGACGTAAACAATCCCGCGAATCTCGGGGCCGTTCTTAGAACTGCGGAAGCAGCGGGCGTTTCTGCTGTTATCACATCGCCCGGCTCGGCCGATGCTTTTTCGCCAAGATCACTGCGAGCCGCGATGGGATCGGCATTTAGGCTTCGGGTCGAGCAGGGAATGGATATGGCCAAGGCCGTGGCGTTCGCCCGGACGCGAGAAATGCGGATCGTCGCAACAAACCCGGAAAGCGGGATTTTGCACACTGCAAATGATTGGACACAGCCTACACTTGTCGTATTCGGCTCAGAAGCTCACGGGCTTTCGGCGGAAGAACTCGCCATGTGTGACGCATCGGTCAGAATTCCGTTGACAACAGGTGTTGAGAGCCTGAATCTCGCGGTCGCGGCGGGAATTATCCTGTTCGAAGCAAAGCGTCAGAACAGCTAGCGGTTTGAGAACGAGTTTGTGTTTGTATTTGACGTTCCCGATATCAGTTTCAAATTTTCCTCGAGCGATTGCTTAAATTTGGTTTGTAGGATTGGATCATTTGTGATCGCGAGAGCAGTGGCGATGTCGCTGTTTAGCACACGCGCATTTGCGGGCTCCGCTTTGGCTAGTTGTTTTTGTGCTTCGATCAGAGCTTGGCGGGCTTTGGGGAAATCACCGATCAAAAGGTGGGCTCGCCCGATCAGGTAATAGTCTTCGGCATCATCGGCTGGCGGGACCTCTTTGACATAAGCCGCCGGATCAGCGTCGACGGTTCTCCGCAGTTTTTCAAAACTTCCGAACGCGATGTCTTCGGTTTTCATCACTGACAGTTTCTGATCAGGAACGTCGGCAGTCGCAGGAGCCAAAGCGAAATGGTAAACTCCGAGACCGATCAAACTGCCGAGGACGAGCATCGCGAATGCGATCGCGGCTTTTCCTGCCAAGCCATTACTTTGTTCATCAGCGACGCTTGAACCGTCGCCTCCAAACATTGAAAAGGTCTCTTCTTTCGCCTCATTTGCGGGAATCGCCGGCTGAACGTCTTCGATCGCTGATTCTTCGACTACGGTTTCTATCACCGGGTCTTCGAACGAAGGCTGTGTTTTCGGCAGATCGTTCAGCTCGGGCAAATTGTCGGCTGGCTCCGCGGGGAACTCTAGCGTCTCAGCGTTTGGCATTGCCAATTCCCGCGTTTCAAGTTCGAGGATCTCATCTTCGTCCTCAATAACGACGGGTGTTTCCTGTGCCGGAGGCCTTGCGGTAGCAACCGTCGGTTCTTCGACCTCAACATGACTCTCGGCGGCAGCGACGAATTCTTGAGCCTGCGGCTGAGCCGCGTGCGCGGTCGCAACTTTTACGACAACAGCAGTCAGATTGTCTTCGGCACCGCGTTCGTAGCAAACGCCTTTGAGGTATTCACATATCTCGTTTGGGGCTCCGCCAAACGTTAGTACACCTTTGATTTCCTGATCGGTGACGTGTCGCGTTATACCGTCGGAACATAGCAAAAATGCGGTTCCGGGTTCGATCATTATTGTTTTGAGATCGACATCGACGGTTGATTCGGCTCCGAGCGCTCGGCTGATGATGTTGCGGCTGGGGTGATTTTCGGCTTGTTCGGCGGTCATGCGGCCCGCACGGACCTCCTCGGCGACCATTGAGTGATCGTCGGTTTCGGCAAACAGATTCCCGTCGCGATCGACGCGATACAGCCGCGAATCTCCGACGTGGCCGATCGTTGCTATGTTGCCCGCAATATGTAGCGTGACGATCGTCGTCGCCATGCTGGCGAGCTGCGGAAGCTCCTGTGCCATCTGATGGATCGCCGTATTTGCCTGCCGTATCGCTTCGCGCATGACGGATTCGGCGTCATCCCCATCGCGGCGGTTTGTGAATGCTTCGCCGAGGATCTCAACGGCCATCTGCGACGCAACTTCACCCGCCTGAGCACCGCCGACACCGTCGGCGACAGCATAGATGCCGCACTGTGCCATTTCGAGGTACGAATCTTCATTCTGCGGCCGCTTTTCGCTCAGGCCGCGGTCGCTGATCGCTCCGGATGTGATGTTAAAGTTGGTTTCCATAGCTCAAACAAGGTGCTCAGATTCGGTTTGAAATTCGTCATTACGCCTATCAACGCTCGTGCGGTGAGAAAACGCCATTAGCATGCCGAGCATCATAAAACTCGTAATCAGGCTAAATCCGCCGTGACTGACAAATGGAAGCGTGATCCCGGTCATCGGCAATGCCCGCGTTATTCCGCCTATGTTCACAAGGGCCTGAAAACCGATAAATGCGGCAAGCCCGATGGAGCAAAGTTTGCTAAACATATCACGCGAGTCACGTGCCGTCCGCACACCGGCGCTGACGAAAACAATTAGGGCAAAGGTTACCAACAAACCCCCGAAAAGTCCAAGTTCTTCGGCTAATGCCGCGAAGACATAATCGGAGTCAGCGACAGGTATCAATTCAGGATAACCAAGCCCCAAACCGCGTCCGGTCGTTCCACCGGAAGCCAGTCCGAAAGTCGCCTGAGCCGGTTGGAACGCGAGCACGTCGAACCACGCGTCGATATTGATCGTTTTTTGTAGATCGGGGTCTTCGGCGAGCATCTGCGGCAGGTTCGGGTCTTTTTCGACGAGCTTTTTGTAGTAGTCATCGTAGTCGTCCTTCCACCAGGAAGTTTCGGGTGTCGGCGGGTTAAAGCCGTCGAGCCAAAGATGAAACCGCTGCTGGATTCGATCCGGAAGAATCTTTTTAACCGGAGCCGCAAGCGTCGGAAGAAGCGGGATCTTTTCCTGCGTTTTCTCTGGCAGGGCTCCGACAACCAAAACTGCGGCGACGAGCAGGACGCTGCCTACCATCACGAATC